>CAZLQH010000022.1:0-14457 GCA_964561595.1 uncultured bacterium | reverse complement strand
CGTGTCAGCTCGCTCGTCACGATCCCGGTCGGGACGGCGATGATCGCGTAGCCCAAGATCATCACCGCCGCCGCCAGCGCCTTGCCGACCGGCGTGCCGGGCGCGATGTCGCCGTAGCCGACCGTCGTGAGCGTGACGATCGACCAGTAGATCGACACCGGGATGCTGTCGAACCCGTTGGGCGGCCCCTCGATCAGGTACATCGCCGAGCCGATGATCAGCACCAGCGTCAGCACGGTCACCAGGAACACCGTGATCTTCTCGCGACTGGCGCGGAGCGCGCGAATCAGCACGCTCGCCTGGCCCAGGTAGCGGACCGCCTTGAACACGCGGAACACCCGCAGCAGGCGCAGCGAACGGATGACCAGCAGGTACTGCGAGCCCACCAGCAGCACGCTCAGGTAGGTCGGCAGGATCGCCAGCGCGTCGATCACGCCGTAGAAGCTGCGCACGTACCGCAGCGGCCTGCGCGCCGAATAGATGCGCGCGACGTACTCGACCGTGAACAGGACGGTGAAGCCCCACTCCAGCGTGCGCAGCGTCGGCCCGTAGCGTGCCCGAACCTCCGCCACGCTCTCCATCAGGACCAGCGCGACGCTGAGCACGATCGCCCAGAGCAGCGCCACGTCGAACGCGCGCGCCGCCGGCGTGTCGGTCTCGAAGATGATGTCGCCTAAGCGCTCACGGAACGACATGCCCCAGGCTACGCCAGGGGCCGGGCACGGTCGCCTCCTTCGCGAGGACAACCGGGGGCGGTGGGTTCGCCGGGGCGTAGCATGGCCGGATGCGGGCCAAGGGACTCGGCGAGGCGAACCGGAACTTCTGGCTGGGGGTCTACAACGGCATCCTCGTCAACGGCGGCGAGGCGTTCTTCCACAGCGGGCTCGTGTTGGCGCCGTTCCTCGCTGCGCTGGGCGCGCCCGCCTGGGCGATCGGCTTGATCCCGACGATCCGCATCGGCGGATGGTTCCTGCCGCAGCTGTTCGTCGCCAGCCGCCTGGCGCACCAGCCGTTCAAGCTGCCGGTGTACCGGCGCTCCTCGACGGTGCGGGTGCTCTCGTTCGCGATCCTGACCGCGACGGTGTTCGCTGCGGGAGGCCGTCCCGGCCTGATCGTCGTCGTCACGCTGCTCGTGCTGGGCGTGAACGCCATCGCCGGCGGGGTGGGCGGCGTGCCGTTCGCGGACGTCACGGCCAAGGTCGTGCCGCACTACCGGCTGGGGACGTTCTGGGTGCTGCGCAACGCGATCGGCGGCGTGCTGGCGCTCATGGCCGGCCTGGTGCTCAGCCGGGTGCTGGACTCGGGCCTGCCGTTCCCACGCGATTTCGGTCTGGTGTTCCTGCTGGGCTCGACCCTGATGGCGTCCGCCTACCTGGCGTTCGCGCTGGTCCGGGAGCCTGCCGGCACCCCCGCGCTTCGCGAGCCGATGCGGGCCATGCTGCGGCGTCTGCCCTCGGTCCTCAGGCGCGACGACAGCTTCCGGCGGTACCTGCGGGTGCGTTTCCTGGCGCTGGCGGCGCTGCTGGCCGAGCCGTTCTACGCCGTTCACGCGATCACGAACCTGGGCGCGCCGGTGACGTCGCTGGGAACGTTCGTGGTGATGGCGACGTTCGCCTCGATCACCGTCAACTTCGCGCTACGGCGGCACGCCGACCGGGGCCGGAACGTCACGGTCCTGCAGATCGCCCTGGCGCTCCTGGTGGCCGCGCCCATCGCCGCGCTGACGATCGACGATCCGCGCGCGTTCGGCGTGGTGTTCGCGCTCTCCGCGGCGGGGACGTCCGCGATGGGCATCGCCGCGTGGAACCTGCTCTACGCCGTCTCCCCCGCACCCGAGCGCCCGCTCTACGTCGGCGTCGCGAACAGCGTGCTGGCCCTTCCCAGCCTGGCGCCCGTCGCCGCGGGCCTGGCGGCGGGCCTGATCGGCTTCCGCCCGCTGTTCGGCCTGGCCGCGCTGGTCGCGGCGAGCAGCCTGGCGTTCTCGTTCCGGTTCGTCCGCCTCCGTGAGCTGGACCGCGCGGCGCTGGAGCAGGCGGCGCCCTGAGGGCGAGCCGTGGCCTGCCTGCCGAGCCGTCCGTCCCTGGTAGGCACCGCGCGCGAGTCGTAGGATGAGAGGCGTTGATCATGCGTCCGGCGAAGCGGCCGGCGACGAGCGTCGGCCCCGCCTTCCAGCCGGATGCACGGAGGTGATCGAATGTTCCGACGAGCGACGATCCTTCTTCTGCTGGCCCTCGGTTGGGCGACGGCCCAGTCGCTGGTGGTCTACACCAGCGTCGACGAGGAGAACGCCACCCGGATCCTGGCCGCGTTCGCGGACGAGACCGGCATCGACGTTCAGATGGTGTTCCTCTCCTCCGGCCCGGCGCTGTCGCGCATCGAGGCCGAGGCCAACCGCCCGCAAGCCGACGTCTGGTTCGGCGCGCCCAGCGAGAACCACATTCTCGCCAAGGACCGCGGACTGACCCAGCCGTACGTGTCGCCCCACGCCGATGCCCTCACGAACGAGTTCAAGGACGCCGAGGGGTACTGGCACGCCATCTACACCAATCCGTTGGCGTTCGGCGTGCGCACGGACATGCTCGAGGAACGGGGCGCCACGGTGCCTCGGAGCTGGGCCGCGCTGACCGATCCGATGTACGAAGGCCTGATCCAGATGCCCTCGCCGCAGGCGTCCGGCACCGCGTACGCCATCGTGCTCACCCTGCGCGAGCTGATGGGCGAGGACGAAGCGTTCGCGTACATGCGCGAGGTGCATCCCAACGTCCAGACCTACACGCAGAGCGGCACGGCGCCCTCGGGCTCCCTGGGCGTCGGCGAGACCGTCATCGCGATCCAGTTCTCGCCCGGCTTCCTGCGTCTGGTCGACGAAGGCTTCCCCGTCGAGGTCGTCTTCCCCGAGGAAGGCGTCGGCTACGAGGTGGCCGCCATGTCGATCCTGGACGGCGCCAGCAACCTCGAGGAGGCTCAGGCACTGGTCGACTGGATGACCAGTCAGGCAGGCCAGACGCAGCTGACCGAATCGAAGACCTACTTCCTGCCGATCCGCTCCGACGTGAGCGCCGGCGAGGGGATCCCGTCGCTGAGCGAGATCAACCTGGTTCGGTACGACGGCGCGTACGCGGCGGAGAACCGCACGCGCCTCGTGGACCGTTGGGTCGAGGAGGTGCTCGGGCAGTAGCGACGTCGGGGAGGGGGTCCGCCCCCTCCCCGCACCCGCTACGCGACCGCCATGCGCGCCGCCCGCCGCCAGATCCGCATCCTGGCCCGTGACCCGGTGCTGTTGGGCCTGGTCGTCGTGATCATGGCCTCTGTCGCGATCTTCGTGCTGTGGCCGTTGCTCGAGGTGCTGTTCGCCAGCCTCCGGATCGGCGGCGAGTGGTCGACGGCGAACTACGAGCTGATCGCGACGCGGCGCCTGTACCGCAACGCGCTGGTGAACAGCCTGCAGGTCGCGGCCACCGTCGGGGTGGTCGGCACCTTGTTGGGCTACGTGATGGCGTTCGTGCTGACGCGGACGAACGTACCGTTCAAGCGCCCGCTGCACCTCGCGATGATGCTTCCCATCATCTCGCCCCCGTTCGTCGGGGCGGTGTCGATCCTGTTCCTGTTCGGCTTCAACGGCCTCGTCACGCGCCAGCTCCTCGACCTGCAGGATTTCAACATCTACGGTCGAGGCGGCGTGATCTTCTCGCAGATCTTCACCTTCGCTCCGCTCGCCTATCTTTCGCTCCGCGGCGTCCTGCAGTCGATCAGCCCCACCCTCGAGGACGCCGCGTTCAACATCGGCGCCAGCAAGTGGCAGGCGTTCTGGCGGGTCACCGTTCCCCTGAGCCTGCCCGGCGTGTTCAGCGCGTTCCTGGTCGTGTTCATCGAGTCGATCTCCGACTTCGGCAACCCGCTGGTGCTTGCGGGCGCGACCTTCCCGATGCTGGCGCCGCAGGCCTACCTCGAGATCACCGGCAGCTTCAACCTCGGCCGTGGCGCGATGTTGGCGACGATCCTGCTCCTGCCGAGCATGACGGCGTTCGCCATCCAGCGCTACTGGGTGTCGCGACGCCAGTACGTGACCGTCACCGGCAAGCCGACCTCGTCGACGACGAAGCTCGTGAGCCCCGCCGCGAAATGGTCGCTGTACGGCGTCGTCGTCGCGTTCGCGGCGTTGGTGACCGCGTTCTACGCGGTGATCGTGATGGGCGCGTTCACCCGGGTGTGGGGGTTCGACTACACCCCGAGCCTCCAGCACATGCGCTACGTCTTCTCCGTCGGCCTGAACGCGGTGCAGGACACGGTCGTGATCGCCCTCCTGTCGACCCCGATCTCGGGCGTTCTGGGCATGCTGATCGCCTTCCTGATCGTCCGCCGGACGTTCCCCGGCAAGGCGGCGCTCGAGTTCACCTCGATCCTGAACTACGCCGTGCCGGGAACGGTCGTCGGGATCGGCTACATCTTGGCGTTCAACAGCCGTCCGCTGCTGCTCACAGGAACGCTCGCGATCATCGTGCTGGCGTTCGTGTTCCGCTACGTTCCGGTGGGGATCCAGAACGGGATCGCCGTCCTTCGGCAGATCGACCCGTCGATCGAGGAGGCCGCGCAGAACCTGGGGGCGGACGGCGTCACCACCTTCCGCAAGGTGACCCTGCCGCTGATCGCCCCCGCGTTCTTCTCCGGGCTCGTGTACGCGTTCGTGCGGGCGATGACCGCCATCTCGGCGGCGATCTTCCTGGTGTCCGCGGACTGGAACCTGATGACGGTACAGATCCTGAACCAGGTCGGCTCCGGCCGGCTCGGCGTGGCCGCGGCGTTCTCGGTCCTGACGATCACGATCGTGATCGTCGCGATCGGCGTGATCTCGGCCCTGATCTCCCGCTGGACCCGAACCACGACCGCCACGGTCCGATTCTGAGGAGGCGCGATGCGCGACCACCCGTCCCGAAGCTCCGAAGCCCCCACGCCCGACGCGGACCTGCGCCTCGTCGGCCTGCGCAAGGTGTTCGAGAGCCCGGACGATCCTTCGGCCTCGGTCGTGGCCGTCGACGACATCGACCTGAGTCTGGAGAAGGGCCAGCTGGTCACGCTGCTGGGCCCGTCGGGGTGCGGCAAGACCACCCTGCTGCGGATGATCGCCGGTTTCGAGGAGCCCACCGCGGGCGAGGTGTGGTTCGGCGAGCAGAACGTGAACGAGGTGCCGCCCAACGCCCGCGACGCGGCGATGGTGTTCCAGAGCTACGCGATCTTCCCGCACCTCTCCGTGTTCGACAACGTCGCGTTCGGGCTCCGCCTGAAGCGGCTGTCCCGCTCGGCGATCCGGGAGCGCGTCGACGACGTGCTGGGGCTCGTCGGCCTCGCCGGCCTCCAGGACCGACCGCCCAGCCAGCTCTCGGGCGGCCAGCAGCAACGCGTCGCCCTGGCCCGCTGCATCGTGATGGAGCCGCGTCTGCTGCTGTTCGACGAGCCGCTCTCGAACCTCGACGCCAAGCTCAGGGAGCAGATGCGCCTCGAGATCCGCGATCTGCAGCAGCGGCTCGGGATCACCAGCGTCTACGTCACGCACGACCAGATCGAGGCGATGGCGCTCTCCGACCTGATCGTGATCATGCACGACGGGCGCGTCGAGCAGATCGGCACGCCGACCGAGGTCTACGCCCGACCGGACAACCGCTTCGTCGCGGACTTCATCGGCAAGGCCAACTTCGTCGAAGCGGTCGCCACCGGCCCCGAGACGCTGGAAGTCGAGGGCCGGCGGATCGAGGTGCCCAACGGCGTTCCGCACCCCGAGGGCACCCACGTGACCGCCCTGGTGCGGCCCGAGGCGCTGTCGCTCGCACCGTTCGACCCGGAGCGAGCGTTCCGCGGCACGGTGCGCCGCGCGACGTTCCTAGGGACGATCGGCGAGGTGGAGGTCGACGTCGAGGGGCAGGGCCGCTGGCTCGTCGACGTCCCCAATGCGGCCGAGGTCGGGCTCCCCGACGTCGATGACGACGTCGGCGTCGAGCCGTCCCCCAGGTCCGTCCACGTCCTGCCCCGCTGACGGGCTCGAGGCGGCGACGCGCACCCAACTCCGCAGGCCGACGGCGCGCACCTCCTCGACCGGCGTCCCGTCCTCGCGCGCCAGCTCCTTGCAGCGCGTCTTGATCGCACGTCGGGTCCAGCGCGGATACGAGTTCGGAGGCTGCGACGCCTCGATCTCGCTCACCGTCACCCAGCCCGGCTTGCGCCGCCGCCCCTCGCCCGTCGGCGTTCGCCGAGGCGCGCGGGTGGCGTCCTCGACGTGGGCATCGGCGGGGAGCTCGCTGGTTCCGTAGCGGGTGAGCGCCTTCTGCAGCGCGGTGGTCAGATGCTCGTCCTTCATGTGCGACCTCGCAAGACGCCCGACGCGGGCTTGGGCCGTATCTCGGCTCGGTGCGAAAGGCTACCGCGAGCGCCTCCCCGTACGCAATGCGTGATGTAGCACAGTCCGGTCGCGAGAACACCGTGGCCAGCGGTCCTGACCGCTTCGAGACGCCCGGGCTACACTGGACGACGATGGACACGATCCGCGCCCCGACCGACGACCGTTCCGGCCCGGAGCCGCTCGACGCTTTCCTCGAGCGCTACGGCCGCGTCCTTCGCCGCGTCTTCCGGAACCCGACCGAGGACGTCCGCCGCCACCTGGTGCGCGGCATTCCGCCATCGGAGCTCCGTGCGGTCCTCGCCCAGCGGCCGCTGTCGGTGTTCATCCCCAGCCGCCATGGCGGGCGTGGCGAGCACGTTCACGAAGGTCTCGCGATGCTGGAGCGCACCGCGTACGACTCGCTCGCGATGTCGCTCACCTTGGGCATCAACGGCGCACTGTTCCTGCAGCCCGTCGCGAAGTACGGCTCGGACGACATCCACGGTCCGATCTTCGAGCGGTTCCTGGACCACCAGAACATGGGCGGGCTGATGATGACCGAGCCCGACTACGGCTCCGACGCGCTCAGCATGCAGACGTCGTGGACCGAAGAGGGCGACCGCTACCGGATCCGGGGAACGAAGCACTGGGCGGGACTGACCGGCCTGGCCGACTACTGGCTGATGACGGCCCGTGGCCGCGACGAAGACGGCAAGCTCTCGCGCGACGTGGACTTCTTCGTGCTGGACGCCCACCGGCCCAGCGAGGCGGTGGTCGTGGAGGAACGGTTCGAGAACCTCGGCCTGTACGCCATTCCGTACGGACGCAACCGCGTCGACGTGAGCGTTCCGTCGGCGCAGCGGCTCACGCCGAAGCGAAGCGGCCTGAAGATGATGCTGGACCTGCTGCACCGCAGCCGCATCCAGTTCCCCGGCATGGCGCTCGGCTTCCTGCGGCGCATGGCCGACGAGGCGATGGCGCACGTCCACGAACGGCAGGTGGGAGGACGCAGCCTGCTGGCGTACGACCAGGTCCAGAGGCGCATCGCACGGCTCCAGGCGTCGGTGACGGTCGCGAGCGCGATGTGCGTGTTCGCCTCGTCGCGAGCCGGCGTCGATCAGGACCTCTCCAAGGAGGGGCTGCCGGCCAACATCGTGAAGGCGACGGTCACCGACCGGATGCAGGAGGGCGCGCAGTCGGTGCTGCAGCTGATGGGTGCCAAGGGCTACCGCCTGGACCACATCTCGGGGCGCGGACTCGTCGACTCCCGGCCGTTCCAGATCTTCGAGGGCAGCAACGACATCCTGTACGAGCAGATCGCCACCGCCACGCTCCAAGCGATGCGCAAGGCGAAGGAGCCGCGCCTGGCCGCGTTCCTGGCGGCGACGGACTGGGCGTCGCGCGCAGCCGACCGGCTGGAGGCGTCGCTGGACGTCCGCATCGACACCGAGCTGCCGCAGCGTAGGCTGGTGGACTTCGGTCGCCTGATCGGCCAGATCGCCTCGCTCGAGATGGTCGTCGAGCTCGGCGAGCGTGGCTACTCGGCCGAGCGGGTCCGCAGCGCCGTCGAGCAGCTCGGTACGGAGATCGCCGGCGCCTTCACGGCGTTCCGTCAGCAGGACGCCACGAAGGCGATCGACGACGAGCTGCCCGACGCGGCGTGGGTGGCGCACCTGACCGCGCCGACCTGACGGCGCCCAGCCGACCTCGGTCGGCTACCGTCGGCGGGCCCGGCTCGGCCCGCCGACGGCTCAGCCGCACAAGCGCCTCGCGACGTGGCCCAGGACCTGCCGCACCGTCTCGACGCTGGCCAGGTCCACCCACTCGTCCGCCTGATGGATCCCGCCGCCGACCGGCCCGTACAGCACCGTCGGGATGCCCGCCGCCTCGATCAGGGCGGCGTCGGTCCAGTAGGGGGCGCCCAGGCGCCGGGGCGCGCGTCCCGTCACGGCCGCGGCCGCCTCGGCGACGAGCTCCGCCGCCTGCGAGTCGGGCGCCGCCTCGAACGCCTCCCGCGCGACCAGCGTGCGGACCGTCGCCCGTACGGTCGGGTCGGCCAGGCGGAGCGCGTCCAGCATGCCGGTCGCTTCGGCCTCCGCCCCGCTCGCGGCGGACTCGCCAGGAACGGTGCGACGCTCGATCGTCGCGCCCGCGTGGGCGGGGGTCGTGAACAGCTCGTGGCCTCCCGACGCCAGCACCGCCTGCCACGAGCCGTGTCCCAGCAGGGGGTGCGGCTCCGTGCTCCGCAACACGGCGTCACGCTCCTCCACGGTCGTCAACAGCCGGCCGAGCGGCCGCAGCGCGTTCACGCCCGACTCGGGCTGGGACGTGTGCGAGGCCCGGCCTTCGAACGCGACCTCGAGCACCGCGAAGCCGCGGTGGGCGACGTGCATCGCGAGGTCGGTCGGCTCGGGGACGATCGCGACGTCGGCGCGAACCGCCTCCAGCGCGGATCGGGTGCCGATGCTGTCGTGCTCCTCGTCCGATACCGCGGCCAGAACGACGTCGCCGACCAGGTCGCCGCGCCGCGCCGCGTCCTCGAGCACCAGCAGGCAGGCGGCCAGCCCCGCCTTCATGTCCATCGTGCCCCGGCCGTGCATCCGTCCTTCCGCGATCCGCGGCTCGAACGGGGCGTCCATGCCGGCCACCCCGACGGTGTCCAGGTGCGCATTCAGCAGCAGCGTGCGGCCGCCGCCGCTGCCCGCTGCGCGCACGATCACGCTGGGCCGGCCCGGCACCGGCTCCAGCCACTGCGTCGCGAGTCCGCGGGCCTGGGCCCAGTCGCGCACGAACCGCGCCGCCGCCCCCTCCCCCGCGCGGGCGGGATCCAGCGCGGGGTTGACCGAGTCGATCCGGACCAGCTGAGCGAGAAGCGCCTCGATCCGGCTCGGACCGTCGTTCCCGGCGTCCGGCACGCGCGGCGTGTCGTCGGACGCGCTCACAGCAGGCCGGTCGTCGGCGAGCCGCTCACCGCGAGCGTGGCGGTCACGGCCAGCAGAGCGAGGGCGATCGCCGCGCCCAGCGAGCGACGCCGCGTGATCTGCATCCAGGCTGCGCCCGTCAGCAGCACGGACAGGCCGGCCGCCGCGACGCGAGCGACGGTGTCGGGCGCGCCGAACGCCAGGGGCGCCACGAGACCGGCGGCGCCGAGCAGCTCGAACACGCCGATGGCCACGATCGCCGCGCGACCGAGCGAGGCCGCGACCTCCATCCCCACCCGCGACAGGGCGCGTGGTGGGAGCACGAGCTTGACGCCGCCTGCGAGCAGGAAGGCGAGCGCCACGAGCATCCGGAGCGCCTGTTGGAGTTCGTTCATGGCGTCAGGGTAGCGCGCCGCGCCCCCCGCAACGAGCTTCCGATCCAGAGCCGGGTGGCGCGACGTAGATCGTCCGGTCGGAGCGTGGCCTCGCTCGCCACGCCGCGGGCCAGCCAGGTCGCCCGGAGGATCCCGGGCAGGGCTCCCGACGCGAGCGGCGGCGTCCACACGCGCCCGTCGATCTCGGCGAACAGCGTGCTGATGGCGCCTTCGACCAGCTCGCCGCGCTCGTTCACGAACAGCAGGTCGGCCAGGCCGGCCTCCGCGGCGCGGCGGGAGGCACGGTCGTACGCCGCCCGGTCGCGGCTCTTGTGCCGGCGTGCGGGATCGCCGGACCGGACCGTCTCCTCGGCCCAGCCGATCCGCACGACCGTGTCGGCCGGCTCCGGCGCGAACGGCCACGACTCGAGGCGCACGTCGCCGCTGGGGCCCACGGTCAACCGCAGGCGCAACGTGGCGTCCGGCAGGTCTGCCAGCGCCGCGCGGGCCTCGGCTTCGTTCAGCGGGATGCCGAGGGCGCCGGCGGAGCGCGCGAGCCGCGCCAGGTGCGCCGGGCCCCGGACCGCGCGGCCCGCCTCGCTGCGGAGCGTCTCGAACAGCGTCCGTGCAGGGTCGTCGCTCATGCGCTGCGGGCGAAGGCGCCCTTGAGGAGCGTCTCGCGGTACTCGGCCTCGGCGTCGGAATCGATCACGACGCCGCTGCCCAGCCCCAGCACGCCCGCTCC
Source organism: uncultured bacterium (assembly GCA_964561595.1). Classification (GTDB taxonomy): domain Bacteria; phylum Deinococcota; class Deinococci; order Deinococcales; family Trueperaceae; genus SLSQ01. The sequence goes on along the minus strand of CAZLQH010000022.1, from coordinate 4,047 downwards.
GGCTCGGATCTCGGCGGTCCGGATGGCGACGCTGAACACGAACGTGCCGTCCGGCGCGGCGTACCCGATCGCGCCGGTGTAGATCCCGCGCGGCTCGCGCTCGATCTCGGCGATCGCCGCCATCGTGGCGCGCTTGGGAGCTCCGGTGACCGAGCCGCACGGGAACATCGCCTCGAGCACGCCCGGCAGGGCGCGGCCTCGCAGCTCCGGCCGAAGCTCGCCTCGAACCGTGGACGTCAGCTGGAGCACGCTCGGGTAGCGCTCCACCTCGAACAGCGGGTCGGCGACGACCGAGCCGTACGCCGCGACGCGTCCCAGATCGTTCCGGAGCAGATCGACGATCATCACGTTCTCCGCCAGCGTCTTCGGGTCGCGGCGGAGCGCCGCGGCCCTGGCCTCGTCCTCCGCCGCGTCCGCTCCCCGGGACGCCGTGCCCTTCATCGGACGGGTCCACACCGCCCGGCCATCGCTGCGGACGAACAGCTCGGGCGACAGGCTGACGATCTCGTGCTGCGGTCCAGGCCGAAGGTAGGCGGCGAACGGAACGGGATGCGCCCGCGACCAGGCGCGGTAGGCGGCCCAGCCACCGCGGCCCGCCCGGAACCGCATCCGACCGGTCAGGTTCACCTGGTAGGTCTCGCCCGCCCGGATCCGCTCGTGCACCTCGTCGACCTGAGCGCCCCAGCACCTTCGCGACGTCCCGAAGCGGAACGCGCGCGTGCCGGACCGGAGCGGTGCGCCGCCGGTCGCCGGCGAGGCGTGCCGCCCCGACGAGCCCACGTCACTGGGGCCGTCACTGGGGCCGTCGCTGGGCGCGTCGTACACGCCGAACCACGCCAGCGGCCCCTCCGGTGGTGAAGGGACCGGCAGCTCCACGAGCGGGTAGCCGGCCTCGAACGCCAGCGCGCCGGCGACCCAGCTCCCGGCGTCGAGGTGCGCCTGCAGGCGCCCGAACAGCTCGCGCGGGTCGCCGCCCGACTCCAGCGTCTCGGTCGCGATCGGGTCCTCGAACCGAAGCGACCGGCCGCCGTCCCGGTCGGGTCGGCCGCTTTCGAGCAACACCGTCCCGACCGACGGCGTGGCGTCCGGGACGTCACGCATGCGGGGCGCCGGCGCGGTGACGCTCACCCGAAGCGGACGTACCCCAGGAAGCGCTCCTCGTCCTTGGGGCCGTCGATCACCGGCGTATCCACCACGCGCATCGCACGCCCGCTGGCGTGCGCCATCCGGCCGTCGCCGAGGTAGATGCCGACGTGCCCGCGCATGCACACCACGTCGCCCGGCTCGGGACGCTCGACCGGGCGGCCGGCCTCCCACTGCTCGTCGCCGTCACGAGGCACCTCGACGCCCGCCATCCGGAACAGCAGCTGCACCAGCCCCGAGCAGTCCAGCCCCCAGGCGCTTCCCCCGCCCCACAGGTAGGGCGCGCCCCGGAAGCCGGTCCACGCCTCCAGCGGCTCGACCGGCCGGACGTCGTGCCATGCGGTCAGCGCCGGCGCGGGCACGAACGCCGTCCGGCCGTCCGGGAGCGCGACCTCCGCGAAGGCGCCCTCCTCGCTCCGAACACGCACCCGGTCGCCCCAGGCGAGCTCCGTCAGCACCTCGCCCTGCACCCGGGGCGCCGCGTACGCGTGGCTGCGGAGCTGGGTGACGAGGTGGGTCGCCTCGGCGCCCTGCGGCGTCAGCGCGCCCTCCGGGATCCAGCCCAGGTAGCGGTCGGAGCCCGTTCGGATCTTGCGCCACGCGCCCTCCCGCGCGACGACCTCGACGGGAGCGCCCAGGCGGACCTCGGTCACGGCCTCGGCGCTGGACGCCGGAGCGGCCCGCAGCAGTTGCGCCCTCGTCACCGTGGCCAGCTCGGGCACGACCGCCCGCACCGCGTCCGCGTCCAGACCCTCGGCGTGCGCCCACGCGCGGACCGTCTCGAGATGCGCGGCGTCGACGGAGCCGGCCAGCACGCGGCCGGCGGCGCGAAGCTCCAGCTGGTCGTGGCGCGCGTCGTACTCGGGCACGATCGGCGCGGGATCGACGCGCACGACCGGCGCGGCGAAGGCCCGATCGATGAAACCGTCCGTCATGGCGGCTCCTTCCGGCGCGAGCGGCGGGGCCGGGCCGGCCCCGGGGTACGCTGACGCGCGCGAGCATCATCCCACGGGAGGCCCCATGCACGTCGACTGGACCCGCTACGAGCTCACGACCGCACGCCCCTTCGGGATCGCGCGTTGGACGCACTCGGCCTATCCCCGGGTGGTCGTGCGCGTCGTCGACGGAGAGCACGAGGGCGTGGGCGAGGCCACCCCGAACGCGTTCTACGGCGAGACCGCCGAGACCGTCGCCGCCGTGCTCCCGACGCTGCGCGACGCGCTGCCCGACGATCCGTGGGCGTGGCGGGCCGCTGCGGATGCGATGGAGGCACGCCTGCCCGGCCACCACCGCAGCGCCCAGGCGGCCGTCGAGGCGGCCCTGCTGGATCTGGCCGCCAGGCAGGTCGGCCTTCCGGTGCACCGCCTGCTGGGCCTGTCCGGTCGGGGCGGCGTCAGCTCGGTCACCGTGGGGCTCGGATCGCTGGACGAGGTCCGGGCGCAGGCCGCCGCCCACGTCCAGGACGGGTTCACGGCCCTGAAGGTCAAGCTGGGCGGCGATGACGACGAAGGCGTCCTCGCCGCGATCCGCGACGCCGCGCCGGACGCGCGGCTACGCGTCGACGCCAACGCGGCCTGGACGGCGCGCGACGCGATCCGCCGCCTCCCGATGCTGGAGGCGCACGGCGTCGAGCTCGTCGAGCAGCCGGTCGCCGGCGCCGATCTGGACGGCCTGGCGGCCGTGACGAACGCCAGCCGGATCCCCGTCGCCGCCGACGAGTCGTTCGTGTCGCTGCGCGACCTGGCGCGGCTGCGGGTGGACGTCGTGAACGTGAAGCTCGCCAAGATCGGCGGACCGCGCCGCGCCATGCTGGCGCTCGAAGCGGCCAGGGCGATGGGGTTCGGCACGATGCTGGGCTGCATGATCGAGTCCAGCCTGGCGACCGCCGCGGCCGCCCACCTCGCCGACCTGGCGGACTGGCTGGACCTGGACGGTCCGCTGCTGCTGGCCCAGGACCCCTGGACCGGTCTGGCGTGGAGCGAGGGCGGGCGCGTCCGACCCGGCAGCGGGACGGGCTGGGGCGTCCGCCCGGTCGAGCCGCCCGGAACGCAGGGGTAGCGGGCCGGCCGCCCCCGTCGCATGCTCCGTATCGGACCGACCGTACGCTGGATCGTCGCCACCGCCCTCGCCGGGGTGGTCGTCAGCCTGGCGGAGGCGGCAGGCGTCCGCTCCTCGGCGACCCTGCTGCTGCCCGGGCTGGCCATGGGCCTCGCGCAGCGCATCGCCGTCCCCACGCGGATCCCGCCCGTCTGGACCCTGTTCTCGGGGCTGGCGTGGGTCGCAGGGGCGCTGCTGGACGCCACCACCGGCTTCCGTCCGGCCGGTGCGGGACTGTGGCTGCTGCCGACGGCCACCATGGCGCTCTGGCAGCTGTTCCTCCTGAACGACGCGCGACGCGCCTGGCCGTGGCTTCCGGTCTCGCTGGTGGCCGCGCTGGCGCTGCAGCTGACGGCGCAGGGGGCGTGCGCGATCGGCTGCGCGCCGCTCACCGCACGTCTCGGTCCGGTCGCCGCGACCGCCTGGACGTACGGCGCGGGGTTCGCCGCGTACGGCGCGATCACCGGCGCGGCGCTGCCGTGGCTGGCGCGGCGCGCGCCGGACGACCCGCCCCACGCCACGCCCGGGAGGGGGTAGCGTGGCCGGCGTGCACCACCCCGACGATCGCGTTCAGGCACGGCTGCGAGCCGCGTTCGGAGCGCTCTATCCGACGCTGCTCGACGAGGCGCCCGAACGGGCCGCCTGGGCGCGCCTGGGCATGGAGCGGGTCGAGGCGGCGATCGCGGACGCCCGGAACCGCGTGGGCGAAGCGGGGCATGCGCTGGGGTTCCGCACGCTGCTCAAGCAGGAGCTCGACGCCGCCTGCGACCTGAGCCCGCCGGTCATGCCGTTCGAGGCGCCCGCCCT
>CAZLQH010000021.1:0-29941 GCA_964561595.1 uncultured bacterium | reverse complement strand
TGCTGCACGACCTCGGCAAGATCGGCGTGCCCGAAGCGATCCTCCGCAAGCCCGGTCCCCTGACGCCGGCCGAGTTCGAGGAGGTCAAGGAGCACTGCCGGCTGGGGCACACGATCCTGATGAACGTGAGCGACGACTTCGAGACGATCTCGAGCGGCGTCCTCAGCCACCATGAGCGCTGGGACGGTGGCGGGTATCCGAGAGGTTTGGCGCGCGAGGCGATCCCGATCTTCGGCCGGATCGTGGCCGCGGCCGACGTGTTCGAAGCCCTCACCAGCCACCGGCCGTACCGCGATCCCCTCACGAACGACGAGGCGCTCGCGGTGCTCGAGCAGGGTCGCGGCACCCACTTCGACCCTGCGGTCGTGGGCGCCTTCATGACCGCCTACCGGGCGGGCAGGATCGGGCTCGAGAGCGGCCCGCCCGACGACTCGGAGGCGTTCGTGGACGCGGTCCTCCATCCCGAGACGATCGGACGGGACCTGGTCGAGGACCGGGTGCCGTGGCGAGCGCGCGTGGTGAACTGACGGAGTCGGGGCCGCCCCCTACTGCAGCGTCGCCGTGACCGGCGTCACGGCTGGAACGTGTGCGGTCGCGGGCGGCTGCTACCTTCGGGCATGTCACCCACCCGCGTCGCCCTCGTCCAGCTCGATCCGGGCGAGGACAAGGAAGAGAACCTCGATACGGCGTTCCGCCTCGTCGAGGAGGCCGCCCAACAGGGAGCGGAAGCCGTCCTGCTGCCCGAAAGCCTCCACGTCCGAGGCCCGAACGAGCTGCGGTTCGAGACGTCGGAGCCCATCCCCGGGCCGCTCTCGGAGCGCTTCGCCGCAGCGGCGAAGCGACTGGGGGTCACCGTCCTCGCCGGCAGCTACAACGAGGCCAGTCACCGCCCCGACCGGCTGTTCAACACCAGCTTGCTGTTCGCTCCCGACGGGTCGCTGCTCGCGAAGTACCGGAAGATCCACCTGTTCGACGTGACGATCGAAGGGCATGTGGTGGCCCGCGAGTCCAGCCGCAACCTGCCCGGCGACGAGCTGGTGTGCGTCGATACGCCCCTCGGCCGGGTGGGGATGACGATCTGCTACGACCTCCGTTTCCCGGAGCTGTATCGCTCGCTGGCCCTCATGGGGGCCGAGGTGCTGGTCGTGCCGTCGAACTTCGCCATGCACACCGGCAAGGATCATTGGGAGCCGCTCCTCCGTGCTCGCGCGATCGAGAACGGAGCGTGGGTGCTGGCGCCGGCGACGACCGGATCGCGGGGAGGGTTCAACGCCTACGGTCGAAGCCTGGCGGTCGACCCGTGGGGTACGGTCGTGGCGTGCTCTCCCGACGAGGTCGGCTTCACCCTCGTCGACGTGGACACGGATCGCGTCCGCGCCGTTCGTGAGCGCGTGCCCAGCCTCGCCAATCGCCGTCCCGAGACCTATCGTCTCTAACGCCGTCCGTCGCCGTCGCCGTTCTCGTCGCCCGACCCTACGAAGGAGCCGTACATGATTCGATCGAGCCGTATCCTGCTCTCCGCGCTGTTGGTCGCCGGATTCCTGCTGCCGCAGGCGTTCGCGCAGGACGAAGAGGTCGTCGTGGTCTCTCAGGCCTTGGCGCACAGCAGCCTGAACCCGGCCGAGGCCACCGGCCTGGCCGACGCCAGCGTGATCCGTACGATGTTCGAGGGGCTGGTGGGCTTCGACGCCGACTTCGAGCTCGTGCCCGAGCTGGCGACCGCCTGGGAGGTGAACGAGGACGCCACCTCGATCATGTTCGAGCTGCGTGAGGGCGTGACGTTCCACGACGGCACGGCGTTCGACGCCGAGGCCGTCAAGGCGTACTACGACTGGGTCCGCGACGAGGACAACGCCCAGCCGGCGCGCGGTCGCAGCCTCCTCTCCGACGTCGAGACCATCGAGGTGCTCGGGCCGTTCGAGCTGCGGATCGACCTGTCCGGACCCAACGGCGCGATGATCTTCAACCTGGCGCTGTCGAACGCCCGCATCGCCAGTCCGGCCTCCGTCACGGCCGAGGGTGCGGACATCACGCGCAACCCCGTCGGCACCGGCCCGTACCGGTTCCGCGAGTGGCTGGATGGACAGAAGGTCGTCGTCGAGGCGTACCCCGGCTACTGGGGCGGTCCCCCGTCCGCCGATGCGATCGAGTTCCTGGAGGTCACGAACGCGGCGACCCGAATCGCTCAGCTGCAGAGCGGCGAAGCGCACTTCATCGAGACCGTCCCCACGGCTCTGGTGCCGCAGATCGACGCTGCCGCCGGCATCTCGACGTCCGTGAGCGAGAGCACCTTCGCTCGCATCTTCCCGATGAACACGCAGCGGCCCCCGTTCGACGACGTTCGGGTCCGACGCGCCATGAACCATGCGGTCGACAAGGAGCAGCTCGTCCAGGTGGCCCAGCAGGGCCTGGCCACGGTCATGGACGCGCCGATGCCGTCGCCGGTGTTCGGCTACGCGCCGCAAGATCCGTACGCGTACGATCCCGAGCTCGCACGTCAGCTGTTGGCCGAGGCGGGCTACGAGGACGGCTTCTCCTTCGAGGTCCTTACGTTCACCGGTGACGAGTACCGCACCGTGGGTCAGGTGCTGCAGCAGATGTTCGGCGACGTCGGCGTGACGATGACGCTCAGCCCGACCGAGCGTGGCGCTCTGGTGGACGCGATCTTCCAGCCGCTGGAGGAGACCGAGCTCCAGGCCGGGATCGTCGGCGCCTCGACCCCGACGGGTGACGCCGACCGCGCCCTGACGGTCTCGTTCAGTCGCGAGTCGTGGCCGCCGTCCTCGAACAACTGGAGCTTCTACTACGACGAGCGCGTACAGGAGCTGATCGAGGCCGGCAGGGCCACCGGCGACGCGAGCGTGCGGCAGGAGATCTACGCCGAGGCCCAGGAGATCATCTGGAACGATGCGCCGTGGGTGTTCCTGTACAGCCCGGACAACGTCGCCGGAACGGCGGACTCGCTGACCGGCGTGTTCTACATGCCCGACCGGTCTCTCGACGCTCGCGGAGCATCGCTCGACTAGGCGCCCTCGCGCGCGTGCGCGGGCAGGGTGTCACGCCCTGCCCGCCTTCCCATGACCCTCTTCCTGGCTCGACGGATCTTGCAGGCGCTGCCCACGCTGCTCGGCGTGATGGTGGCGATCTTCTTCTTCGTTCATGCGCTGCCGGGAGATCCCGCACGTCTGTACGCCGGACAGGAAGCCACGGCCAGCGAGCTGGAGGCGATCCGGTCCCGCTTCGGCCTGGACCGCTCGCTTCCCGAGCAGTTCGCTCGCTACGTCGCCACGACGGCGGGCGGCGATCTGGGCACGTCGTTCCGCTCCAACCAGCCCGTCGCGCAGGTGCTGACGCGACATCTCGGACCGACGGTGATCCTCGCGATCGCGGCGATCGTCGTCGCCGTGATCGGGGGCATGCTGCTCGGCGTCCTCGCCGCCATGCGCCGCAACACCTGGGCCGATCTTGGCGTGACGGCCGTCTCCATCCTGGGGATCAGCACTCCGTCGTTCTTTCTCGCGATCTTGTTCATCTATCTCTTCGCCGTCGAGTGGCGCGTGCTGCCGGTCTCGGGGAGCACCTCCGCGCGCGGCCTGGTCCTTCCCACGCTGACGCTCGCAGCGAGCTCGCTGGGCACGATCGCTCGCTTCGCGCGCTCGAGCTACCTGGAGGTGGCCGGCGAGGATTTCGTCCGTACCGCCCGCGCCAAAGGCCTCACCGGCCGCGTGATCGCGGGCAAGCACGTGCTTCGGAACGCGCTGATCCCGGTCGTGACGATCGTCGGACTCCAGTTCGGCTTCCTGCTCTCGGGCGCCATCATCGTCGAGACCGTCTTCAACTTCCCTGGGCTCGGGTGGCTGCTGATCCAGTCGATCGACGCCCGCGACTACCCGGTCATCCAGGCGCTCATGCTGGTCTTCGCGATCCAGTTCCTCGTCATCAACCTCGTCGTGGACGTCGTCTACGCCCTCATCGATCCGAGGGTCAGCTATGCCTGAGGTCCCTGCCGCGTCGGACGCCCAGGCCGTCGGCGCCGCGCAGCGTGGCTCCGCCAGGCCTTCGCTGCTCGCGAGGCTGCTGCGTCACCGGAGCGGCTCGGTGGGCTTGGCCCTGAGCGCCATCTTCGTCCTGTTGGCGGTGGTCGGGCCGTACCTCACGCCGTACGATCCTGCGCGGCAAGACTACTTGGCGCTGAATCAGGGGGCGTCGGCCGCGCACTGGCTCGGGACCGACAACTTCGGTCGCGACATTCTCAGCCGTCTGCTGGCCGGCGCGCGCTATTCGATCGGCATCGGCCTGAGCGCGACCTTCCTCGGCGCGTTGGTGGGTGGCGCATGGGGCCTCTGGTCGGGGTACGTCGGAGGCGTGCTGGACAACCTCTCCATGCGCGCCGTCGACATCCTGCTCGCGTTTCCCGGTCTGCTCCTCGCGATCGCGATGATCACGCTCACGGGACCGGGCGTAGGCCCCGTCGTTCTGGCTTCGGCGATCTTCGGCGTTCCGATCTTCGCGCGGCTCGTGCGAGGCTCCGTGCTGGCGGTGAAGGAACGCGCCTTCGTCGAGGCGGCGCTCGGGTTGGGCGCGGGCGGCGCGCGGGTCATGCTGCGCCACCTGCTGCCCGCCGTGATCGCTCCCGTCGTGGTGTACGCCTCGCTGCGAAGCGGCGTGACCCTGCTGGTCGCGTCGGGCCTGTCGTTCCTGGGACTGGGCGTGCAGCCCCCGGCGCCGGAGTGGGGCGCGATGCTCAGCGACGCCCAGCTGTACCTGTCGTTGCATCCGCTGATGGCGTTCGCGCCCGGCGTCACGATCACCCTGGCCGTGCTGGGCTTCAACCTGCTGGGCGACGGCCTGCGCGACGTGCTGGACCCGCGCTTGTCGGGGGAGGCGTGAAGCGCCCCGAACGACCGCGGACCGGTTGGCTCGGCGCGCCGCCCTGCGCCTCGTACCGCGCGCGCCGCGAGCCCCGCACCGATTCCTAGGAGGCATGAGGATGACGACCGACTTCCCCCGCCCGCGCCCCGAGCTCGTCGCCGCCTACCGTGAGGTGGCGCCCGCCACGCTGGGCCACATGCACGACGTCAGGATCATGGACAGCGGCGTGAAGCCGCTCTTCGCCGACGTGTCGCTCGTCGGACCCGCGTTCACCGTACGGATGCGGGGGATGGACCGGTCGGCGCTGGACGCGATCGAGGAGCATGCACGGCCCGGCGACGTGGTCGTGGTGGACTGCGGTGGCGATCACGAGCACGCGATCATCGGCGAGTTCCGGGCCCTGAAGCAGATCCGCCTGGGCATCGCCGGCTGGATCGTGGACGGCGCGGCGACGGACGTGCGCGAGATCTCGAAGATGCGGTTTCCGACCTTCGCACGCACCGTGTCCGCCCTCGTCGCGAAGAACATCGGCCGGGAGGGCGTCGTGGGCGTGCCGGTGTCGTGCGGTGGCGTCGTCGTGAACCCTGGCGACCTGATCCTCGCCGACGACAACGGGGTCGCCGTCCTGTCGCACGAGGAGGCCGAGGAGCACCTGGACCACGGCTTGGCCGTCGCCGCGCGGGAGCGTCGGATGCGCGAGGAGTACGCGGAGGAGTACAGGAAGCTGGTGCCTCCCGAGGGGGTCGGATGAACCCCGCAGCCGGGTCCGCCGACGCCCACCCCACCGCCTCCCGCCCGCTGGGGTCCAGCGGGCTCGTCGTGTCCCGGATCGGCCTGGGCCTGGCGGCGTTGGGCCGTCCCGGCTATATCAACGTCGGCCACGGCGCCGATCTGGGCGAGGACCGGAGCGTCGAGGCGTTGGAGGCCAGGGCGCACGAGGTGCTGGACGAGGCGTGGCGGCTGGGCGTGCGGTACCTGGATGCGGCCCGCTCGTACGGCAGGGCTGAGTCGTTCCTCGCGTCGTGGCTCGACGCTCGGGGGATCTCGCCGGCGGACGTCACGGTGGGCTCCAAGTGGGGCTACACCTACACCGCCGGTTGGCGCGTCGACGCCGAGAAGCACGAGGTGAAGGACCTCTCGCTGGACACGTTTCGTCGGCAGCGGGGCGAGACCCGCGAGCGTCTGGGCGACCATCTGGACCTGTATCAGGCGCACTCGGTGACGCTTCGGAGCGGCATGCTCAACGACCAGCGGCTGCTAGCGGAGCTGGCGACGCTGAAGGAGCGCGGCGTGCGGGTGGGCCTGTCGACAAGCGGACCGGACCAGGCGCGCACGATCGATCGGGCGATCGGCGTCCGTGTTTCCGGGGTGCGGCTGTTCGACAGCGTGCAGGCGACGTGGAACGTGCTGGAGCGTTCGGCCGGGCCGGCCCTCGAGGAGGCGCACGCGGCCGGCATGGGGGTGATCGTGAAGGAGGCGCTCGCGAACGGACGGCTCGTCAGGCGGGCCGACGGGGACGAAGCCGAGCTGGACGACGGCGACCTCGACGCGACGCTACGGTCGGAGGCGGAGCGTCTCGGAACGACCGTCGACGCCCTCGCGCTGGCCGCCGTGCTGGCGCGGCCGTGGGCGGACGTGGTCCTCAGCGGCGCCGCGACGGTCGGTCAGGTGCGCTCGAACCTGCGCGCGCCGGAGGTGGCTTGGGACCCGCGCGCGGAAGAGGCCGTGGACGCCCTGGTCGAGGACCCAGGCGCCTACTGGTCTCGGCGCGGCGCGTTGCGGTGGACCTGACGCGACTCTCGCGGACACGGGGGTTCCGGCGACCCCCGGATCCGGGGGTCGCGGCCGGCGCGGAACCCCGGGAATCGCGTCCAGGGCCTACCGCCACCTGCGTACCTTCGTTACTTGACGGCGTCCTTGAGGGTCTTGCCGGCCTTGAAGCCGGGCGCCTTGCTGGCCTTGATCTGCATCTTCTCGCCCGTGGCGGGGTTGACGCCCTGGCGGGCGGAGCGCTCGCGCACGTCGAAGGTGCCGAAGCCGGTCACGGTGACGCTGCCGCCGTCCGCGAGCGTGTCGCGGATGCCGTCGAAGACGGAGTTCACCGCGGCGCCGGCGTCCTTCTTGGAGAGGCCGGTCTCGTTGGCGACGTGATCGATCAGTTCAGACTTGGTCATGGTGAATGGAACCTCCGTCGCCACTGATATCACGTTGTCGGCCGGTCGTGGGCGGGGCGCGCGTCGCCGCCACCGTCGCTTCGTCGCGCTGGAGTCCGCTGAGACCGGCGGGTCGAACCCCGAGCCGGGCCTCCGAACAGGCGTGTGGCACGAAGGCGGCTACCGATCCACGTCCGGTGCGCGCAGCCACCCGAGAGGAAGTCGCCATGCCCAGATTCGTGCTCGTGTACCACGGGGGCGCTCGCCCCATGAGCGCAGGCGAAGCCGAAGCGAACAAGCGCCGCTACATGGCGTGGATGCGCGAGGTCGGAAGCGCGCTGGTGAGCCCCGCCAACCCGTTCGGTCCGTCCAAGCTCGTCAGCTCGGACGGCGTGCGCGATCTGCCGCCTAGCGAAGCCTTGAGCGGCTACTCCGTCGTGGAGGCCGGCGACCTCGACGCCGCTCTGGCGATCGCCGCGAGCTGCCCGTTCCTGGACATCGGGAACCTCGAGGTCGCGCCGTTGATGGAGATGCCCAGCGGCGCGTGACGCGTCAGGCACCGCGTCCGGTCCACCGTCGGGCCTCCGGCGTCAGTCGTCGCGGCCGTCGCCACGCGCGCTCCCGTAGCGGGCTTCCAGCGCCTTGGCAGCGGCTGGCCGCCCCGTCGCCCTCAGTCGCTCCTGGTAGCCCGTCAGCTCGCCGCGGACGTGGAACGGCCCTCCCTCGCGCAGCACCGTACGCATCGGATCGACGTCGTGCAACGACCTCTGCATCGCGTCGTCCTGCCAGCGCTCCAGCTGCGCCAGGCAGGCGTCGACGACCTGCGGGTGCGCCGACGCCAGGTCGGTCGTCTGATGGGGGTCGGCGACGACGTCGAACAGCAGGACCTCGGGTAGCTCCTTGAACCCGGGGTCGTACGTGCGGATGCACAGCCAGTCGCCGAGGCGGACGGCGCGTTGGCAGCTCCACGCCATCTGCGAGAGCACCAGAGCGTCGCGGCCGGGGCGCGGCGCGCCGTCCGGCGTCATGGCGGGCCGGGCGTCCCAGGCTGCCGGGACGGTGCCCCCTGCCCACTCCACGGTGGCCGCCGTCAGGTCGAACTGGTAGCGGAGCTCGGCGTCGACCAGGCCTGCGGGCACACGGTCTGGCCAGCGCACGATCATCGGCACCCGACAGGTGGTCTCGTCGGCGGTCTGGTGGTCGCCGTACACGTTCAGCTCGCCCTGGCTCTCGCCGTGGTCCGCGGTCACGATGATGAGCGTGTCGTCCAGCACGCCTTTGCGCTCCAGGATGGCGATGAGCCGCGCGAGGTGGTCGTCCAGGTAGCGGATGCCGGTGTCGTAGCCGTCCAGCCAGCGTTGGTGGTCCGCCGGGGTCCGGATCGCTTCGGGCACCCACGGGAGCGGACTTCGCCAGCCGAACCAGGCCAGGCTGCCGTCCTGGGCGCTCATCGGTCCGTACCCTGCCCAGTGCCGGTCGATCGCCGCCTGGTCCAGCCAGGTCGTGGGCGCGGCGTCCTCGAACAGGTTTCCGAGCTCGGCGGGCGTGCGGTAGGTGGTGTGAGCGTCCCAGTAGTTCACGTGGAGCAGCCAGTCGTCCTGGGCCGCGTGCGCCTCCAGCCACGGCTCGGCGAAGGCGTTCACCTCCTCGGCACGCTCGTCGCCGTTGCCGCCCGGGTCGTGCCACGCTTCCAGCCCCGCCAGGAACCACCACGCCCCGTGGCGGCTGGGAAACGAGCTGACGCTCGTGCTCCGGATGCCGGCGTCGCGAAGCGCCTGGAACCAGGGGCGGTAGTCGTCGTGCGTTCGGAACGTCCGGTACGCCCCCAGGCTGGTCGGGTCGGCCGCCGTGCCGCCGTGCCCGACGACGCCGTTCCGGATTCCGAAACGGCCCGTGCTCAGTGCCGTCCTGGACGGCAGGCAGGGCGCGTCGCTCACGTAGCAGCGCTCGAACCGGGCGCCTTCCGCGGCCAGCCGGTCGATCGTGGGCGAGGTGGCGCGGGGGTAGCCGTAGCAGCCCAGGTGGTCCGGTCGTAGGGCGTCGACGTCGACGAACAGGATGCGCACGCGAGGAGCTCCTTACGCGAGGGGGGAGGACGTGACGATCACCTTGACAAAATAACTCAAATGGATTTAGTTTTACAGACACATCCACTGCGAACCCTCCGTGGGCACCGCCCGCGAGCCTGGAGGCGCCATGCTCCCCGGCACCAACGCCGAGTACGTCAAGACGTACAACCAGCGCATCGTGCTCGAGGCGATCCGCCGCCTGGGGCCGGTGTCGCGGGCCGAAGTCGCCCGCTTCACCTCGCTGACGACGCAGACCGTGTCCAACATCGTGCAGGCGCTGGCCCTCGACGGCCTGGTCGTGCTGGGCCGCCGGCGCCCCGGGGGACGGGGCCAGCCGCCGGTCGAGCTCTCGCTCGATCCGGACGGCGCCTACGCCGTCGGACTCAGCCTGGACCGCGACCACGTCGCCGCGGTGCTGGTCGACCTCGCCGGCGGCGTCCGCATCCAGGTCGAGCAGGAGCTGGACCACCCCAAGCCCGACACCGTCCTGCCGCAGCTGACCGAGCTGGTCGAGCGCTGCGTCGCGACGGTCGCGGACCGCCCGGACCGGGTCCGCGGCATCGGCGTGGCGCTACCCGGCCAGATCCAGCTGGGGGACGACGAGGTGTCGATCCCCACGAACTTCCCCGGCTGGGAGGGGGTGCCGTTGCAGGCGGAGCTGGCCCGCCGCACCGGCCGGCGGGTCTTCGTCGAGAACGATGCGACCGCCGCGGCGATCGGCGAGTCGTGGCACGACGGCCAGGACGCGACCCACGACATGCTCTACGTCTACTTCGGCCTGGGGCTGGGCGGCGGCCTGATCCTCGACGGACGCCCCTACCGAGGTCACGGCCTGAACGCCGGCAAGCTCGGACACCTCACGGTCGAGCCGCGCGGACGCCGCTGCACGTGCGGCAACCGCGGCTGCCTGGAGCTGTACGCCAGCCTCGAGGCGCTCTCCCGCGAGGTGGCCGGACCGAGCGAGGTGGTCCATCCCGACCGCCTGGAGCGGGCGTTCCTGGCCGGCGACGCCCGGGTTGCCTCGTGGCTGGACCGCGCTGCGGAGCACTGGACGACGGCGCTGGTGTCGATGGAGAACCTGTTCGACCCCGAGTCGGTCGTCCTGGGCGGACGGCTACCCGATCGGCTGGGCGACGCGCTGATGCAGCGAATCGCCCAGCGCCTCCCCGAGCGGCGCATGAAGGGGAAGCCCACCCAGCCCAGCCTGACCCGGTCCGAGCTCGGACCGCACGCCGCCGCGCTGGGCGCGGCGACCCTCCCGCTGTACGAGACGCTGGCGCCCAGCCACGCGCTGCTGCTCAAGCGGCCCCGCTCTCCGGGCAGAAAGGGGCTCGCCATGTAGGTCCCGTTCCGTCCGGTACGTTCCGTCCCGCCCGCTCGCACCTCGTCTCGCAGGAGGCTACCCATGTTCAAGCTCCGCACCGCCCTGGCCCTCGCGTTCGCCCTGATCGTCGGGGCCGCCGCTGCCCAGCAGTCGCTGACGTTCTGGACGTCGCTCACCTACCCGATCGACGTCGAAGCGCTCCAGACGATCGTCGACGAGTTCAACGCCGCGAACCCGGACCTCGAGGTCGAGCTCGTGCAGGTACCCGGCAGCGACGTGAACGACGTCAGCAAACTCATGACCGCCGTCGCCGGCGGCACCGGCCCCGACATCTACATGCTGGACCGCTTCACCGTCGCCCAGCGCGCCGCGGCGGGCCTGTTGACCGACCTCGGCGACCGCATCGATCCGGGCGCGGCCGACGCGTTCCTGGAGTTCGCGTGGAACGAGGTGCTGTTCCAAGGCGACGCCTACGGCGTTCCGTTCGACACCGACGTGCGCGCGCTGTACTACAACCGCGACATGATCGACGCGGCCGGCGTGGACGCGTCCGCGCTGGACCCGGCCAACGGCGTGCCGTCCCTCGAAGACGTCGAGCGCATCGCCCAGGCGCTGAACGAGACCGACGACCAGGGCAACTACACCCAGGTCGGCTTCATCCCTTGGGTCGGTCAGGGCCAGCCGTACACCTGGGGCTTCGCGTTCGGCGGCGACTTCTACGACGAGGCCGCCTGCCGTCTCACGCCCGATTCCGAGGAGATCGTCGCTTCGATGGCGTGGGTCGACGACTGGGCCGGCATGCTGGGTCGCGACGAGATCGTGAACTACATCTCGACCTTCTCGTCCGGTGCCGGACCTATCGCCTGGAGCGGCCAGATCCCGCCCGCGCAGAACCCGTTCATCACCGGTCGCCTGGGCATGGTCGCGGAAGGCGACTGGTTCGTGGCCAACCTCGAGCGCTACGCCCCCGACATGGAGTTCGGCGTGACGTACCTCCCCAGCCCGACCGGCGAGGTCGCCAGCTGGTCGGGAGGCTGGGCGATGGTGATGCCCACCGGCACCGAGGACGAGGACGCCGCCTACCGGTTCATCGAGCACATCACCGGCACGCAGGGACAGCGCACCTACGCCGAGATGACCAGCCACTTCCCGACCCGCGCGGAGCTCCTCGAGGACGACGCCATCTATGAAGGGCGTCGCGCGTTCCTGCGCACCATCCTCGACGGCTCGCATGCGCGTCCCGCCCTGCCCGTGGGCGGCCAGTACTGGGGCGAGCTGCGCGGCGCTCAGGAGGAGACGGTCCTGGACCGGATGGCCCCCGAGGAGGCGCTCGAGCGCGTCGTGTCGCGCGTCCAGCCGCGCCTCGACGAGTACTGCGACTGACCGTTCACGTCCGCGGCGGGCGGGACGCGTGCGTCCCGCCCGCCGCTCCCTGAAAGGAATCCACGTGACCCGCAACGATCGTCGCGAGCTTCGGTGGGGCCTGATCTTCATCTCCCCCTGGATCGTCGGTTTCCTGGCCTTCGTCGTCTACCCCATGGCGAACGCCGGCTACCTGAGCTTCACCCGCTTCAGCGGCTTCGGCGAGGCGCGCTGGATCGGCTGGGCCAACTACCGACGCCTGTTCCAGGACGACCTGTTCTGGACCTCGCTCTGGAACACCGTCGTGTACGTCGGGATGGCGGTGCCGCTGGGGCTGGTCGTCGCGCTGGCGCTGGCGCTCGCGATGAACCAGCGGCTTCGCGAGGTCGCCTGGTACCGCACGGCGTTCTACCTGCCCTCGATCCTCCCGCTGTTCGCGCTCTCCCTTATCTTCGTGTGGCTCCTCAACCCGAGGTTCGGCCTGTTCAACTATCTGCTGTCCCTGATCGGCGTCTCGCCCGTCAACTGGCTGGGCGATCCCCGTATCGCGAAGATCTCGCTGGTGCTGGTCGCGCAGCTGGGCGCCGGCCACGCCGCGGTGATCTTTCTGGCCGGCCTTCGCGCCATCCCGCAGACCCTCTACGACGCGGCCATCATCGACGGAGCGAACGACCTGCAGAAGCTGTTCCACGTCACGATCCCGCTGCTGACGCCCTCGATCCTGTACAACCTGATCAGCGCCATCGGCGTGAACCTGCAGATCTTCACGCAGGCCTACATCATGACCGACGGGGGTCCGGTCGACTCGACGCTGTTCTACGCGCTGTACCTCTACCGCAACGCGTTCAACTACAGCGACCTGGGCTACGCCTCGGCGATGTCGTGGATCCTGTTCGTGCTGAACCTGGCGCTGGCTCTGTTCGTGTTCGCTCGTGCCCGCCGCTGGGTCCGCTACGAGGTGGTCGGATGAAGCGTCCCGGCTCCCCGCCGCCGCTGGATCGCTCCTCCCGGCGGGCCCGACGGCGGCCCGTCACCCGCGCCGGCCTGCTCCGTGCGCTGAAGGAGAAGGTGGGCACGCGCGCGCTGCTGCTGGTCATGGCGGCGTTCTTCCTGATGCCGCTGTACTGGATGACGATCACCGCCCTGAAGTCGCCGGCCGAGCTGTCGCAGTTTCCGCCGACGCTGTGGCCTCGCGATCCGCAGTGGCGCAACTTCGTCGACGCGGTCACCTTCATCCCGTTCGGCCGGTACTTCCTGAACACCGTGGTCATCGCCGTGCTGGGCACCATCGGTACCACCCTGTCGAGCTTCCTGGTCGCCTACGGCTTCTCGCGCCTTCGCTGGCCAGGACGCGACATCGTGTTCGTCACGGTGCTGGCGTCGATCTTCATCTTCGTCCGATTCCCGGTCAATCCGATCACGATGGTGCCCCTGTTCGTCCTGTTCGCCAAGATGGGCTGGGTGAACACGTTCCTCCCCCTGATCGTGCCCACCTTCTTCGGCAACCCGTTCTACATCTTCCTGCTCCGGCAGTTCCTCTTGCAGATCCCGCGCGAGATCTCCGACGCGGCCCGCATCGACGGAGCGAACGAGTTCCAGATCATGCGGCGCATCGTCCTGCCGCTCACCAAACCGGCGCTGGCCGTCGTCGCGATCTTCGCCGCGTTCATGCTCTGGAACGACTTCCTGGGGCCGCTGATCTACCTGCAGGACCAGGATCGCTACACTCTCTCCGTGGGCCTGTCGTTCTACCAGGGGACGCACGACACCGAGTGGCACCTGCTGATGGCCGCCTCGACGCTGGTGGTGCTTCCGCAGCTCGCGATCTTCTTCTTCTTCCAGCGGTACTTCCTCGAGGGCATCACGCTGGGCAGCGTCAAGTGAGCACGCGCCGGTGAACGGACGCGACCCCCTGAGCCAGCGCCTGGACGCGCTGGGGAAACGGATCGAGGAGATCGGCGCGTGGCGCGACCACGACGTGCGTCCCATCGGCGGCGTGCACGTGCGGGTCGACGGCCGGGCGCGCCCGATCGCGCCGGGCGAGCCGTGGCCGGTGCGGGAGCTGCCGACGGTGTTCGAGGTCGAGGCCGAGGCGCCGACCGCCTGGCACGGACGACCGCTGGAGCTGCACGTCGACGTCGGGGGCGAGGCCCTGGTGCTGGTGGACGGCGTGGCGCGTCTCGGCGCGAATCCGTTCCACCGACGCCTGCGACTCCGCGACGCGGGCGGGGACGCGAACGGCGACGCCCGGCGCTGGTCGCTACGGATCGAAGCGGTCCCCTACGCGCAGTTCGGCCGCCGCCTGGACGCCCCGACGCTCCAGCGGCTGGACTGGGCGCTGCCCGACGACGAGGCACGTGCGTTCCACGACGACCTTTCGGCGGCGCACGACGCCGCGGGCGCGTTGATGCGGCACGGACGGAGGGCGCTGGCGCAGCGCCTGGCCGACCTGTTGCGCGGAACGCTGGCGGGACTCCGCGTCCCGCGCACGCCCACCGACGCCTACCTGGCGCGGGTCGGGCCGAGCTTCGCGACCGACGCGACCGGCTCGGAAGGCGGACTCTCGGCGATGTGGGAAGGCTGGCGCTTCGAGGCGGATCCGCTGCCGCTGGACGACGCCTCGCGCCAGGCGTGGCGCGCCGCACGGCGCCACCTGGCGGAGGGCCTCGCGAAGCTTCGCGAGGCGTCGCCCGGCGAGGGCGCCTTCGTCGCCGTCGGCCATGCGCACCTGGACCTGGCTTGGCTGTGGCCGCTGAGCGAGACGCGGCGCAAGGCGCGCCGCACCTTCGCGACCGTGCTGGACGCGATGGACCGCGATCCGGACTACCGCTTCGCGCAGTCGATGGCGCAGATCTACGCCGACCTCGAGCGCGACGATCCGGAGCTGTTCGAGCGCATCCGGGCGCGTGTCGCGGAAGGCCGCTGGGAGGTCGTGGGCGGCATGTGGGTCGAGCCGGACGGCAACCTGCCCAGCGGCGAGGCGTGGGCGCGGCAGCTGCTGCACGGCCAGCGCTGGTTCGCCTCCCGGTTCGGCCGGCTCTCGACCGTCGGCTGGCTGCCCGACACGTTCGGCTACGCCGCGAACCTGCCGCAGCTGCTGCGCCAGGCCGGCATCAGCGGCTTCTTCACCACCAAGCTCGAGTGGAACGACCGCGACCGGTTCCCGCACGACCTCTATCGCTGGGAGGGGATCGACGGCAGCCGCGTGCTGGCGCACCAGCTGCGCAACCCGTCGGGCGGCTACAACGGCCTGGTCGAGGCCGAGGCGCTGCTGGCCAGCTGGGAGAACTACGACGGCAAGCGCTGGCACGACGCGTCGCTGTACGTGTTCGGTCACGGCGACGGGGGCGGCGGGCCGGACGACGCCATGCGCGCTCGCCTCCAGCGCCTTGCAGCGTTCCCTGGCCTTCCGCGGGTCCGGCAGGGACGCGTCGACGCGTTCTTCCGAGGCGCCGATCGCGAAGGCCTGCCCGTCTGGCGCGGCGAGCAGTACCTGGAGCTGCACCGCGGCACGTACACGACCCAGTCGCGCCTGAAGCGGCTCAACCGTCGCCTGGAGCACGTGCTGGTCGAGGCCGAGGCGGCCGCCACCCTGGACGGGGCGGGCGGCGACGGCGACGCGGACGGTCGTGTCCAGGAGCTGAGCGACCTTTGGACCGTCCTGCTGCGCAACCAGTTCCACGACGTCCTGCCCGGATCGTCCGTCCGAACCGTCAACGTCGAGGCCGAGACCGAGCTGGGCGAGGCACTGGACCGGGCGTCGCGGCTCCGGCATGGCGCGCTTGCCCGCCTCTCCGAACGGATCGCGGCCGCGCCCGCCGGTCACGGCCGGCTCGTGGTGTGGAACCTAGCGCTCGAGGACCGTCCGCTCCGCGCGGTCCTGCCCCGGCCGCACGAAGGTCCGTTCACGCTGCTGGCCCCCGGGGGCCGGGCCGTCGCGTGGCAGGCGGTCGAGGGCGGCCTGGTCGTCGACGACCCGGACCTCGTGGTGCCGGGCGTGGGGCACCTGGCGCTGGACGTGAGGATCGGGATCGCGGAGGAAGACGGATCCGCCGCCGCTTCCGGTGGGCGCCTGGGCGGCACGCTCGTCGCGACCGCGGAGCGCCTCGCGAACGACGTCCTGGACGTGCGCGTCGCGCCGGACGGCACGCTCAGCAGCCTGATCGATCGTCGCACCGGCGAGGAGCTGCTGGCCGGACCGGCCAACCGCATCACGGCGCACGCCGACCTGCCCCGCTTCTTCGAGGCGTGGGAGATCGACCCGGACGACGCCGAGGCGGCCGTCGACCTGACCGTCGACGCCCCGCCCGAGGCGACCGAGGACGGCCCGCTGCGGGGCGCGATCCGGGTGCGCCGCGCCACGGACGGCGCCACCGTGGAGCAGGAGCTCAGGCTCACGCGTCACGGCGACCGACTGGACATCGTCACCCGCATCGACGTGCACGGTCGCCGCACGCAGCTGCGGGTCCTGGTGCCGCTCGCGCTGCGCAGCGAGCAGGCGACGTACGAGACCGCGTTCGGCGCCGTGACGCGCCCGACGCACCGCAACACCTCCTGGGACGCCGCCCGGTTCGAGGTCCCCGGCCACCGCTGGGCCGACCTGAGCGACGGCGCACGCGGCGTGTCGCTGCTGAACGACGGCCGCTACGGTCACGCCGCCAACGGCGGCACGTTGAGCCTGACGCTGGTCCGCTCGCCCGTCTTTCCCGACCCGTGGGCGGACGAGGGAAAGCACGAGGTCGTCTACGCCCTCCGTCCGCACGACGGCGACTGGCGGCACGGCACCGTCGCCGCTGCGCACGACCTGAACGCCCCGCTGCTGGGCGTGGTGGCGGGCCCTGCGGACGGCGACGACGCGCCGTCCGGCACGCAGGCACGGCTGCCGGCCAGGCACGCCTACCTCACGGTGCGAGGCAGCGGCCTACGCCTTGCGGCGCTCAAGCCGGCGGACGAGGGGGGCGGCGCCGTCCTGCGCCTGTACGACGCGCACGGCGCGGCCGGTCGGGGCCGGATCGAGGCGCTGCCCGACGGCTGGGCGCCGACCGGGCGGGTCGACCTGCTCGAGCGTCCGGCGGGGCTCGGCGGGGATGGCGATAGCGATGTCGGCGAGACGGCGGTCGTCCACGGCCCCTACCAGGTCGTGTCGCTGGCGCTGAGCCGCGACTGAGCCGCGACCGAGCCGCGACCGAGCCGACGGCGGGACCGAGGCCGGACGTCCCTTGCCGGGACGGGGGGCCGGCGTGTCACGCTCGCGGGTGCGTAGGAGGCCCGCGTAGATGCGCACGATGCTCAGGGAGCGGAACTGGACGGCGGCGGCGGGCCTGATCGCGTTCATCGCGATGATGAGCGTCGGCTACTACTACAACGTCACCTTCGTGCAGCTGGGCCTGAAGGACCTGGGCGAGCGGGTGCTGGGCCTCGGCGCCCAGCGCGTCGTCCTCGCGATGACGGTGCTGGCGGTCGTGACCGCCATCATTGCGGTCGCGTTCGGGCTCCGCATGGCGCGCGCCGGCTGGGGAACGCGGCTGCTCGTGAAGCTCCGCATCGCGTTCGCCGTCGTCGCTGTCCAGACGGTGCTCAGCTGGCTGGCGCCCCACCTGGCCAGCGAGGCGGCGTTCCTGGCGTGGATCGTCGCGACGGCCGTGGCGCTGGGCGTGGGGGTTCCGGTGACGTTCGGGATGACGGTGGACCTGGTGCCGGTGCGGGACCGTGGCTGGGTGGCCGCGACGATCACGGGGCTGGCCTACCTGGCCGCCAACCTCCTGCCCGAGGCGTGGACGATCGATGCGTTCGCGCGGCAGATGGCGTGGGCGATGCCGGCGGGAACGCTCGGGCTCGGGTTCTTGGCGTTCGTGCGTCCGGGCTGGCTGGCTCCACTCGCGGAGCAGCACGGCGACCCCGCGTTCGGCCGAGGTCGCTTCGTCCGGTACGACGCCCAGGGCCGACCGCGACGCGACCGGCTGTTCGTGCTGCTGGTGGTGCTGATGTTCGCGATCTTCTTCATCGACAGCCTCGGGTTCCTGCGGGTGGTGGATACCCCAGCGCTGGTCGCCGGGGCGTGGCGCTCGGTCGACGCCGCGCCGCGCGTCGCGCTGGGCGTGACGCACCTGGTCGCCGCCTGGATCGGCGGCGTGCTGTACGGCGCGTTCCCCGCGCGCCACCTGTTCTTCTGGACGTTCGGCATCTTCGCGCTGGTGCACTTCTCGTACGGCCTCGCGGACCGGCTTCCCGGTGACGGCTCGGCGGCGCTGGGCGTGCCGCTGCTCTACGCCGTCGCGGTGAGCCTGTACACGGTCGTGAACTTCGCGGTGTGGGCGGACCTGTCCACGCCGCGAACGATGCCGGTGAACGCGGCGATCGGCGTGGCGCTGTCGGGCTGGACCGCGACCTTCGCCAGCACCGCGATCGCGATTCGGCTTCAAGCCGTCGGCGTGTCGTGGGCCGAGCATCTGCGCCTGGTGGACGCGCTGGCGCTCGCGTTCTTCGCGGCGATGCTGGTGCTCCTCGTGGCGGACGGTGGCCGGCGGCCAGGGGTACGGCGGTGACGCGGGCCGTGGCGTTCGTCTCCCTGGCGCTGGCGCTGTCCGGCGTCGCCTGGGCGCAAGGCTTGCACCGCGGCGCGCTGCTCCTCTCGGGCGAGCACCGGCTGGGTCCGACCGAGGGCCACGTGCTGGTCGTGGGCGGCACGGGCGTGGCGGACGCGGACGCCCGGATCGACGGCGTCGTCGTGATGCTGGAAGGCGCCCTCACGCTCGACGGGACCGTGGCCGGCGACGTCTTCCTGATGGGCGGCACGCTGGCGCTGGGCGACGAGGCCCGCGTGGGGGGACGCATCGTCGTGGCCGGCGGCGAGCTGAGCGCGTCCGAGGCCGCGACGGTCGCCGGCGGGGTGACGCGGGACCTGCAGCTGGCCGCCGAGGCGGTCCGGCCCACGCCCACGCCAGCACAGCGGGCCGCACGCTTCCTCGTTCAGACGCTCCTGCTGGTCTTGGCCGCGTTCGTGGCCGTTCTGCTCGTCCCCCGCGCGACCGAACGCACGGCCGAGGCGATCGCCCGGCACCCGGTCGTGACGGTCGCCATGGGGGCTCTGGCCGGTCTGATCGGGCTGGTGCTCCTCGTGGCGATGGCGTTCACCGTGGTGCTGATCCCGGCTGCGCTGATCGGCTTCGTCCTGTTCGGCGTGGCGACCGTGTTCGGGTGGCTGGCGTTCGGGCGCCTCGTCGGGCGGGCGCTGCACCGCCGCGGCGTCGGTCCGCACGGCGTCCGGGCGCAGGCGGTCGTCGGCGCCGTCGTGTTCGTCGTCGCGTTGCACGCCGTCGCCGCGGTCCCCTGGATCGGAGCGCCGCTGTCGCTGCTCGCCTCCGTCATGGCGCTGGGCGCGGTCGTCCTGACCGGCTTCGGAAGCCGCCGGTTCGTTCCCGATCGGGGCGCGTTGGAGGGGGCGCGGGAGGACGCATAGGGGGACGTACGCCTCTGGCGCGCGCCACGCCGACCGGCCAGCGTGGACGCCGAGGAGACGACATGGCACGAGACACGAGCAAGACCACGCCGACGCAGGTCGGCATGATGTTCGGCCTCTGGATCGGGGCGGGCGTAGGGACGTTGGGTTTCGTCTTCACGATGAACCCGCTCTGGTTCGTGCTCGCGGGCGTGGGCCTGGCCTTCGGTCTGGGGATCGGCGCGGCCAGCGAGCGGTCGGGCCGGCGCTGAGGACGACAGCGCGCGGACGCTGACCGGCGGGGGACCGAACGCCGCCCAGCGCCGCGTGCATGGCCCGCGCCCGACCCGGGCGTGTGCGGTATTTCCGGACCGTGCAGGACTCCCTCGCTACGCTGCGAGACCAGGTCGACCGGCCGGGAAGGGGACCCCGCATGCCCGATGCACGCTCGGGCGCGTCGCTTCGTTCCACCGGGCGCCGTTCAGGCGCTCCGAGTCGTCCGTCGCCCGGCTCGCCGCCATGAGGGGCGAGGACCGCGCGGGCGGGACGGACGCTGCGCATCGTGACCGCCGTCTCGCGAGGATGGACGCGTTCCGCCGCGACATGTTGGAGCTCATTCGCGAGGCGCTGGCCACCCTGGATCCCGACGCGTTCCACCGACACCTGCTGGCGCGTGCCGTCGACGTCGTTCCGGGCGCCCAGTCGGGCGCCATGGTGTTGTGGGACGAGGAATCCGACGCCTACCGCTTCGTCGCCGCCGTCGGGTACGACCTCGACGGTCTGCGCCACCTGCGCCTCCCGGCCAAGCTCGCAGGGTTCGAGCATCCCGATGGGGAGTCCACGCCTCGCATCGTCCGGTGGCCTCGGCCCTCGCCTCCGGAGCTGGGCAGGGAGGCCGTGGCAGCGTTGAGCGAACACGGGCGCGAGGGCGAGATCGCCTCGGTGCTGATCGTTCCCATCCTTCGCGGGGAGCGGATCCGCGCCTTCCTCACGCTGGACAACTTCGACGACGACGATGCGTTCGACGACGAGGCGGTCCAGATGGGTCGGCTCTTCGCGGGCCACGTCGAGGTGCTGCTGCAGCGGTTCGACCTCGAGGCGGACCTGCAGCGTCTGGCGTTCCACGACCGGTTGACGGGACTGCCCAACCGGACCCTCTTCCTGTCCCGGCTGGAGCGCCGCCTGGCGGAGGTGGGCAGGGGACCGTGGGCGATCCTGTACATGGACCTCGACAACCTGAAGCCGATCAACGACTCGTTCGGGCACCACGCCGGCGACGAGGCGCTCCAGATCGTGGCCCAGCGGCTCGCGGAGCTGAATGCCGAGGGGCACGAGGTGTCGCGCCTGGGCGGAGACGAGTTCGCCGTGGTCGTGGACGGCGCCGAGGACGAAGCGCACCGGGTGGGGCGTCGGCTGCTGGCGTCCGTGCAGCGTCCGATGGCGACGGAGGGCCACACGGTCTACCTGGGCGCCAGCATCGGGATCGGCCTGTACCCCGACCACGGCACGGCGGCGACCGATCTGATGCGCCGTGCCGACGTCGCGATGTACCAAGCCAAGACGCGGCTGGGCAGGAACGCGGTCGTGACGTTCGAGCCCACGATGGAAGCCGCGCCGCTGGAGAGGCTCCTGCTGGAGGAGGCGCTACGAAAGGCGCTCGACGAGCATCAGTTCGTGCTGCACTACCAGCCGCGCGTCTCCGTCGCGACCGGACGGATCCGGAGCCTCGAGGCGCTGGTGCGTTGGCGCCATCCCGAGCGCGGCCTGGTCCCGCCCGGCGTGTTCATCCCGTTGGCCGAGCGGACCCGGCTGATCCATCCGCTGGGCCGGTACATCCTCGAGACGGCGGCAGGGGAGGCGCGGCGCTGGCGCGAGCGCGGCTTCGGGGACCTCCGGATCGCGGTGAACCTGGCGGCGAAACAGCTCGAGCGCGACGGCTTCCTGAGCGAGATCGACGAGGTGCTCGGCGAGGCGGGCCTGCCCGTCCAGGCGGTCGAGTTCGAGGTGACGGAGAGCGTCGCGATGACCGACGTGACGACGAACGCAGCGCGCCTCGCGGCCCTGAAGGACCTGGGCGCGACGGTGGCGCTGGACGACTTCGGCATGGGTCACAGCAGCCTCGCGTACCTGCGCGACCTGCCGGTCGACGTGATCAAGATCGATCGGACGTTCTTGAGCGGCCTGGAGCCCGACGACCCGAATCGCGCGATCGTCGGCGCCATCACCCTCCTCGGCCAGTCGCTGGGGCGCGCGGTCGTCGCCGAGGGGGTCGAGACCCGGGCGCAGTGGGACGCGGTGCGCGCCATCGGCGTCGACGAGGCGCAGGGCTTCCTGCTGGCGCGGCCCATGCCGCGCGAGGCGATCGACCGCCTGCTCGAGCGCGGCGACGTGCTCGTTCCGTAGCGTACGCGCCCGGTCCGACGGGGCGGCCGCGCGCCCTCCGCGCGCTTCGCGCCGTCGACGGGGCTATAACGGGGCATGACCCGTTCGTTCCGGTTCGTTCCGATCGTGCTGCTCGCCCTGCTGGCCTCCTGCGTTCCCGGGGTGTCCGTCGTGCAGGCCCCCACCATCTCCGTCGCTCCCGGCGGCGCTCGCTTGGTTCGGCTGGAGCCTCCCGGCGTCGGGAGCGGCTCGGCGCTGATTCGCCTGGACCTCGAGATCCGCAACCCGAACCCGGTGGGGCTCACGCTCGCTGGCCTGGACGGCGAGCTGTTCCTGAGCGGCCGCTCCGTCGCCACCAGCCGCTTCCCGGCAGGCGTCACGATTCCCGCCCGCGGCGACGCGCCGCTGACGCTCGAGGTCGCGGTACCGCTGGACGGCGCGGCGGGCGTCGCGGACGCGATGGCCAGGCTGGTCCAGGGCCAGGGCGTGCCGTACCGGCTGGAGCTCGCCCTGGAGGTCGAGGCGTTCGGCGTGGCCCAGCGCTTCCCTGCGCGGCCCGTCGCGAGCGGCGAGGTGCGGTTCCCTGGCGAGCTGCGCGCGCCGACCGTGCGCTTCGACGCCTCGGCCAGCCGGGTGCGCGTCGACGGCCTGACCGCGCAGATCGAGGTGGGTCTGCGGATCGACAACCCGGGTCCGCTCGGGTTCGTCGCGACCAGTCCCGAGCTCGAGCTGCGCCTGGACGGCCGGAGCGTCGGCCGCGCCTCGTTCCCGCGTACCGCGGTTCCCGCCGGCAGCGAGGTGCCCGCGTTCGTGTCGGTGGAGGTGGGCGTCGCGCAGATCGGGGCGGCGCTCCTGTCGCGGCTCCGGACCGGCGGAGCCGGCCTGGAGATCGCCGTGCGCGGCGTCGCCGCCTTCGAGGTGCCCGGCGTGACGCGGGTCGAGGCGGGACTCGCTGGCTTGGGCGGACCGCTTCGTTGACGATCCCGCGGTCGCCTCTGCGGGGACCGCCGACCGTCGTCGGCCGCGCGTGCGCGCCCCTCCGACGCGCTGTCGGAGAGAGGACGACCCGGCAGGCTCGACGGACGCGTAGTCTCGCGTCGGTGTCCGGCCGAGGACCGGTCGGCGACGTGGAGACCACGATGAGCGAGCCCACAACCGAGGCGAGCGCATGAGCTGGATCGCGTGGACGCTCGTGATCGCCTTCGTGCCCGTGCTGCTGGTGCTGGCGGCGTTGTCGTCGCCGCTGCGGCTCAGGGGCCGGTTGGACGAGCAAGGCCCGGCAGGCGGCGTCGGCTGGCTCGGGGTCGACGTCGACCTGGGCGTGCCTCCGGGCGCCGGTACACGCACGATCGACGTTCGGCTGCTGCGCGTGCGCCTGCTGCGCCGGCCGATGCCGGCCGCCAGCGACGACCAGGCAAGCGACGACCAGGCAAGCGACGACCAGGCGCGAGGCGAAAAGCCGAAACGCCGCCGGCGGCGCGGCCGACCGCGCCTGTCGCTGGGCTCGTGGCGCGTGCTCGTCCGCACCGCGCTGCGCGAGGCACGACGGAGCGTCCAGGCGATTCGGGTCGAGCGGCTCATGCTCGACGCCGTCGTCGCCAGCGACGATCCGGCGCTGACCGGGGAGCTGTTCGGCTACGGCTGCGCGCTCGTGTCCGCCGCCAGGGGTCGCTGGCCGGGCGCCGAGCTCCATTTGGACTTCGACTTCGAGGGCGACCGGCCGCGAGGCCGTGCGGAGCTCGCGATCCGTGTGCGGCCGATCCGCCTGGTCGGCAGCGCGGCCAGGGTGGCATGGGTGTTCAGAAGGGAACGACGGCGCAGCGCGCGGGCCGCTTGACGGCCCGGCGGCGCCGAAAGGAGGACGACATGTTGGCGAAAGAGCTGCTCGACGGTCTGATGGAGGAGTTCCGCAAGGTGGCGCGCACCGAGACGATCGTGGGCGAGCCGATGCAGATCGGCGACGCCACGATCGTGCCGGTGATCCGCCTCGCGGTCGGGGTCGGTGCGGGAAGCGGCGAAGGCGAGGGGACGGACCCCAAGCAGGACGTCCCGGGCAAGGGTAGCGGCGGCGGGGGCGGTGGTGGCGTGCGCGTAGAGCCGGCCGCGTTCATCGTGATGCGCGGGGGCGAGATCGAGATCATGGCGGCGCCCGGCCGCGGCGGCCGACTGGCCGAGGCGTTCGAGCACCTGCCCGACCTGGTCGACAAGCTCGCCTCGCGGAAGGGCGCGAAGCGCGGCGGCGCCGATGCCGGCGAGGGACGTGACCGGGGCGAGACGGAGGCGTAGGGCGCGCGTAGCCTTCGTCGCCTAGGCCGAGCGCCGCTGGGGTCGCGCGCGGCTCGCGAAGCGTGCCACGCGCCAGCGACGCTCACGCCTCGCGGCGCACGACCTGGAACATCCCTTCGAGCTCCTCGTGGCGTTCGAAGCCGTGCCGGCGGTAGAACCCGTCGGTGCCGGCGGCGGCGAACAGGCCCAGGAAGGCACGGTCGGGAGCGTGGCGACCGGCCCACGCCACGAGCTCGTCGACGATGCGTCTCCCGACCCCGCGCCCCTGGTGCTCCGGGAGCACCGCGACGTCCTGGACGTAGAAGTAGATGCCGCCGTCGCCGACCAGCCGGCCCATGCCGACGGTCGCGCCGCGGTGCTCCGCGACGACGGCGTGGAGGCTTCGCGCCAGCGCGTCTGGGGCCGCGCCGAAGTTCATCACGTCCTGCCAGCCGACCGCGGTGCAGATCGCGCGGTATTCGCAGGTCGTCGGCAGGCGCGCTTCCAGCCGGTACGCTTCCGTAGGCTCGCTCATGCCGCCACGGTAGGACGGGACGCGCCGCTTCGCAGCGGACGGGCGTCCCCGCCCGGCGTGGCGGTTCGCGTGGTACGAACGAGCCGTCCGGAGGTGGACGACGTGACGATTCCGATTCTCGATCAGCTCGCGCCCGGATCGACCGGGAACGGCTTGCTGACCCCCGATCTGGGCCTCGCCGTCGAGGTCCCCTGCCTCGCCGTGCGCGGAGCGCGCCCCGGACCGACCCTGCTGGTCACGGCCGGGATCCACGGAGCCGAGTACGCCTCGATCGAGGCGGCCTACCGTGTCGCCCGTACCGACGCCAGCGCCCTGGCCGGCTCGTTGGTGGTGCTGCCGGTCGCCTGCCCGCCCAGCTTCTCCGCGCGCACGATCTACGTGAACCCGGTCGACGGCGCCAATCCGAACCGCGTGTTCCCCGGCCGCCCGGACGGCACCTTCGCGGAGCGCCTGGCGCACTGGCTGACGACGACGTTCATCCATCCCGCGGACGCGTACCTGGACCTGCACGGCGGCGACATGATCGAGTCGCTGGCGCCGTTCTCGATCCACGACGTCGGTGACGAGGCGTCGCGCCGGCTCGCCGACGCGTTCGGGCTTCCGTTGCGGGTCGCGGACGACCTTCCGGGCACCACCATCACCAGCGCCAGCCGTGAAGGCGTGCCGTCCATCATCGCGGAGGCGGGCGGCCAGGGCCTGTGGCCCGAGGACGCCGTGCAGCCGTTGGTGGAGGGGGTCCAGCGCTCGATGCAGCACCTCGGGATGCTGGCCGGCGACCCCGCTCCGAGAAACGTGCGTCAGCTCACGACGTTCGCCTGGATCCGGTCGGAGCACGCGGGTCTGTGGAGACCGGCCGTCTCGGGCGGGGACGAGGTCGTCGCCGGCCAGGAGCTGGGCGTGGTGTCGGACATGCTGGACGTTCCGGTCCGCAGGGTCGCCTCGCCGATCGACGGCGTGGTGCTGTTCGCCGTGAGCTCCCTGGCGATGAACGTCGGCGATCCGCTGGTCGGGATCGGGGCGGACTGAGAGCGCGGCGGCGCGCCCCGCGCTGGACGCGCGCGGAGCGGAGGTGACGCGCAGCGCGTCAGCTCGTTCCGCAGGTGCCGTCCACGATCAGGCTGGTGTCGTGCCCGCCGGCGGCGGCGACCTCGGGAAACTCGGGCTCCAGCGTGGCGTGATGGATGCCGAACTCGTCGCGCAGCCGGCGGTGGGCCTCGCGCATCAGCTCGTCCAGCCGCGGCGCGGCGTCGCGCTCGACGACCAGGTGCGCCTCGAGCGCGCAGCGGTCCTCGTCCAGCATCCAGGCGTGCAGGTGGTGCGCGTCCCGGACGCCGCTCACCTCCGAGAGTCGCGCGGCGACACGCTCCAGGTCCAGGTCGCGCGGGGCGCTCTCCATCAGCAGACGCACCGTCTCCGGCAGCATGGCGGCGACCTGCCAGGCGACGTACCCGACGATCGCGAGCGACAGCGCGGGATCGACCCAGCTCCAGCCAAGCGTGAGGATCGCCGCGCCGCCCGCCATCACCGCCAGGCTGGCGAGGGCGTCCGCGAGGTTGTGCACGAACGCGGCGCGGACGTCGGTGCCGCCCTTGCGCATGCCGGCCAGCAGCAGCACCGTCGCCACGTCCACGATCAGCGCGACGCCCGCGACGACGATCATCGTCCAGCCGCCCACGTCGCGGGGGTCTGCGAACCGCAGGATCGACTCGTACGCCAAAACCAGCGCGACGACGCCCAGCGCGACGAGATTGATCAGCGCGCCGACGGTGCGGGCGCGGCGGTAGCCGAAGGTCCGCATCCGGTCGGCGCGACGGCGACCGATCCGGCGCGCCACGACCACGATCACCAGCGCCATCGCGTCGTTCAGGTTGTGCAGCGCGTCGGCGATCAGCGCGACCGAGCCGGCCAGGGCGCCCCCGACGATCTGCGCTACGGTGAGCGCCAGGTTCAGCGCGACGGTGAGCACGATCCTCCGGTCGCTGGCCTGCTCGGCGCCGTGATCGTGGGCGTGCGGCATCGGGTGGACCTCCGAGAGTGGGCGTGCGCGCGAGGGCCGTGCGTAGGACGGAGTCAGCGGAACGATGGTAGCGCAAACGTGCGTCGTCTCCGGGAGACGCGGTCGACGGTGCGCAGGCTTCGGGGGTTCGAAGCGCCCGGGGTGCGGAAAGAGATGATGGGGGAGGCGTCGTGAAGGGACTCGTGTTCATCGCGGCCAGTTTGGACGGCTACATCGCCGACGCGGACGAGGGCCTCGACTGGCTCCAGGCGTCCGGTGGCGACCCGGCGGAAGACTACGGCTACGCCACGTTCTTCGACGCCGTGGACGTTCTGCTGATGGGCAGGAGCACCTATCGGACGGTGCTCGGATTCGATGCCTGGCCGTACGAGGGCCGTCGCGTGATCGTCGCCAGCCGGTCGCTTCCGGCATCGACCGACGCCTCTCCGGGTGGTGTCGAAGTGACCGGGGAGGAAATCGCCAGTTTGTTCGACCGCCTCGCGGCCGACGGCATCGAACGCGTCTACGTCGACGGCGGGCGGCTGATCAGCTCGTGTTTGGAAGCGGGTCTGATCGACGAGCTGATCATCACCCGCGTTCCGGTCGTGCTCGGCGGAGGCGTTCCGCTGTTTTCCGCCATGGCCAGGCCAGTCGAGCTGCAGCACATCGCGACGCGCACGTTCCCATCCGGGTTCGTTCAGAGCCACTACGGCCTGCTTCGCTGAAGCGCGCGCTCCTCGGTAAGGCGCGCCGTTCGCTCACGACCGCACCGTGCATCAGGAGCCGGGACCGTCCGGCTCGTGCGGATGGTCGCCCGGGCCGGGCGGCGCGCTGACCGGCGCGGGCGTGGTGGCCTCCTCCACGTCGTACTTGCCTTGGAGCGCGTCGACCTCCGTCCGGTCCCACAGCGGCACGCCGTCGAAGTATGCGGCCCGGCCCAGGACGTGGGCGCCGACCGGGGCGGTCAGCAGCAGGAACAGGAACACGAGCACCGCCTTCGTGGTGACGGCCGTCGTTCCGAACACGAACAGGGCGGCGGCCAGCACCAGGCCGGCCCCCAGCGTTCCGGCCTTCGTCGCGGCGTGCATGCGCATGAACAGGTCCGGCATCCGGACCGCGCCCAGGGCCGAGACCAGCACGAAGAACGCTCCGAGCAGCATCAGCGCGGCAGCGATCAGGTCATTCATCGTCGCCCCTCTCCCGTCGCTCGATGAAGCGCGCGAACGCCAGCGTGCCCAGGAACGAGACCAGCGCCAGCGCGATGGCGGCGTCGATCAGGACGGCCTCGCCGCTGACGATCGCGGTCAGCACGATCACCGAGACCGCCATCAGGCCGATCATGTCCAGGCCCATGACGCGGTCGGGCAGGCTGGGTCCCCTCAAGACGCGGACGAAGACGAGCACGATCGAGATCATCACCAGCGTCAGCGAGATGCCCGCTGCGACGGTCAGCACGGTGGCGGGACCTTCGATGAGCGTCACTGGAACGCCTCCCGGATCCGTCGCTCGAACGTACGCTTGATGTCGGCCGCCAGCGCGTCGGGGTCGCCCCCGTACATGGCGTGGACGTAGATGCAGCTCTTGTCCTCGGCCACGTCGATCGACAGGGTGCCCGGCGTGAGCGAGATCAGGTTGGCGAGCAGCGTGATCTCGGCGTCGCTGCGAAGGTCCAGCGGCACGGCGATGACGGCGGGCTTCATGCGCAGCTCGGGCCGCAGAACGTCCAGGGCGACGCGGAAGCTGGAAACGACGAGCTCCTTCAGGAACGTGAGCAGCAGGCCGACGATGCGGACCAGGCGGACGGCGTAGCGGGGATCGCCGACCGCGCCGCCCACGAAGTGCAGCACGACGATGCCGACGACGAACCCGAACGCGAGGTTCAGCTCGGACAGCGATCCGGTGGCCAGCGCCCACACGAACGCCAGGATCAGGTTGAGCGCGAACAGGTTCACGGTCGCCCCTCCAGGTAACCGAGCGCGGCTGCGTCGCCCAGCACGGCTCGCACGTACCCTGCCGGGTCCAGAAGCTCGTGGGCGGACGCTTGCGCCAGCGCCAGGAACGGACCGCTCCAGAGGCCGATCACGACGGTGAGCGTCGCGAGCGCGGCCACCGGGGCGATCATCAGCCGCGACGGCATGGCGCCGACGGCGCGACCCTCGGGTACCGGCGACCAGAACGCCGCCTGCCAGATCTTCGTCATCGAGTAGATCGTGAGAAGGCCGACGACGAGCGCGACGGCGACGATCGCCCACGAGCGGACCTCGACCGCGGCCAGCACGACCACCAGCTTGGCCCAGAACCCGGACAGCGGCGGGAAGCCGGCCAGGCTGAACGCCGGGATCAGGAAGAGGATCGCCAACAGCGGGTGCGCCCGGTAGAGGCCGCCCAGCTCGGCCAGGCGGAAGCTGCCCCCGACCCGGCGCGCCAGACCGGCGACGAAGAACAGGTTGGCCTTCACGATGATGTGGTGCACCAGGTAGAACACGGCGCCCGCCAGCGCCAGCGGCGTGTACAGCGCGAGGCCCATGATCATGTAGCCGATCTGGCTGATGATGTGGAACGACAGGATCTTGCGGAACTCGTTCTGGGCGGCGGCGCCCAGGACCCCGGTCAGCATCGTCAGGCCGGAGAGCCAGAGCAGGATCTGGTGCGTCCAGCCGACGTCGTGCGTGAAGAGGAGCGTGAACGCGCGGATCAGCGCGTACACGCCGACCTTCGTCAGCATGCCGGCGAAGATCGCCGAGATCGCGACGGGCGGCGTGTGGTACGACGCCGGCAGCCAGAAGAACAGCGGGAAGATCGCGGCCTTGATGCCGAACGCCGTCAGGAACAGCATGGACAGCACCGTCACGAGCCCTTGCGGCGCGGTCTGCAGCTCGATCGCGAGATCCGCCATGTTCAGCGTCCCCGTCAGGCCGTACGTCAGCCCGATCGAGGCGAGGAACAGCAGCGACGACACCAGGTTCACCGCGACGTACTTCAGGCCGCCCTCGAGCTGCGAGCGGCGATTGCCGAGCGTCAGCAGCACGAAGCTCGAGATCAGCATCACCTCGAACCAGACGTACATGTTGAACAGGTCGCCGGTCAGGAACGCGCCGTTGATGCCGGCGACGAGGACCTGGAACAGCGGGTGGTAGCCCAGCGTCTCGCGCGCGGGGTCGATGTCGGCCAGGGCGTACACCGCCGTGGCGGCGGCCATCAGGGCGCTGATCACGACCATGATCGCCGAGAGGTGGTCCGCGACGAAGCTCACCCCGAACGGCGCCGGCCAGCCGCCGGCCTGCATCACCTGGATGCCGTTCGCGGATACCTGCGCCAGCAGCGCGACGGCCAGGACGAGAAGCACCCCGCTCGCGGCGGTCGAGACGATGCGCTGAAGCCGACGCTGGCCCATGAGCAGGAACGAGACGGCCGCCGCGATCAGCGGCACGATCACGGGGGAGACGAGAAGCCAGCTCACGGTGCCTCACCGTTCTCGTCGTCGGCGGGCCCGGTGCGTGTCGCCTGCCTGGTGCCTCGGGCCCTGGGCGCGCGGCGGGCGGACC
>CAZLQH010000020.1:0-30266 GCA_964561595.1 uncultured bacterium | reverse complement strand
TCCCGCCGAGCGATCGGCGGGTCGGGTCCATCACCGAGGGGTTCTCCAGGGTCGATCGATGCGGATCGTGCCATCAGGACAGCTTGGTAGGCACGTCACCGCGATCACGCGCATCATTCTAGCAGATCGTCACGGACGAGGCGCCGCCCGGGAGCACCTACGTGGGCCGCGGCGGCGTCTTCGCGAGGGGATCGCCGCGGCGGCGATACCGGATGACGAGCGCGACACCGACCAGAAGCACGGGCGCACCGGCCAGCACGCCGAGGCCGGGGACCTCCGCGAACAGCACCAGCGCCAGGAGGCCCGCCCCGATCGGCTCGAGCAGGGTCACCGTCGCGACCAGCGTCGGGTCGAGATGGCGGTTGGCCCAGTTCAGCCCGCCGTGCCCGATCAGCTGCGGTGCGAGCGCCATGGCCGCGATCCACAGCCAGGTCTGGGCCGGCCAGTCGAGGTACGGCACGCCCAGCAACGCCGGCAGCGGAAGCAGCACGACGGCTGCGGTGGCGTAGGCGACGCCGGCGTACGCGGACGTCGACAGCCCGGCACGCTGAGCGCGGCGGCCCAGCAGGAAGTAGCCCGAGACCGACCAGGCGCCGATCAGGGCCAGCGCGTTGCCCAGCAGCGGAGCGCTTCCGCCGTGCAGATCGCCGAAGCCGATGGCGGCGCCTCCGGCCAGCGCCAGCGCCAGTCCGATCAGGACGCCACGGGTCGGCGGCGTTCCGCCGATCCACGCGAGCAGCGCGACCCAGATCGGCACGGTCGTGACCAGCGTGACGCTCGCGGCGACGGTGGTGTAGGCCAGGGAGCTGAGCCAGGTCGCGAAGTGGACCCCCAGCAGCACGCCCGCCAGCAGCGCGGGACGCAGCGCCGCGGCGCTCGGTGGCGCCTTGCGCAGTCCGCGGAGGCCCGCGGGAACGATCAGGAGCGTGGCGATCACCATCCGCCAGAGCGCGACGACGCCGCCGGGGGCGCCGGCGAGCCGCGTGAAGATCGCGGCCAGGCTGATCGCCAGCACCGCGGCGGCCATGACCAGCGCGAGACGTCCAGCGGAGGGAGCGGGCGACGACATGGCGGGCACTCTATCCCGCGCCGGCTCGCGTGCGCGCTGCGTTTCCGGGCGGCCTGGAGCCGGCCAGGGCGCGCCGATCGCAGCGGGCGGTGAATGCCGATACGGCTCCGTGCATACCCATTGACACCGCAGCGGGCCTGTCTTACTGTATGTGCTCATATCATCATGCGAGAAACCGACGCCCCTCCACCCACGACCCCCGACGACCCCGGTCGACGCCCGTACGTGATCGGCTCGGCGCTGCGGACGCTGGAGGTGCTTCAGACGTTCGCGCGGCCGCCGCACCGGTTCGGGCTCGCGGAGATCGTGGAGTCGATGGGGCTGGAGCGGAACCAGGCGTACCGCTCGCTCAAGACGCTCGAAGCCGCCGGAATGCTGGTGCAGGGCGACGACGCCCGCTTCGAGCTGGGCGGCGCCGTGGTGTCGCTGGCGGCGACGGCGGCCCGCGGACGGAGCGTCTCGCTGATCGATATCGCACGACCGTTCCTCGACGACCTGGCGCGGGCGACGAACGAGACCGTGCACCTGTTCGTGCGTGACGGCGATCACGCCAGCTGCGTCGATCGCCGCGAGAGCCCGCAAGGCGTGCGCCTCGCCTCCGCGCTGGGCCAGAGCGTCCCGCTGCACGCCGGGGCCGTTCCCAAGGCGATGCTGGCGTTCGTGCCGCCGCCGGAGCGTGAGGACGTGCTGACGCGCCTCGCCTCCCTGCCTCGCTATACCGACCGCACCGAACTCGATCCGCGACGGCTGGAGCGCGAGCTCGCGCTCGTCCGCTCGCGTGGCTACTCGACCAGCGACGAGGACTACGACCCGTCCGCCCGGGGCGTGGGCGCTCCGGTGTTCGACGCGGACGGCATCGTCGTCGCAGGGATCAGCGTGGGGGGTCCGTCGTTCCGCATCGACGACGACGTCCTCGCGCATTTCGCCAAGCTCGTACGCGCAGCTGCCGAGGGCGTCACCCGGCAGCTGGCGCTCACGGGACGTTCCTGAGGGAGGTACCACCATGACCGTCGCTCTTCGTCGCACGTTGCAGGCCCTCGCGCTGGCCGCGCTCGCCC
Source organism: uncultured bacterium (assembly GCA_964561595.1). Lineage (GTDB taxonomy): Bacteria > Deinococcota > Deinococci > Deinococcales > Trueperaceae > SLSQ01. The sequence goes on along the minus strand of CAZLQH010000020.1, from coordinate 28,139 downwards.
TGCTCCTGCCCGCCGGCCTCGCCGTCGCGCAGGACTACGATCCGGACGCGGTGCTCACGCTCGCGACCAACGCCGACCCCACCCTGAACCCGTGGTCGCCCGGCGCCGTGATCGAGTCGAACCTGATCAACACCATCCTGTTCGATCAGCTCACCCGCTACAGCCCCGACGACCTGAGCCCCTCGCCGGCGCTCGCGACCGACTGGGTCGCGGACGAGGACGGCCTCGCCTGGACCTTCACGCTGCGCGACGGCGTCGTCTGGTCCGACGGCGAGCCGTTCGACGCCGCCGACGTGGCGTTCACGTTCAACGACGTGGTGCTCGACCCCGAGCTCGGCGCCCAGAGCGCGTCGCAGTTCTCGTCGATCGAGACCGTCGAGATCGTCGACGATCTTACGGTCCGGTTCGTCCTGAACACCCCGTTCTCCGCGCTGCCGTACTACCTCGCGTCGTTCGCGGGCATCGTGCCCGAGCACGTGCTCGGGGACGCCGAGAACCCCCTGACGGTGGCGAGCTTCAACAAGCAGACGCCGGTCACGACCGGACCGTTCCGCGTCGCCGAGTTCGTTCCCGGCTCGTACGTCCGTCTCGAGGCGAATCCGCTGCACTGGGCGGGGGAGCCGAAGATCGCCGGCATCGTGTTCCGGATCATCGCCGACCCGAACACCCAGGTCGCGCAGGCGCTCGCCGGCGAGCTGGACATCGTCACGCGGCTCAGCGCCTCGCTGGCCGAAGGGGTCGAGCGCAGCCCCGAGCTCGAGGTGCTGCGCCAGTCTCAGAACCTGTTCTACTGGGTCGCCCTCAACCAGGAGGACCCCCGCTTCCAGGACGTGCTGGTCCGCCGGGCGCTCCTGTCCGCGCTGGACCGCGAGGCGATGATCAACGCCGTGCTGCAAGGCTACGGCCAGGTGGCGACCGGGCCGGTGGCGCCCCTCCTCGGCGCGCTCTACAACGGCGACGTCGCGACGTACCCGTACGACCCCGAGGAGGCGGGTCGCCTCCTGGACGAGGCCGGCTGGACGCTGGGCGACGACGGCGTGCGCCGGAAGGACGGCGAGCCGCTCGAGATCGAGGTGCCCACCGGTCAGTTCGGGTACCTGGTGCCCGCCACGCTGCTCATGCAGCAGTACTGGGAGGAGCTGGGCATCGTCGTCGACGTCCAGGTCATGGAGTGGAACGCGTACATCCAGCAGGTCGTGGTGAACCGCGACTACCAGGCCAGCCTGGCCTGGTGGAGCATGCCGCCCACCGCCGACGTCGCCCCCTACTTCTCGTGCGACGCCGTCGGCTCGGGCAACAACATCCCGAACTACTGCTCTGCGGAGCTCGACGAGCTGATGCGGGCCGGCCGCCGCGCCATCACCGAGGAAGACCAGATCGAGGCGTACGACGCGATGCAGGTCTTCACGGCCGAAGAGCTGCCCTACCTGTTCCTCTGGTACCCCGACATCCTCACCGCCAAGCGCACGTCGCTGCAAGGCTTCCCGGAGATCAACGCCTCCACCGCCTTCCAGCACGCCGTCGACTGGTACGTCGCTCGCTGAGCGCGCGGAGCGCGACCCGCCGTAGGCGGGCCGCGCACGCCGCGCCCCCGGGTGCGGCCGGGGCGGACCCGACGCGTGCGGGTCCGCCCCCCTCCTGGCACGCGCCAAGGAAAGGCCCCATGGAATGACCGTCTACATCGCCCGAAGGCTTCTGCAAGGCGTCTTCGTGCTGTTCCTCGTCTCGGTGCTGACGTTCTTCCTCATCCACCTCGCCCCCGGAGGACCGTCGTCGCTGGTCGACTTCACGAGCACCGCGGCCGAGCGCGACGCTCGCCTGGCACGGTTCGACCTCGACCGGCCCGTGCACGAGCGCTACCTGACGTGGCTGGGCGGCGTGGTGCTGCGCGGCGACCTGGGCACCTCGATCAACCAGGGGCTGCCCGTCGTGTCGCTGCTGCGTCAGCGGCTGGGGACGACCCTCCGCCTGGCCGGGGCGGCGCTGCTGCTGGCCAGCGTGTTCGGCGTCGCGCTCGGCGTGATCGCCGCGATGGGCCGGAACGGCTGGCCGGATCACCTGGTCAGCACCGTCTCGACCCTGGGCATGTCCGTCCCCAACTTCTGGCTGGGGATCGTCGCCATCATCGTCTTCGCCGTCCAGCTCGGCTGGCTGCCCGCTTCGGGCGCCGGCCCGATCGGCCAGACGGTGAGCCTGACCGACCGGCTTCGCCACTTGGCGCTTCCCGCCGGCGTGCTGGCGTTCAGCCTGATGCCGAACGTGGTGCGCGTGACCCGGGCGGCGCTGCTCGAGGTGGCCGCCGCGGACTACGTCCGCACCGCGCGGGCCAAAGGGCTCATGGAGCGGTCGGTGCTGCTGAAGCACACGATGCGCAACGCGCTGGTGCCGGTCGTCGCGGTGCTGGGCCTCATCACCACCGTGCTCTTCTCGGGGTCGGTCGTGATCGAGAGCGTGTTCGGCTGGGCGGGTCTGGGCCGGCTCGCGATCGAGGCGGCCAACGGACGCGACTACCCGGTGATCCTGGGCGTCACCCTGCTCGCGGGGACCGTGGTCGTGTCGGTGAACCTGATCGTGGACCTGCTGTACGCCGCGGTGGATCCGAGGATCCGCCATGGCTGAGGTCGCCGTTCGTGCCCCCGCGCAGCGCCGCCCCCGGCGACGCGTGTGGCGTCGCATCCGCCGCCAGCCGCTGGGCATCGTGGCGTTCGGGATCCTGACGATGCTGATCGCGACCGTCGTCGTCGGCCCGTGGCTGTGGCCGTTCGAGCCTACCCGCGCCAATCCGATCTCGACCCTCCAGCCGCCCTCCGCCGAGCACTGGCTGGGCACCGACGAGCTGGGGCGCGACGTACTCGCCCGGATCCTGTCGGGAGGCCGGGTGTCGATGGCGGTGGGCCTGTTCGCGATGCTGGTGGGGCTCGGCCTGGGGACGCTGGTCGGAGGAACCGCCGGCTACTTCGGCGGCGTGGTCGAGGCGGCGTTGATGCGCCTCGTCGACGTGTTCATGGCGATTCCCGCCTTCTTCCTGATCCTGGTGATCGTGACGAGCTTCGGCAACCATCCCGTGACGATCATCGTCACCGTCGGCCTGGGGTTCTGGGCGCAGATGGCACGTGTCGTCCACGCCGAGTTCTCGCGCTTCAGGCGCCACGAGTTCGTCGAGGCCTCCCAGGCGCTGGGCGGCTCGCACGTCCGCGTCATGTCGCGCCACATCTTCCCGCAGGTGATTCCCCAGGCCACCGTGCTGGCCACCCTGGGCGTCGGCTGGGCCATCCTGACCGAGGCCGCGCTGAGCTACCTGGGGCTGGGCATCCAGCCGCCGCTGGCGTCGTGGGGCAACATGCTCCAGAACGCGCAGGCGTACCTCTGGCTTCAGCCGGTGCTGGCCATCTGGCCCGGCGTGTTCATCGCGCTCACCGTGCTCGCCTTCAACCTTCTCGGCAACGCGCTCCGGGACGTCCTGGACCCGCGCGGCTGACCCCGAACGGAGACCCCATGAAGCAGAAACGCTACGACGGCTACCGCGCGTACCAGTACCTCGTGCCCGGCGAGGACCTTCCCGAGTTCGAGCTCGTGCCCCAGCTGGACCGGGTGGCCAGCAGCAAGGTCGCCACCACGGCCGAGCAGGAGGCTCGCGTCGAAGCGATCTTCCGCGACCGCCTCGTCATCTCGCTCCACGACCACGCCTTCGTCGCGCCCGCCGATCTGGGCCGCTTCCTCGAGTTCCGGCGCTACGGACGCGACCACACCGGCTACGAGGGACTCGCCGTCGCCGGGCTGGACTGCGTGTTCGACGCGATGATGGACGGCACGGCCATGATCACCTCGCGCGGTGGCTGGAAGTGGGACGACGTCGTCTTCGACATCGGCATGCGCCTGTCGGACATCGCCCATCAGGAGATGGTCCGCCTGGCGCTGACCACGGACGACATCCGCCGCGCGAAGGACGACGGCACCGTGGCGTTCGTGATCTCGCTCGAAGGCGCCGCGATGATCGAGAACGAGGTCGACCGGATCGACGTGCTCTACGGCCTGGGCATGCGATCGCTGGGGATCGCGTACAGCGAAGGCAACGCGCTGGGCGCGGGGCTCAAGGAGCCCGCGACGTACGGCCTCACCGCGTTCGGTCACCGCGCCGTGACGAGGATGAACCGGCTGGGGATCGCGATCGACATCTCGCACGCCAACGACCGGACGTCGCTGGACACGATTCGCGCCTCCGAGCAGCCGGTGTTCATCACGCACGCCGGGGCGCGGGCTCTCTGGGACTCGCCGCGCCTGAAGCCGGACGAGGTGATCCGGTCGATGGCAGAGAAGGGCGGGGTCATCGGGATCGAGGCGGCGCCCCACACCACCATCACCGCGGCCAATCCACGACACTCGATCGCGTCGTTCATGGAGCACTTCGAGTACTGCGTGGACCTCGTCGGCATCGATCACGTCGCGTTCGGACCCGACGCCCTGTTCGGCGACCACGTCGGGCTCCACCACGCGCTCCGCGAGGCGCTCAGCCTGGGCGCCTCGAAGGGCACGACGTCCTATCCCGAGGTCGCGTACGTCGACGGGCTCGAGAACCCCGCCGAGTCGTTCCCGAACATCGTGCGCTGGCTCGTCACGCACGGCTACAGCGACGACGAGATCGCCAAGGTCGTCGGTGGCAACGTGATGCGGGTCCTCGACCAGGTATGGGCGCGCTGAGCGGCGGGGACCGGTCGCTGGCGGGGCGCGCGATCGGGGTCTACGGCAGCGCGGGCGCCCCGTACCCGCACCTCGCCTTCGCCGCGCTGCACGGCGCCGACGTTCGGATCGTGCGGGCGGAGGACGTCGCCGCGGGGCGCCTCGCGGAGCTGGACGCGCTGGTGATGCCGGGCGGCGGCCTGCGGGCCATGGCCGGCCTGCTGGCGCCGCTCGGGACCGAGGGGGCGGCGCGGATCCGCCGCTTCGTCGAGGAGGGGGGCCTCTACCTCTCGTCGTGCGCGGGCTCGGTGCTGCCGTTGGCGCTGGAAGGAGCTGCCGAGGCGGCGCACCCCGAGGCGGCCTCGATGCGGATGGTGGAGGTGGCCATGGCGAACCCCGGCGACGCGACGCTGGGCGGCCTCGCGTCGCCCGGCGTGGGTCGCGTCCGGGTCCGCGTGGACCGCGGCTCGCCGCTGGCCGCAGGGGTTCCGGACACGGTCGAGCTGGTGCACTACAACGGACCGTTCTTCGCCAGCCACCAGCAGGCCGATCGTGCCGAGGCGTCGTCCGTCCGGCCGTTCGCCTGGCCCGTCGCGGCCGGCGACGCCTTCACCCCCGCGGAGCGGTTCCTGCCGGGCGCCGAGGCCACCGCCGAGACGACGTTCGACGCGTGCGTGCGGGTGGGCGCCTCGACCGGCGTGACGACGTCGGTGGGCCGGGGACGGGCCGTCCTGTTCGGCTCCCATCCCGAGTTCGGGCTCGGTCCGCTCCAGCTGGGCTGGGGCGACGGCGCACGGCTCCTGGCGGCGGCGATGCGCTCGGCGCCCGCGCGGGGCCGCGGCGGGTCCTCCGGTCCGTCCCGGTACGGACCTTGGCACGCCGATCCGGCCCGCCCCGAGGCGGACGCGACGACCGTGGCCGACGGCGTCGCGACCGAGCTGCGCGCCAGCGCGGAGCGGTTCGCCCGACTGGCCGACCGCGACGACGGCGGCTGGCTGGACGCGGGGCACGCCCCCTCGTTCCACGGCGCCACCGCCCGCGACGCCTGGCGGCGCGACGCCGTCGCCGCAGCCGGCGTCGCCCGGGCCGCTGCGCGGGTGCTCGACGCCGTCGCGCCGAAGCTCGACGGTCACGATCGCGGCTGGCTCGACGATCGTCCGCGACCGGACCAGGATGTCGGCGCCATGGGGCTGCTGCAGATGGTGGCCCGGGTCCGCGCGGCGCTCGACGTCGCCGAAGCGCGTCTCGAGCATCCGGTCGAGGTGCCCGGCCACGCGTACGACGGGCTCGAGACGCACCCGTTCCACCTGGCGGTCGGAACCTATCTGAGCGCTGCCGGCCTGATCGCGGCCGCCGCCCTGGTCGCTGCCGTGCTCGCGACGAGGCATGCGGCGCCCCTCGGCCCGCTGGACCCGATCCTGTTCCGCGCAGGCGCCGCCGATGCGCCGGGCGCCGCATGAAGGAGGACGCCATGTTCGTCGACGTGGACGACGTTCGCTTGCGGGTGCACGTCCGGGGGGACGGCCCGCCCATCTACGCCCATCACGGCGCTCCCGGACTGGGCACGCACGCGACGCCGGCGAGGGCGTTCGGGCCGCTCGCGGACGCCTACCGGGTCGTGACGTTCGACGCCCGCGGCTCGGGCGAGTCGGGCGCGGTGCCGCCCTACACGCACGAGCGCTGGGTCGCGGATCTGGACGGGCTGCGCGAGACGTTCGGCGACGAGCGGATCGTGCTCACCGGCGGCTCGTACGGCGGCTACGTCGCGCTGGAGTACGTGCTGGCGCATCCGGGGCGGGTCAGTCACCTGATCTTGCGGGACACCGCCGCGTCGCACCGCTTCGAGGCGGCAGCGCGCCGGAACGCCTTGGCGCGCGCAGACGAGTTCCCGGACATCGACGAGGAGCTGCTGGACCGTCTGTTCTCGGGGCGCGTCGGTAGCGACGCGGAGTTCGCGCGCGGCTTCGCGGCGATCGCGCCGCTCTACGACGCGAATTACGACCCCGAGAAGGTCGCCGCGCGCGTCCGCTCGGCGACCTTCCGCGCCGAGACGCACAACGCGGCGTTCTCGCGCAACATGCCGGGGTTCGACCTCACCGGACGCCTGCACGAGATCCGCGTACCGACGTTGATCACCGTCGGTCGGCACGACTGGATCACGCCGGTGGCGGCGTCGGAGGAGCTGGCCGCCGGCATCGCCGGCTCGGAGCTGGTGATCTTCGAGGCGTCGGGACACTCCCCGCAGCTCGAGGAGAACGAGCGCTTCATCGCGGTGGTCCGCGACTTCCTCGATCGGCACGGCGGCGCCGGCTGAGCCGCCCGCGGCGCGGCCGTCGCCGCGGGTTTCTGCGCGGCTTTCGGAGTGGGGTGCAGCGCGGCGTGGGGTGCAGCGTTCGGTGAAGCGTGCGGTGGCCGCTCAGCCGCGCAGCAGCCGCCACGCCGCGACGGCCCAGCCCGTGATCAGCAAGACGCCGCCCACGGGCGCCACCGCGCCGAACGCGGAGACGTCCAGGGCGACGATCAGGTAGAGGCTGCCCGAGAAGACGACCGTTCCGGCCAGGAGCCAGGGCGCAGCGGCCCGCACCGGCCCAGGGAGCATCGAGACGAGCAGCAGCCCCAGCGCCTGATGCGCCTGGTAGCGGACGGCGGTCTCGAACGTGGCCAGGCGCGCCTCGCTCAGAAGCGGCTCCAAGGCGTGGGCTCCGAACGCGCCCAGCGCCACGGCGAGCCCGGCGAGCACGGCTCCCGTGGCGGCCCAGCGGCGGTCGTACGCAGCGCTGGCGCTCACGACCGGCGTCCCGCCGATGGCGCCGCGCCGCTGGCCGACGCGGCGCCCGCCTCGGCAGCCGGCTCGTCGGCCAGGCGGCCGTCCACGAGCCGGAGACGCAGGTGGGCGGCGGAGGCGACCTCCGGGTCGTGCGTGACGACCACGACGGTGCGCCCATCCTCCGCGACCTCCTGCAGCGCGGCGACGACCTCCGCGCCGGACGAGCGGTCCAGGTTGCCGGTGGGCTCGTCCGCGAACACGACGTCCGGATCGTTCGCCAGGGCACGTGCCAGCGCGACGCGCTGGCGCTCGCCTCCGGAGAGTCGGCTGGGCAGCGCCCCGGCTCTGTGCGTCACGCCGAACCGGTCGAGCAGCTCCATCGCGCGCGCCTCGCGTCGACCGCGGTCGACGCCGGCCAGCCCCATCGGAAACGCCACGTTGCTCAGGGCGTTCAGGACCGAGATCAGGTTCGACGCCTGGAACACGAAGCCGAAGCGGTGCAGTCGCAGCTTCGCGAGCTCGCGCTCGGGCAGGGCGCCCAGCGGATCGCCGCCCAACGTGACGTGGCCCGCGGTGGGTCGGTCGAAGCCGGCGAGGAGGTTCAGCAGCGTCGACTTGCCCGATCCGGACGGGCCCATCACGGCCGTGACGAGCCCGGGCTCGAACGCGTGCGACACGCCGCGCAACGCCTCGACGTCGCCGGCTGGCGTGCTGAAGGTTCGGACGAGATCGGTGGCGACCAGCATCGCCGCCATCGTACCCGCCCCAGCCGGCGGGCTCAGCGCCCGCCGCCTCCGCCGCCCCCGCCCCCGCCGCCGCCGCCGCTGGACGAGCCGCCCGACGACGCCGACGCGGACGCAGCCGAGAGGGCGCTGGACAGTGACGACGCGGACTTCGCGAACGACGCCAGGTCGGAGGCGTTCGCCGCCGACGCACCCATCCAGGCCGCCTGCCGCGTCATCGTCCGGCTGTCGATGCCGTGCTCGGGCGCGGCGCGCTGGAGCGTCTTGAGGAACTTCTCGGCCACGCCGAGGGCGACCGCGTACGAGAAGTAGCGGTCCCACAGCCCGAAGAAGTCGTTCGGCGCGTCCTTCATGATCGTGTAGTCGCTGAGGGTGCGCTTGAAGCCTTTCCAGCCCGCCACCTCGCGCGCGATCTCCGGTCGCCAGGCGGGAAGGGCGGCGGCGGCGACCATCAACGTGACGAAGCTCGCGACGGCGACGCCGACCGAGATGCCGGTGGCCACGCCGTCGGTGAGCCAGATCCAGAGGAAGCTGGCCACGGCCAGCACGAGCGAGCGGACCACCCAGCGCTGCGAGACCTTGCGGCTCTCCTCGCTCACCAGCGAGCCGCCGCGAGCGTTCTCGACGACCGCTCGGACCTTCTTCGCCCAGCGCTTCACGAACTCCTTCTTGCGCTTGCCGTAGCGCTTGAGCTCGCCGAGCTCCATGCGCAGGTCGTCGCCCCGCCGGTGCATCTTGGCCGCTGCGCGGAGATGCTCCAGCGCCTCCTGCTCGTAGTCCCGCAGCGGATCGTCCTCGGCGATGCGGGCCGCCTCGTCCGGGGTAGGCAGGATCACCTCGAAGCGGCGTCCTTCGCCCTCGAAACGGATGTGGCCCCGCCGCGCGAGCTCCATCAGCACCGCCGAGAACGCCGGGCCGGCACCCTCGGTGTTGTTGTGGGTCTGGTAAGGGAACACGGCCACCTCGGGCGGCGCCATGTCGGAGGGCGGCTCGAACGGATACTTCATCGACTGGACGCGCGGCTCGCGCCCGACGCGCAGGTACGCCTGCAGCACGCTCCACGCCAGCCACAGCCAGGCGAGGATCAACGGCAGCGCGGCGGCCGGGTGCCGCCGGAGCCGCTCGATCGGGCCGCGCCGCGTGACGGACGCGGTCACGGTCCCGATCGCGCCGTCCTGCGCGTAGGCCAGCACTTCGTACGTCGTGGTCCCGGTGCCGACCGACGGGAGCGTGCAGCGGAACGAGGTCGTGCCGTCGCACGCGATCGTCTGGCCGCCGCGGAGGGTGAGCGTCACGCGCTCGACGGGCGACGCGCCGGCGCGCGCCGTTCCGCGCACCACGACCTCGCCGCCCCCCACCTCGCGAGGACCGTCGACGCTCACCTTGGGCGCGCCGGGCACGCCGATGTTCGCGATGCGCGCTTCGTCCTGCAGGTACGTCTCCAGCCGCTGGCCGCTTCCGTCGAGCTCGAACAGGCGCGGCGGCATGAGGTAGCGGATCTCGACGCCCTGGCCCGCCGGGATGCGGTCGAACGCGACGTCGAGCCGGTCGCGCTCCTCGCTCAGGGTCACGGTCGGACGCTCGGGGTTGTCGAAGCGGTGGACGTACGCGTCGTAGGGCGCCTGCATGGGGCCGGGGGTCGTCACCGTGAGCGCGTAGCCCACGGCCGGCACGTTCTTGCGGCCGTAGATCTGCCAGTACCACTGCACGACGTCGGCGTGCGCCTGCAGCGCGCCGTCGAGGCGGTACCGGAAGCGGACCCGGCGCTCCTCGACCCGGCGGTCCTGGGCGACGACGAGCTCGGTGCCGGCGGCGCCGGACTCGCAGGCCTGCTGGTAGGCGCGAGCGTCGGGTCCGGGCGACACGGCACCGCTGCCGTCGAGCAGCGTGATCGAGGTCTCCGGGCCGTGCTCGATGCAGATGAACGCTTCGCCGAAGTCCTCGTCGGTCCACAACGTTCGCACGTCGTCGACGACGACGGCGCCGTCCGGGCGGATGTCGACGCGCTGCTCGACGTCGCGCCACTCGAAGCGCGCCTGCGCCGTGAAGAGGAGCATGGCGACGCCGAGCGGGACCAGGACACGGGCGAGACGGATGAGCACGGGTTTCCTCCTTGCGGAACGGGTCGCGAAGCTCGGAAGCGAGCCGGGTCGGGCGCTCGTCAGGTTCCCCACGATACGGCGTCGGCGATCTGGATGCGCGCCGCGCGGGCGGAGGGCGCGAGCCCGGACAGCACGCCCATGCCCAGCGCGACCAGCAGGGCGAACGCGACGAGGCGCGGCGTCACGGCCGCGACGTCGAGCCCGATCATGTCGGCGGCCACCAGGTTCACCCCCTGAGCGCCGAGCCAGCCCAGCAGCACGCCCACCGCGCCGCCGACGATCGAGAGCAGCACGCTTTCCGTGAGCACGACCGCGAACAGGAAGCGCGGGCGGGCGCCCACGGCCCGCACCAGCCCGAACTCGCGGGTACGCTCGAACACGCTCATCAGCACCGTGTTCGCCACGGCGATCGCTCCGACGATGAGCGCGATCGCGCTGATGCCGAGCCGCACCACGTCGGTGATCCGGATGCCGCGCTCGATCACCTCCAGCACGTCGCCGGCGGTCTGGACGCCCAGGTCGGGGAAGCGCTCGGACAACGCCTCGGCGGCCTGCTGGGCGCGTCCGGGCTCTTCGAGGTCGACGACGAGGAAGCTGACCCGGTCCGGCTGCCCGATCGCCTGCTGGAGCGAGCTGAGCGGCACGAGGATGCCGTTGGCCAGCAGCCCGCCGCCGGCGTCGGCGAGGCCGACGATCTCGAACGACGAATCGGCGTTCAGCCGTAGGGTGTCGCCGATCTCGAGGCGGCTTCGCTCGGCCGCCTGTCTGCCGACGACCGCGACCTGCCGGCCTTCGTCGGCCACCCCCAGGCCGCGGCCCGAGGCGACCTCGTAGCCGGGGTAGATCGTCGCCACGTCGACGTCGACGGGAATCCCTTGGAACGCGAACGAGGAGCTGGGCGTGAAGCCGCCGCGCAGGTAGAGCACGATGGGGACGACGGAGACGACGCCGTACGGCTCGGCGGCCTCGCGCACCTCGTCCACGAGGTCGATCGGAAGCTCGGGCGTCGATCCGAACGCGGACGCCTCGAACGGCCCGTAGCTGATCTGCAGCTCCGCGCCGATGCCGCCGAGCTCCTCGGCGAACGCCTGGCGCAGCCCCTCGCCCAGCGACAGGAACACCACCATCGACCCCACCGCGATGGCGATGCCGACGGCGGTGAGGGTGGTGCGCAACGGGCGGTGGCGGAGCGCGTTCAGCGCGAGGTCCCAGACCATCGCGGGCTCAGGGAGCGGGGAACGCGCGACCGGTGACGGCTCCGCCCGATCCCAGCGGATCGACCGGGCGTCCGTCGACGGTGATGTCGACGCCGCCGGCGTTCCCGAGATGCACGTAGACGGGTCGCTCGAAGACGAAGCGCTCGCCCGGCTGGGCGGTCGTGTACACGAGCCGCTCGCCCTCGCCGCGCGTGGTGCTCTGGTACGCCTCGAGCCAGCTGGCCTCGCGCACCTCGATCACGACGCCCTGTTGCGGCGCGGGCGCCTCGTCGACCGACGCCGACGGCACGTCGGGCTCCAGGGCGACGACGATCGCGCGGTCGCGGGTCATGTCGACGGTCGCTTCGTACGGAACGTAGCCCTCCCGCACGACGCGCAGCGTGCGCTCCGGCCTCGCCGTGACGGGAACGTCGCGGATCGGCGTCGTTCCCGGCAACGGGAAGGCGTCCACGGAGACCTCGGCGCCGGGCGGCTCGCTTTCGATCGTCAGCAGGATCTCGTCCGGCAGGGCGTCGCCGCCCGGCAGGGCGGGGGCGGCCAGGCCGGGAAGCTCGGCGTCGCCCGCGGACTCGCCGGCCGCCGGGGTGCCTTCGGCGCTGGGCGCGCGATCGACGCCGGCGGTCCGATCGGGCCGGAACAGCAGCTGGTTGAAGCCCCACACGGCGGTGCCGACCAGGGCGCCGGCCAAGACCAGGGTCATGATCAGCGGCGCGACCTGTCGCGCCACGGCGGCGCCGCGGCCGGTCGCCGGCGCCGAGCGAGCAGCGACGCGGGGCGGACGCGGTGGGCGCGCGGCGGGCCGCTGGGCGGGCGCGGGGGCGTCGGGCTCGGTGCCCGACGGCACCTCCGCAGACGCGTCCGACGAGCCGGACGGCGCGGGCGCCCGCTGCCCCGCCTCGGTCCGGAACACGCCTGTCGAGCGGCCACGCGGCTCGGCGCGCAACGCGGCGAAGCGCGCGAGCGCGTCGTCGGCGTCCACGCCGACGGTACGGGCGTAGAGGCGCAGGAAGTTCCGCGCGTAGACGTCCTCCGGCAGGGCGTCGAGATCCTCCTCCTCGAGCGCTTGGAGGTAGGTCTTGCGGACGTGCGTGCGCTCGGCGATCGTGGCGAGGTCCAGGCCGGCCCGCTCGCGCGCGTCGCGTAGCAGGGCGCCGAGACCGTCGGGCGACGGGGGGCGAGACTCGTGGGTCATGCGGGGACTCCGGTTTCCCGCGGGGCGAGCGCGAGGGCGATGCGTGCGGCCAGGGCGGCGTTCTCGTGAAGCAGTCGGACGTTGACCTCGACCGTGGCGCCGTGCGACAGACGCGCGAGCGCGTCGAGCAGGAACGGGGTCGCGTCCTTGCCGTGCACGCCTCCGGCCTCGGCGTCGCGGCGGGCCGCGTCGAGCCAGGCCCGCAGGCGGTCGGGATCGAGGCCGGCCGAGACGGGGTTGCTGATCAGGATCGCGCGCTCCAGCCCGAGCGCGTCCTGCGCCCGCTTGACCGCGGCCACCTCGGCCGGGTCGTCGACCCGTGCGGCGACGGGGAGGTCGGTGGTCGGGACGTGGAAGCCGGCCAGTCGGTCGGAGCGGTAGCCCAAGACCGGGACACCGGCCGACTCGAGCCGCTCCAACGTCGCGGCGGCGTCGAGGATGCTCTTCGGACCCGCGCAGACGGTGACGAGCGGGGTGCCGGCCAGCGCCGCGAGGTCCGCGGACTCGTCGAACGGCGCGTCGTGGACGCCGCCGATGCCGCCGGTCGCGAACACCTCGATGCCGACCCGGCGCGCGGCGTGAAGGGTGGTGGCGACGGTCGTGCCGGCGTCACGCCCGGCGGCGCAGAGCGCCGCGAGGTTCCAGAGCGACGCCTTGTCGGCGCCTCCCGCCGCGAGGCGCTCCAGCTCGTCCTCGTCCAGCCCGATCGTCAGCTCGCCGGCGATCACGCCGACGGTGGCGGGCACGGCGCCGACCGAGCGCACGGTGCGCTCGAGGCCGAGGGCCAGCTCCAGGTTGGCAGGGCGGGGAAGGCCGTGGGTCACGACGGTGGACTCGAGAGCGACCACGGCCGCGCCGGCCTCGAGCGCCTTGCGTACGTGCGGTGCGATGCGCGGCGTCACGGCGGCATGATAGCCCAGGCCGGCACCGCGCTGGGTACGTTCAGGGGGAGCGGACGTGCTAGACTCGCCGGCCGTGAACGTGCCCGATCTCGGTACCCTCGTCCCGGTGCTCGAACAGCTCGGGTTCGGCGTCGTCGCCGGCTTCGTGGCCGGCTACGCGCTGAAGAAGCTGGGGAAGCTGGTGTCGATCGCGCTGGGACTCCTGTTCGTCGCCCTGCAGCTGCTGGCCTGGTCGGGGTACGTGACGATCGAGTGGGGGCGCATGCAGCAGGACGTCGAGCCGATGCTTCGCGCCTCTTCGCTGAACGAGGCGTGGCGATCGCTGCTGACGGTCATGACGTACAACCTCCCGTTCGCGGCGGCGTTCGTCCCAGGCTTCCTGATGGGACTCCGGCGCGGCTGACAAGATCTGAGCGGGCGCCGCTCAAGAGCCTTGACAGGTGGCCTCCGGCCCGCATAGCATGACCCCAATTGGCACTCCCGGACGGCGAGTGCCAAGTCACGTGGGTTCGGCCCAGGCTCGGCCCAGGTCCGTCCCACGAAATCCCACACGTCCCGATGGAGGACCACATGACGCTCAAACCGCTTGGGGACAAGATCGTCGTCGAAGTGATCGACGAGCCGCAGACCACGGCCAGTGGCATCGTGCTGCCCGACTCCGCCAAGGAGAAGAGCCAGCGCGGCAAGGTCGTCGCGGTCGGCAGCGGCAAGCTGCTCGACAACGGCGAGCGCGTGGCGCTCGAGGTGAGCGCGGGCGACACCGTCGTCTTCGCCAAGTACGGCGGCACCGAAATCAGTCTGGACGGCCGCGAGCTGATGATCCTCAGCGAACGCGACGTCCACGCGATCATCGAGTAACTCAGGAACCGGAGAGGAAGCCATGGCCAAAGATCTGTTCTTCAAGGAAGAGGCTCGTCGCGCCCTGGAGCGCGGCGTCAACGCCGTCGCCAACGCCGTCAAGGTCACGCTCGGGCCCAAGGGCCGCAACGTCGTGCTCGAGAAGAAGTTCGGCAGCCCCACGATCACCAAGGACGGCGTCACCGTCGCCAAGGAGATCGAGCTGTCCAACCACCTCGAGAACATCGGCGCGAAGCTGCTGATCGAGATCGCCAGCAAGACGAACGACATCACCGGCGACGGCACCACCACCGCCACCGTGCTGGGCCAGTCGATCGTCAAGGAGGGCCTCCGCAACGTCGCCGCCGGCGCGAACCCGCTGGCGCTCAAGCGTGGCATCGACAAGGGCGTCGACGCCGCCGTCGAGGCGATCCGTCAGATGGCGAAGCCGGTCGAGGACAGCAAGTCCGTCGCCGAGGTCGCCGCGATCAGCGCGAACGACCCGTCGGTGGGCGAGCTCATCGCCGAAGCGATGGACAAGGTCGGCCGTGACGGCGTGATCACGGTCGAGGAGTCGAAGTCGCTCGACACCGACCTCGACGTCGTCGAGGGGATGCAGTTCGACAAGGGCTACATCAGCCCCTACTTCGTCACCGACTCCGATGCGATGGAGGCCGTCCTCGAGGACGCCTACATCCTGATCCACGAGAAGAAGATCAGCGCGCTCAAGGACATGCTGCCCGTCCTGGAGCAGGTCGCGCAGACCGGCAAGCCGTTGATGATCATCGCCGAGGACATCGAGGGCGAAGCCCTCGCTACCCTGGTGGTCAACAAGCTGCGCGGCACGCTGAACATCGCCGCGGTCAAGGCGCCCGGGTTCGGCGACCGCCGCAAGGAGATGCTCAAGGACATCGCGGCCGTCACCGGTGGCGAGGTCATCAGCGAGGAGCTCGGCCACAAGCTCGAGAACGTCCGCATCCAGCAGCTCGGCCAGGCCAAGCGCGTCCGCATCAGCAAGGACGAGACCACGATCATCGAAGGCCAGGGCGACAGCGCCTCGATCGAGTCGCGCGTCAAGGGCATCCGCACCGAGATCGACAACACCGACAGCGACTACGCGCGCGAGAAGCTTCAGGAGCGTCTGGCGAAGCTCGCCGGCGGCGTCGCGGTGATCCGCGTCGGCGCGGCGACCGAGACCGAGCTCAAGGAGAAGAAGCACCGCTTCGAGGACGCCCTCAGCACCGCCCGCTCGGCGGTCGAGGAAGGCGTCGTGGCCGGCGGTGGCGTCACGCTGATCCATGCGGTGGCCGCCGTCCGGACCGTCATCGACAGCCTCGTCGGCGACGAGCGGACCGGGGCGAACATCCTGGTGCGCGCGCTCGAGGAGCCGGCTCGTCAGATCGCCGAGAACGCCGGCCAGGAGGGCTCCGTCGTGGCCAACGCGATCAAGGCCAAGAACGACGGCAAGTTCGGCTTCGACGCCGCGACCGGCGAGTACGTGGACGACATGTTCGCCGCGGGCATCGTCGACCCGACCAAGGTCACCCGCACCGCGCTGCAGAACGCCGCGTCGATCGGCGGCCTGCTGCTGACGACCGAAGCGGTCATCGCCGACCAGCCCGAGAAGGAGCCCGCCGGTGGCGGCGGCGGCGACATGGGCGGCATGGGCGGCATGGGCGGCATGGGCGGGATGGACTTCTGATCCCCGCTCGCCCGCCGGCCTAGCGGCCAGCGACAGGACGCGCGCCCCGGATCTCGGTCCGGGGCGCGCGTCGTGATCGTGCGCCCGCTCGCGCGGCGTGGCGCTCGCACGGTCGCATCGGTCTCAGCCGCGGTCGATCAGCGAGCGCCCCGTCATCTCCTCGGGCTTCTCGACGCCCAGCAGCTCCAGCACCGTCGGCGCCACGTCCCCGAGCACGCCGCCCTCGCGCAAAGGCGCCTCGCCGGCGCCGACCAGCACGAACGGCACCGGATTCGTGGTGTGCGCCGTGTGCGGACCGCCGCCCTCGGCGATCATCTGCTCCGCATTGCCGTGATCGGCCAGCACCAGCACGGCGCCGCCCTTCTCCCGCGTCGCCTCGAGCACCGCGCGCAGTCCCTCGTCCACCGCCTCGCAGGCGCGGATCGCGGCCTGCAGGTCGCCGGTGTGGCCGACCATGTCCGGGTTCGCGAAGTTGATCAGGACGAAGTCGTCGTCGTGCTCGCGAAGCCGCTTCACGGTGGCCTCGGTCAGCTCGGGTGCGCTCATCTCGGGCTGCAGGTCGTAGGTGGCGATCTGCGGCGAAGGCTCGATATGGCGCTCCTCGCCGGGAAACGCCGTCTCGGCCTTGGCGTTGAAGAAGTAGGTCACGTGCGGGTACTTCTCCGTCTCGGCGGTGTGGTACTGCGTCAGCCCGGCGTCGGCCAGGACCTCGGCCAGGCAGCGCTCCACGGTCGGCATCTCGAGCGCATGAGGCACGTCCAGCGTCTCGTCGTACGGCATCAGCGTGGCGAACGCCACGTCGGGATGCGCGCATCGCTCGAAGGCGCCGAAGCCCTCGTCGGCCAGCGCGTGGCTCAGCTGCCGTGCCCGGTCCGCGCGGAAGTTGAAGAACAGCGTGGCGTCGCCGTCCGCCACCTTCCCGACCGGACCGCCGTCGTCCTCGATGACCGTGGCGTGCACGAACTCGTCGGTCTCGCCGCGATCGTACGCGGCGGCGATCGCCTCCTCAGCCGAGCGCGCCGTGTGGACCCCCTCGCCGCACACGACCGCCCGGTACGCCTCGGCGGTCCGGTCCCAGCGACGATCGCGGTCCATAGCGTAGTAGCGACCGATCACGGTCGCGACCCGCGCGTCGATCGGCAGCGACGCCATGCGCTCCGTGAGCTCGCGAAGGTAGCCGCGCCCGCTGTCCGGCGCGGTGTCCCGACCGTCCGTGAAGGCGTGGACGCGGACCCGTTCCACGCCACGTCGGCGGGCGAGCTCGAGGAGTCCGAACAGGTGCTCGAGGTCGCTGTGCACGCCGCCCCGACTGACGAGCCCCATGAGGTGCA
The DNA here is from genome assembly GCA_964561595.1 of uncultured bacterium. Taxonomy (GTDB): domain Bacteria; phylum Deinococcota; class Deinococci; order Deinococcales; family Trueperaceae; genus SLSQ01. Next base: position 10,669 of record CAZLQH010000020.1, on the reverse strand, counting down.
GCGTGCCGTCGCCCGCCCGTTCGCACAGGTCCACGAGGACCTCGTTGTCGAACAGCGATTCGTCGTCGATCCGGTTCTGGACGTAGGCGAGGCTCTGCTCGACGATGCGTCCGGCGCCGAGGTTCATATGGCCCACCTCGCTGTTGCCCATCTGCCCCTCGGGAAGCCCGACGGCCCTGCCGGACGCCTGAAGCGTGGTGTGGGGTCGGTCGCGCCAGATCGCGTCGAACGTCGGCGTGTCGGCCTGCGTCACGGCGTTGCCGGGGCCGTCCGGAGCGATTCCGAAGCCGTCGAGCACCACCAGAACCACGGGACGGGGCGTAGCTTGCTCGGTCTTCATGAGGTCGTACCTCCTCGGGGGTCGGCGGATCCCCAGCGCCCGAGCACCCGGGCGATCCGCGGGTCGAGACGATCCAGATCGGCATCGTCGATGTCGCACGTCGGTCGGCCCTGATCCAGGGCGACGCGATGACGCGCCGCCTGGGCGAGCTGAGGCTTCAGCTCAGGCGCGGCCAGCACCTGCGGAAGCAGCTCCAGCAGCCGAGCGTCCAGCGCCTCGACGGCCAGCGCACGGGCGACCACGCGCTCGTCGTCGGACAGCTCCGGGGTCGCGGCGTCCGGGTCGGTCACGAGACGCTCGGCCGCGAAGCGGACGCCGGGATCGGCACGGTAACGCCGGCAGGCCTCGCACGGCCCGGGGTCGGGGGAGAGCGCGCCGCAGTGCGGGCAGGGCGTCCAGCCCGCCTCGCGCGCCCGACGACGATGCGTGAGCATCGCACGCGCCGCCGCGAGCGCCGGGCCCGCGAGCTCGGCGGGAAGATCCAGCGCCCCGAGCTCCGCCGCCAGCGCCGACCACGCCTGGGGGTCCGGATCGCGTGGCGGCTGTGGGGGCGAAGCGGCGGGAGGCGGGGCGCGACGGCCGGCGGCGAAGCGGATGTCACGCACCTCGCGGCGCCCCAGGTAGCGCTCGTAGGCGTCCAGGAAGCGCGCGCGCTGGAGCGACAGGTGCATCGCCGTCTCGCTGTCCGAGACGTCGACGAGCAGGACGCCGGAGCGAAGCGCCCGAGCCTGCGCGAAGCGGGCCAGCTCGGCGCCGACGATGCGCGGCCAGGCGACCACGGCCTCGGCGCGACGAACCGACCTGAGCATGCCGCCACGACGGAAGAACTCGCCGATCACGTCGCGGACGTGGCGCTCAGGCATCGTCCAGCACCTCGCCCGCGTCGATGCGCAGCAGTCGGCCGGCGTGCGGAGGCGGCTCCGTTCCGGACACGAGCGCCTGCGGCCTCCGTCCGGACAGCTCCAGCAGGTAGGCGCGGCGATCGGCGTCGAGCTCCGCCGAGAAGTCGTCCAGCAGCAGGATCGGCGGCTCACGATGCTTCTCTTCCAGCAGGCGCAGCTCGGCCACCCGGAGGGCCAGCGCCGTCGTCCGCGCCTCCCCGCGCGAGCCGAACGTCTGGACGCTACGCTCGTCGAGCGCCAGCGCCAGATCGTCACGGTGAGGGCCGACCACGGTGGCGCCCCGAGCACGCTCCTCGGCGGCGGTGGCCGCGAGCGCCTCGCGTAGCGGACGCTCGCCCTGCGAGCGCTGCAAGCGCACCGATAGCGTCTTCGCGTCGCCCGCGACGTCGGCGTACACCGAACGCGTCAGCGCGTCCGCACGGTGCACGGCGCGGGACCGGAGGTCGCCGATCTCGTCGCCGAGATCGGCCAGCCGGTCGCCGAACACCGAAAGGAGCGCCTCGTCGGCGTGGTTCCGGAGCGCGGCGTTGCGCTGCTCGAGCACCTTGGCGTACTCGCGCGCCAGTGCGGCGTGGCGAGGCGACAGCCGGTTCAGCAGGTCGTCCAGCCAGGCGCGGCGACGAGGCGGGCCACCGTGGACGATCTCGGCGTCCTCGGGAGTGATGCGGACCGCGGCAGAGACGCGCGCCAGATCCGCCTGCCGCACCGTCTGCCCGTCCAGACGGAGGAGCTTCCTGCCGGCGGCCAGGCCCACGTGCACATCCGCGATCCCGTCCGCGTGCTCGACGCGGGCCGCCACGAATCCCTCGTCCTGCCCCCAGCGCAGGGCGTCGCGAATGCGGCCGCCCGGCAGGTCTCCGCTCGCGGCGAGGTAGCAGGCGTCCAGAAGGTTGGACTTGCCCGCGGCGTTGGGGCCCACGACGGCCGTCACCCCCGTGCCCAGCGAGAGCTCGGGGGTGACCAGGTTCCGAAAGCCGTACTGCCGCAGCGACCGCAGGATCACGCGGTCAGCATACCGCCGTGCCGGGCGAGCTCCGTACCGGCGCGTGGTAGCGTCCCGGCGACGTGAGCGACGCCCCGGACAACGATGCGACGGGAGGTCCGCCCCGCGACGACGACGGCGGCCGTCGCGGCTCCCGCGACCAGGAGCGTGAACGAGGGCGCGTCCACGAGCGGCACCCCGACCGCGACCATGCGTTCGGACCGTGGTGGCAGGTCTCGTTTCGGACCGTGACCGACCCGCGAGCGGCGATGCTCCTCTCCGACCCCGACTGGGTTCCGTGGATCGAGCCGTTCCTCGGTCGGACGCGCAGCATCGCCGAGGTGGCAGCGGAGCTGGGCCGTCCCCTCGACGCGGTGCGCTACCGGGTGCGCCGCCTCCACGAGGCCGGCGTGCTGGAGGTCGTCGGGCAGCGCAAGCGCGCGGGCAGGCCGATCCGGCTGTACCGCACCGTCGCCGACGGCTTCGTGGTCCCGTTCGAGGCGACGCCGTTCGTCGATCTCGAGGAACGGATCCTGGCGACGATGACCGCGCAGGCCCGTAGCTTCGCCCGTAGCGCGGCGCAGCTGCTTCGCGAAGGCGGCGCCGAGGCGCGCAGGATCTACCGGGCGCCAGACGGAACGGTCCACCAGGAGGCCGCCGCGGACGACGCCATGCTCGCTGCCGCCGCCGAACGGGATCCGATCGAGAGCCTCGCGCTCGAGGTCTCCCTGCCGCGCGGCGTGGCGCGCGGGCTGCTGCGCGACATGATCACGCTGGCGCAGCGCGCCGAGCGGCTCGACGCCGAACGGACCGACGGTGAGGGAGAGGGAACCGGCGCGGAGCGCGGCGACGATCCGGCCAGCGGTCCCGTACGAAGCTACCTGCTGGCGTTGCAGATCGCGCCGGTGCCCGACGTCGACGATTGACGCGGCGCACGATCGTCGGGAGCGGAGCGTTCCGCTTCGCCGGGGGCTGCTACGCTGACCGCATGACGGTCCTGGATGCCGCGCGCCTGCGTGGCGATTTTCCGATCCTTTCCCGAGAGGTGCACGGTCGGCCCCTGGTCTACCTCGACCACGCCGCCTCGTCGCAGCGCCCGCGCGCCGTGATCGACGCGGTTACGGAGCACTACGAGCGTCACCACGCGAACGTGCACCGGGGGGCGCACCAGCTCTCCGCCGAGGCGACCGAGCGGTACGAGGACGCCCGCTCCACGGTCGCCCGTTTCCTGGGAGCGCCGTCGGAGCGTTCGCTGGTGTTCGTGCGGAACGCGACCGAGGGGATCAATCTGTTGGCGCGCGCCTGGGGCGACGCGAACCTGACGGCCGGCGACGAGATCGTCGTGACCGTCGCGGAGCATCACGCGAACCTGGTGCCGTGGCAGCAGGTCGCTCAGCGCACCGGAGCTCGGATCGTGGCGGTGCCGCTGGGCCGGGACCAGCGCCTGGACCTGGACGCGTACCGGGAGCTGCTCGGGCCCCGTACCCGGGTGGTCGCGGTCGCGCACATGTCCAACGTGCTCGGCGTCGTCCATCCCGTCGCCGAGATGGCGGCGATGGCCCACCGGGTGGGGGCGCAGGTGTTCGTCGACGGCGCTCAGGCCGCCGCGCACCTGCCGGTCGACGTCGATGCGCTGGGCGCCGACGCGTACGTCGTCTCGGGACACAAGATGCTGGGACCGACGGGGATCGGCGCGCTCTGGGCCCGCGAGGAGCTGCTCGCGTCGATGCCTCCCTTCCTCGGCGGCGGCGAGATGATCCGCACCGTGGAGATCGAGCGCTCGACGTACGCCGACATTCCGATGCGGTTCGAGGCCGGAACGCCTGCGGTGGCCGAGGCGGTCGGCCTGGCGGAAGCCGTGCGCTACCTGGAGCGGGTCGGCATGGCGAACGTCTGGGACCACGATCGGAGCCTCGCGGAACGGATGCTGCATCGCTTCGACGCGCTCGACGGCGTCGGCGTGTTCGGTCCGCGCGGCCCCGACCGTGGCGGGATCCTCCCGTTCGTGGTCGAGGGGATCCATCCCCACGACGTGGCGACCGCGCTGGACGCAGAGGGCATCGCCGTCCGGGCGGGCCACCACTGCGCCCAGCCGCTCATGCGGGCGCTGGGCGTGCCGTCCACGGTCCGCGCCAGCACGCACCTCACGACGCTCGACGACGAGATCGACGCGCTGGCCGCCGCCGTCGTCTCCGCGCGCGACTTCTTCGCGGCGTTCGCATGAGGTCCGCATGTCGTTGATGGAGCAGATCTACAAGCAGGTGATCATCGACCGGAGCCGCCGGCCGAAGCACCGGAAGACGTTGGCGCGCCCCGACATCGAGCAGGACGGCGTGAATCCGTCGTGCGGCGACGAGCTGCGCCTGTCGCTCCGGATCGAGGACGGACGGATCGCGGAGGCGGCGTACGAAGGGCACGGCTGCGCCATCAGCCAGGCGGCGGCCGATCTGATGGCGGACGCGCTCGAGGGGCGCACCCTGGAGGAGGCGCACGAGCTCGCGGCCGGGTTCAAGCGCATGATCCGGGGCGAGGAGGTCGGCGGCGACCTCGAGCTCGGCGATCTGCGCGCGCTCGAAGGCATCAGGCGCCTGCACGCCCGCGTGAAGTGCGCGACGTTGCCGTTCACCACGCTCCAGCAGGCGCTGAGCGGCGAGGGCGGCGTCGCCACGGAGGAGTAGCCGGCTCGGGCGGACGGCCCGGCCGGGCGGCGTCAGCCTTCGTCGGTGGGGTGGAGGTCCTGCTCGCTGAGGCGGCGGGCCCCATCGGTATCGACACGCTCCAGGCTGTGCCCGTACGCCTGCAACATGCCGCGGAACTGGTCGCGGAAGTCGTCTCGCATCGTGCGCAGCCGCGCGACGTCGGCCTCGATCGCGCGGCGGTCCACCTCGGCCTGCTCGACGATCAGGCGCGCCTCCTGTCGGGCGTTCTCGCGCATCTGGTTGCCGATCCGCTCGGCGGCGACGACCGCTTGCCGCAGGTCGGCCTCGGCGGACTCCAGAGCTTCGATCCTGCGTTGCTGCTCGGCGAGCTGGTCGCGTGCGCTCTGCAGCTCCTTGAGGAGCTCCTCGCGCTCGGCGGCGACGCGCTCCAAGAATCCGCGTACCTGGGCGCGGCGATAGCCCGACACGCCCTTCTCGAACTCCATGTGCTGGATGTCCAACGGGCTCAGCCTCACGTCGCTCCCCCCTCCGGGTCCGCCTCGAACAGGGCGGTGCCGACGCGAACCATCGTGGCGCCCTCCTCGATCGCGACCTCGAAATCGCCGCTCATCCCCATCGAGCGCTCCGCCAGGCCGAGCTCGTCCGCGAGCGTGCCCAGCTGCCGGAAGTACGGCCGCGCCTGCTCGGGATCGTCGGCGAACGGCGCCATCGCCATCAGTCCTACCACCTCGACGTGCGAGAGCTCCTCGCAGTGACGCAGCAAGGGAGCGACCTCGTCGGTCGCGACGCCTTGCTTGGCGTCCTCGCGGGCGACGTCCACCTCGATCAGCGCGCGGAAGCGGTGGCCGCGACGTTCGCCCTGGGCTTGCATCGCGTCCGCCAGCCTGCGCGAGTTGAGCGAATGCACCATCGCGACGCCCCCCTCGGCCAGGTACTTCACCTTGTTGCGCTGCAGCGAGCCGACGAAGTGCCAACGGACCTCGGGCGGGAGCATGGCCGCCTTGTCGCGCCACTCCTGTACGCGATTCTCTCCCAGGTCGACGAGGCCGTGATCGACGAGTCGACGTCGGATCTCGTCCGCGTCGTGCCCCTTCGTGACGCCTACCAGGCGAACGCTCGACGGATCCCGACCCGCCCGCTCGCAGGCCGCGTCGATGCGGGCGCGGACGGTCGCCAGGCTCACAGCTCGGGCACCACCGCCCGGACCAGGCGCCGGAACGTCGCTCCCGACGCAGCGGCCACCTCGAGCACCTCGTCTTCGTCCGCGTGGTGATCGCGATCGGGGATCGCCAGGTCGGTGACGGTCGAGATCCCCACCACGCGCATGCCCTCGTGCCGGGCGGCCATCACCTCGAACACCGTCGACATGCCGATCGCGTCGGCGCCCCACGACCTGAACGCGCGGAGCTCGGCGCGGGTCGCGTAGCTCGGGCCGGCGACCGCGAGGTACACGCCCTCGCGGAGCGGGACGTCGAGCCGTCTCGCGGCGGTCCGGACGACGCCTTGGTAGCGCTCGTCGTACGCCCCGAACAGGACGGGGAAGCGCGGTCCGAGCTCCGGATCGTTGGGGCCGATCAGGGGGTTCTGGAAGGTGTGGTTGATGAAGTCGAGCTGGAGCATGAGGTCGCCTGCGCGCCAGTTCGGATTCAGCCCGCCGCACGCGTTCGACACCAGCAGCCGCTCCGCGCCCAGGGCGTGCATCACCCGCACGGGGAAGGCCACCTGCGCCGCCGGCACCCCGTCGTACGGGTGGAGCCTGCCCCGCATCGCCACCACCGGCCTGCCGTCCAAGGTTCCGAGCACGAGCCGGCCGGCGTGTCCCGGCGCGCTGCTGGCGACGAAGCCGGGAATGTCGCCGTACGGAATCTCGGCCGCGATCTCGATCTCGTCGGCCAGCGGGCCCAGCCCCGAGCCCAGCACGAGGGCCACCTCGGGCACGAGCGTCGTGGCGGCGCGAACGGCGGCGACCGCCTCGTCGCGGAGCGGGCTGCGGGTCACGAACCTGCGCACATCGTCCATGCCGCCATGCTACCCGGTCGTCGCGGCGACGCCCGCAGAGCCGTTCGGGACGGACACCGCTGCCCACGCCGCTCTCATCGCGGACGGTAGACTGGCCGCATGCTCAGACGGCGCCGCACACCCTTCCTTCCTCGCCCCCTCGCGGCCCTGCTCGCCCTGTTCCTGATCGTGCCGTCGCTCGCCCTCGCCCAGGCGCCCGACGTGCGGGGACCGCTCGCCGAAGTCCGCGTCGAGGGCACCGACGTCTACACCGACATCGTGCGGACCCTCGTCACGGCGAGGCCGGGAACCCCGGCCGAGCGGATCGACCTCGAGGCCGAGCGCAACCGCGTCTACGGGCTCGGGACGTTCGCCAGCGTCAGCGTGTCGCTGCTCGACGAGCCGGCCGGTCCGGTGCTGCGGGTCAGGGTGGAGGAGAATCCGGAGATCGGCGAGGTGGTGTTCGACGGGGTCGAGAGCCTCGCGCCCGGCACCTTGCGCGAGCTCCTGGCCCGGGAGCACCTGCTCGCGGCAGGACGGGTGTTCAACATCGGACGCGCCGACGAGGCCACCCGCACGATCGCGGACCGCTACCGTGCCGAAGGCTTCCCGTTCCGTCCGACGGTCACGCTCGAGACCGAGCGCGCACCCGAGCTGGCCGAGCGCGGCGAGGAGTCGCCGCTTCGGGTGCGCTACGTCGTCGACGAGGCCGCGCGGCTCGACGAGGTGGTGTTCGCCGAGTCGGCCGTGTTCGACGAGGAGGAGCTGCGCGACGAGTTCGCCCTCGTCGCGGATCAGGAGACGTTCGATCTCGCGGCCTACCGGGCGGCCGTTCGCCGTGTCGGCGAGCTCTACGCCGAGCTGGGCTACCGCCAGAGCGGGGTCGACCTCGAGGCCACCCGCCTGCGGGGCGGCGTGCTCGAGGTCGAGCTGCGCGAGCTCCGCATCGCCTCGATCGACACCACGCCGCTGGGCATCGACGCGGACCGGCTGAGCCTCGACGTGGGCGACCTGTTCGACTACGACGCCCTGCTCGCCGACGTGCGGCGGCTGGCCGAAGGTCGCAGCGGCGACGTGCGGCTGGTTCCGCTCGTGAACGCGGCCGGAGGGGTCCGCGTGACGTTCGAGCTGGGCCCGCCCGACACCGCCGGCGAGATCGACACGATCCGGATCGAGGGCAACACCGTGCTCTCCGACGAGACGCTGGCGGAGCGCCTGGCCCTGCAGCCGGGCGACACCTTCACCTCCACGCTGGCGGAGGAGGACTTCCGCAGGATCGCCGAGGCGTACGCCGAGGCGGGCTACGTGGTGGCGTCGCGACCGGACTACAACTGGCTGGACGGCGTGTACGTCCAGCGCTTGACCGAGTACCGCGTCGGCGAGTACGCCATCTCGTGGCGCTCGGGAACGCCGGGCGCGGAGCCGTTCGTCGTGCTCCGCCGGCTGCCGGAGCCCGGAAGCGTGCTGTCGCTGGACGCGCTCGACGACGGTCTCCGTCAGCTGCTCCGCGAAGGCGCGGTGCGGCCCGTGGACCGGCAGATCCTGCCGCTCGAGGGAGGGGAGAGCGACGAGGTGCTCGTCGAGATCGTTCTCGAGTCGGCCCAGACCGGGCTGTTCCAGCCGGCCGCGACGTACAGCACGATCGACGGGTTCTCCGCCTCGCTCAGCGTCAGCGAGCGGAACCTGTGGGGCCGTGCGCACACCGTCGAGGCCGAGATCGACGCGCGCACCTCCGACATCGGGTTCCTGCTCGGCGGCGACCTGCGGTACTCGATTCCGTGGCTGTACGTCGACGCCGCCGACTTCCGGGAGGTCCCCACCTCGCTGTCGCTGTCGTTGTTCTCCAACGTCCGCACGAACGAGCCGCTGTCGGACGACGGCTCGACCCGGATCGTCGCTCCCGGCTCGTCGGGTGGCGACGCGAACACGGTGCGCATCGGCGAGTACACGCGCCGCGATACCGGCTTCCGGGTCGGCGCGGGACGTCGCCTGATCGACGACCTGACGCTACGCCTCTCGGCCCGGGCGTCGCTGTCCGACATCGCCGTGGAGCCCTCGGCGACGCCGTGCACGCTGGACGACCAGGGCGACGTGGAGAATCCCGACGCGTGCTCGCTCCCCTTCGCCCAAGCGCTCGACTACGCCCCGCTCGCGGGGGCCTCGGGGTTCGTCGGCGGCGACCTCGTGTACGACGCGCGCGACGACGTCGACTTCCCGCGGGCGGGCGTGGCGTCGAACGCGTCGCTGGGCGTGGGTCTCGGGAACGACTTCCTCATGGGCGGGGAGCGCGCCCCGTACGTGTACCTTCCCGTGGAGCTGGGTGTGAAGAGCTACCTCACGCTGAGCGAGCTGACGCAGGGCGAGGTCGCGGACGACGGCCACGTGCTCGCGGCGCGGCTGAACGTCGGGCACCAGTTCGGCGCGGCCTACCCCGCCTCGAAGCGCTTCACGGTCGGCCAGACGCCGAACGAGGCCACCCAGGTGCGCGGCTATCGCGACGACGATTTCGGGCTGTCGCGCAGCTACGCGACGGCGTCGTTCGAGTACCGTTACGACTTCGACCTCAGTACGGTCGCGACCCAGACGATCATCGCGGTCGCGTTCGCCGACGTGGCCTGGGTCAGCGAGGTTCCCGGCTTCGCCGAGTACGAGGGGCCGCTGTTCGCGGGCGCGGGCGTCGGCGTCCAGGTGAACCTCGGGTTCTCCGGCGTGGCGCTGCCGGCGCTCCGCTTCGACTACGGCTTCAGCGAGCGAAACCCGACGGGCGTCTTCTCGTTCCGCATCGGCACGGTGTTCTGAGGGGCGTCGCGGGGCGCGACGGTCCGTCCGCTCCGATCCCGCCTGCGCGAGGCGGCCGACGGCTCAGCCGTCGGCCGCCTCGCGCAGCACCGCCTCGTCGCGCAGGCGGATCCGTCCGTAGCCCGCTTCGATCGCGCCCGCCCGGGCCAGCTCGCCGACGACCTTCGTGACCGTCTCGCGCACCGATCCCACGGACTCGGCCAGCGCGTCGTGCGTCATGCGTACCGTCGGCACCCCGCCATCGTCGCTCGCGACGGCGCTGTCGCGCAGCTCCAGGAGCTCGGCCGCGACGCGTGCCGCCAGGCGCCGCGTGGCGCGACGGTGCATGCCGCGGTACAGCCCGTCCAGCGCCACGGCGAGTCGCACGACGACCTCGTCGCGCTGCTCGGCCGTGAGGCCGTCCGCGACGTACCGCTCGACCCGAACGTCGGTGACCGCGTCGGCGAACACCGAGCGGGGAAGCCCCGCCAGCGCCTCTTCGCCGAACCAGTCGCCGGGCTTGACGTAGCGTAGCGTCACGCCGTCGCCCTCGCCGTTCACGACGTGGAGGCGGACCAGGCCGCCTAGGAGCCGGTAGACGTCGGACGATCGCCCCGGCACGTACAGCACGCTTCCCGCCTCGTACGTCTCGAGCGCACCGTTCGATGCAGGAACCGGTTCGTTCTTCATGATGCCGCCTTTCCGTTGCTCGCACCCCGCCCCCGGACGGTACCGGCGGGCGCGCCGGGGGACCACGGCCCTCCTTACGATGTGGCGCGCGCAGCGGCGACCGGCTCAGACCGAGAAGAGGATGTGCATCACGTCGCCGTCGCGGACCCGGTACGCCTTGCCCTCGGTGCGGAGCCGGCCCTTGGCCTTCGCCGCCGCCAGGCTGCCCGCCTCGACGAGGACGTCCCAGCGGATCGTCTCGGCGCGGATGAAGCCGCGCTCGAGGTCGCTGTGGATCTCGCCGGCCGCCTCGGGCGCGGTGGCGCCGTCGCGCACCGTC
>CAZLQH010000019.1:2826-33518 GCA_964561595.1 uncultured bacterium | reverse complement strand
CGCATCACGCGTCGGCCAGCTCGCTCCGCACCAGGCCGGTGACGCGCCAGACGGCCCCTGCGCCCGCGCCCGAGTCGTGGTGCCGAGCTTCGGGGAGCGCGTTCCGCCGCAGGGAGGCGAGGTAGCTCACCGTCGTGCCGTCCGCGGCACGGACGTGGAGCGTGGCCCGGGCCGCGTCGTCCAGGACTTCGAGCTCGCCGATCTCGGCCGCGGCGTGGCCGAGCAGCGGCGCCCAGGCGGCGTTGCCGAACAGGTGGGCGAGATGCTCGGCGTCGCCCGCCCGGCTCGCGAAGCGGGGCGCGGCGACGGACAGCAGCGCCGTTGCGGGCGCATGCGGATCGTCCGCTTCCGCGAACCGCCTCAGGAGCGACGCGAGCAGCTCCCCAGGATCGCGATCCGGCAGCGGGTCGGGCCCGACGGCGCTCACAGCCTCGCCGCCAGCCGCTCGCGCGAGAATCCTCGGAACGCGACGACGAGAAGGACGCCGTCCAGCAGCCAGATCAGGGCGCCCACCAGCGTGAGCAGCCTGGCGTCCAGCACCACGACGCCGGCCGCCTGCGCGATCACCAGCGCGACGATCGGGATCACCACCACGCCTCCCAGCTGGTACGCCTCCTGGAACGTCTCGACGCGGGCCGAGATCAACACCGTCGCGCCCAGGCCCGCCAGCGCGACGGCCGGTCCGACCCAGATCGCCATCGGGATCCACACGCCCGGGGGAAGGACGGCGCCCCCGACCAGCGGCCACGCCGCCACCGTCACGATCGCTGCGTAGAGCACGGTTCCGAGCAGGCCGACGGCCACGGCGGGAAGCCAGGCCGCGAGCAGCTTGCCCAGGAACAGGTCGCGCTCGCGCAGCGGGGCGTGGAGAAGCGCTTCGAGCGTGCCCCGCTCCTTCTCGCCCGCGAACGCGTCGGCGGCGACGACGCTGGCGACCATGAGCGGGACGACCAGGTAGAGCGGGGCGATCAGGTAGCCCAGCGTCAGCGTCACCATCCGTGCGGCCGGCTCCATGCGCTCGAGGTCGGTCCGGAGCGCGTCGGGGAGCGAGGCGAACAGCCGCTCGAGCTCGGCGAGCTCGTTCGCGATCATGGGGCCGCCGATGCGCGCCGCGACGATCATCGCGATCGGGAGGAGCACGTACACGATCGCCGGAACGATCACCAGCGGGATGAGCACGGCGGGCGTGCGGACCACGACGCCGAGGTCCTTTCGTGCCAGCGCCTCGATGGCGCGAAGGTCCAGCGGCGCGGGCGGGCGTCTCGCGCTCACTGCGATTCTCCGTATACGGCCAGGTAGACGTCTTCGAGCGACGCATCGGTGGGGTCCAGACGGACGAGCGACAGCCCCGCGTCCAGGATCGCGCGGGCGACGTCGGGGGCGCGGTCGCGTCCGGCGGCCGCGACGCGCAGCCGGCGGGTGGCGGGCGGGATCGCTTCCTCGCCCTCGGCCCGACCCGCGAGCTCGAAGCCGCGCTCCAGGAGCGCCGCCCGGGCGGCGTCTCCCTGCTCCTCGGGCACCTCGACCTCGAGACGCGCGGCGCCGTAGCGCGTGGCCAGCTCGCCCGGGGTGCCGATGGCGGCCAGCTCCCCTTCGCGCAGCACCGCGACGCGGTCGGCCAGCCGCTGCGCCTCGGCCAGGTCGTGCGTGCAGAGCAGCACCGTGCGGCCGTGCTCGGCGGCGAGGTCCGCGATCCAGCCGCGCAGCTCGCGGGCCGCCAGCGGATCGAGCCCGGCGCTGGGCTCGTCCAGGAAGTACAGGTCCGGCTCGTGCAAGGCGCAGCGCGCCAGCGCCAGGCGTTGCGTCATCCCCTTGCTGTACGCCCCGACGCGGTCCTCCGCGCGGGCCAGCAAGCCGAAGCGGTCCAGCACGGCGTCGATCCGCGCCGCCTCCTGCTCGCGGGGCACGCCGTAGAGCGCCGCGTAGAGGCGCAGGTTGGCCCGGGCCGAGAGGCGCGGGTCGAGCGAGGGGCGCTCCGTCGCGATGCCCGTCCTGCGCCGGAGCCGCGTCCCCTCCGTCCACGGATCGAGGCCCAGAACCCGCGCCTCGCCTCGATCGGGGGCCAGCACCCCGTTCAACAACCGCACCGTGGTCGTCTTGCCCGCGCCGTTGTGGCCCAGCAGCGCCACGATCTCGCCGGGCGCGACGTCGAGATCCAGACCGGCGAGCGCAGGCCGGCCGCCGTAGTCCTTGCCGAGGCCGCGGATCCGTAGCGCCGGCTCGGGCGTCTCGGGCGGCGCCGGATCGCGACCGTCCACGCGGGAGCGGGTTCGTGTCATGCGAGCCGGACGGCCTTCAGTCCACGAGGCCCATCGAGACGTACTTGATCTCGAGGTACTCGTCCAGGCCCCACGGGCCGCCTTCGCGCCCGACGCCGCTCTGCTTCATGCCGCCGAACGGTGCGTGCGGCGCGCTGGGAACACCGTCGTTCACGCCGACGATGCCGTAGTCCAGCGCCTCTGCGACGCGCCAGGCACGGCCGAGGTCGTTCGTGTAGAGGTACGAGGCCAGGCCGTAGGGCGTGTCGTTCGCCATCCGAACGGCCTCCTCCTCGCTCGCGAAGGTCAGGATCGGCGCGACCGGTCCGAACGTCTCTTCGCCCATCAGCTTCATCTCCGCCGTGACGCCGGTCAGGACGGTCGGAAGGTAGAACAGGCCGCCGGTCGCCTCGCCGCCCAGCTCGATGCGGGCGCCGCGCCGCACGGCGTCTTCGACGTGGTCACGGACCTTGTCGAGGCCTTGCGCGTCGACCAGGGGGCCGACGTCCGTCGCCTCGTCGTTCGGATCTCCGACGACCAGGTCCCTGGCCGCCTCGACGTAGCGGCGCGTGAACGCCTCGGCGATGTCTTCGTGCACGTAGATGCGGTTCGTGCAGACGCACGTCTGGCCGGCGTTGCGGAACTTGCATGCGATCGTCTCGCGGACCGCCCGGTCCAGGTCCGCGTCGGCGAACACCAGGAACGGCGCGTGGCCGCCCAGCTCCAGACTGAGCTTCTTGATCGTCTCGGCGCTCTGGCGGTAGAGGATCCGGCCCACCTCGGTACTGCCGGTGAAGGTCACCTTGCGGATGCGGGGGTCGGCCATCAGCGTTTCGGTGAGCGCGCCGGGACGGTTCGTGGGCAGGACCTGCAGCGTGCCGGCCGGTCCGCCCGCCTCGAGCCAGAGGCGGGCCATGAGCAGCGCGGTGAGCGGGGTCTGCTCGGCGGGCTTCAGCACGAAGGTGCAGCCGGCGGCCAGTGCGGGCGCCGCCTTGCGGGTCACCATCGCGGCGGGGAAGTTCCAGGGGGTGACGGCGTACGCCGGTCCGACCGGCTGACGTAGCGCCAGGCCGCGCTTGCTGCCGGAGGTGGTGGGGAACAGCTCGCCGTACGCTCGCGGGGCCTGCTCGGCGTACCAGCGCACGAATCCGGCGGCGTAGGCGACCTCGCCGCGGGCCTCCTTGATCGGCTTGCCCATCTCGCGGGTCATCGTGCGGGCCAGCGACTCCTGGTTCTCGAGGATCAGGTCGTGCCAGCGGCGGAGCACGTCGGCGCGCTCGAACGCGGTGGTGCGGCGCCACGTCTCGAACGCCGTCCAGGCGACGTCGGCCGCCTGGCGGGCCTCGTCGGGTCCGCAGTCGGCCACGTCGGCGACGAGCTCGTCGCTGGCGGGGCCGCGTACCTCGAAGGTGGCGTCGGCCTCGTGCCAGGCGTCGGTCAGGTAGCTTCGGCGGACGGTATCCAAGGGATCCATGCCGGCAGCATAGCGCAGGGCCGGCTGCGCTCCGGGATCGCTGGGGCGGCGCTCAGGCGGCGCTTTCGCGGATCAGGTCCTCGGCGATCTTCGAGCTCGACAGGACGCCCGGGAGTCCCCCGCCGGGATGCGTGCCCGCCCCGACGAAGTACAGGTTCGGCATCTCCTCGCTGCGGTTGTGCGGCCGGAACCAGGCGGACTGCGTCAGCTTGGGCTCGAACGCGAACGCCGATCCGCGGAAGCTGCGGAGCTCCCCCTCGAAGTGCAGCGGGTCGATGTACATCTCGGTGACCAGGTGCTCCTTGAGCCCGGGCAGGTAGCGCTCGTCCAGGAAGTCGACGATCGCGTCGCGGTACGGCTTCGCCTGCTCGCGCCAGTCGATGCCGCTCTTCAGGTTCGGGACGGGCGAGAGGACGTAGAACGACTCGTGCCCCTCGGGCGCCATGCCGGGGTCGGTGTAGCTGGGCATGTGGAGGTACAGGCTGAAGTCGTCCGCGACGCGGCCGCTGTTCTTGAAGATGTCCTTGAGAAGGCCTTCGTAGCGCGGTCCCAGGATGATGTTGTGGTGCTTCAGCAGCCCGTCGTGACGGTACTGCTTGTCCGTCCCGAAGTAGAGGACGAACAGGCCCATCGCGTACGACATCCGCTCCAGCTTGGCGTCGGTGTACTTCTTCCGGTGCTGTGGCGCGATCATCTTCATGTAGGTCGTGGCCACGTCGGCGTTCGAGACGACGATGTCGGCTTCGACGACCTCGCCGTCCTCGAGCCGGACGCCGCGAGCCCGCCGGCCGGCGCCCTCGCCCTCGACCACGATCTCGGCGACGGGGGCTCGGGTGTGGATCTTCCCGCCCAGCTCGCCGATCAGTCGCTCGAACGCGTCCACCAGCGCACCGGTGCCGCCCATCGCGTACCAGACGCCCCACTCGCGCTCCAGGTAGTGGATCATCGCGTAGATGCTGGGCGTGTCGAACGGATTGCCGCCCACGAGGAGCGGGTGGAAGCTGAACACCTGACGCAGGAACGGGTCCTTGACGTATTGCGATACGTAGGCGTACACGCTCTTGTAGCTCTGCAGACGGATCAGGTCGGGAGCGACCTTCACCATGTCCCACGGCGACAGGAACGGCTTGTCGGCCAGCTGGACGAACCCCTTCTGGAAGATGTCCCGCGTGGTCCTCATGAAGTTCAGGTAGCCGCGCTTGTCCTCGGGTGCGCGCTTGTGGATCTCCTCGAGGATGAACATCTCGTCGTCGTTGTAGTCGAAGTAGTCGCCCTCGTGATCGAAGATCCGGTAGAACGGATCGCACTTCGCGAAGGTGACGTAGTCCTCGCGCTTCTTGCCCGCCTTGGCCCAGATGTCGTCGAACATCCAGGGCGCGGTGATGATGGTCGGCCCGCCATCGAACGTGAAGCCGTCCTGCTCGTACGTGTAGCCGCGACCGCCCAGCTTGTCGCGCGCTTCGAAGATCGTGACGTCGTGCCCGTCGGCCAGAAGCCGCGCGGCGGCGCCCAGCCCGCCGAAGCCCGATCCGATGACGATGACCTTGCGTTTCATGGCGGGAGCATACCGCCGTGGACCGGGCGTCACGGTGGGCCCGGCACGGTCCGTGCCGGACGCCCGGACGGTCCGAGGGCAGCGCCCGTCACGCCCCGGGCGGCACCTCCTCGGCGGTGGCGGCCTCGAACGCGAGCCTGGCGATCCGACCGATCGTCAGCAGGCCCTCCTGCTCCCAGCGCTCGGCCCGGTCGTCCGAGTCCGCGGTCAGCACCGCCAACGCGAACAGCGCCGCGCCGTCGCGACGGCGGACGATGCCCGCGTCGTGCCACACCCCGGCGAGGCAGCCCGACTTCGTCTCGACCCGGGCGGTGCGCCCGTGGGCGTCGGGAACCTCGGGATCGATCGGGAGGCTGCGTCCGATCCCTTCGGTGTAGATCTGCGCGGACAGGATGGCGCGCATCCGGTCCGCGGCGCGGGGCGGCAGCAGCTCGCCACGCTCGAGCGCCAGGAACAGGCCCGCCACGTCCGCCGCGCAGGTGCGGTTCAGCGCGCCCCCTCGCTGCCGCTCGCTCTGCGTCTCGTGCGGAAGCTGCAGCTTGCCGACCAGCTCCGTGCCGGCCATGCCGGCGCCGTGGATCCACGCTCGCACGCGGTCCGCGCCCAGCAGCTCGATCGTCATGTTGGCGGCGGTGTTGTCGCTGACGATGATCATCAGCGTCAGCAGATCGTTCACGGTGGGCTCCAGGCCCGGCGCCAGGTGACGCAGCACGCCGTTGCCGCCGACCCGGTCGTCGCTCCGCATCGGCACCCGCCGGTCGAGGTCCAGACGGCCCGCCTCGGCCTCCTGCAACGCGCAGGCCAGGATCGGGAGCTTGATCAGGCTGGCCGACGGCATCGGCGCGTCGACGTCGATCGAGATCGTGCCGCGGCCGGGCGCCGCGGCGGCCTCGAGGCTCCGGTACGCCACCGAGACGCGCCCGGAGAAGCTCGCGATCTCGGCCTCGACGGCCCGCCGCAGGGCGTCTGGAACAGCGTTCATCGGTGCGTCACGGCCGCGTCCTCGAGCCGCCACAGGTCCTCGGGCGTCTCGCGTAGTCGCGTCAGGCGGTCACGGCCGTCCTGGACGACCACCTCGGCCGGCCGAAGATCGGAGGCGTAGCTCGACGCCATCGCCATGCCGTAGGCGCCCGAACGCTCGACCGCCAGGAGGTCTCCCGGTCCGGCGCTCAGCGTGCGGTTCCGGCCCAGCCGGTCGGCGTTCTCGCACAGGGGGCCGTCGACGTCGCCGCTGCCGGCTTCGGCGGATCCGCCGCCGACGACGCGGATCGGATGCTCCGCGCCGTAGAGCGCCGGCCTGAGGAGCTGCGCCATGCCGGCGTCGCAGATCCAGTGTCCGGGCGTGCCGTCCTTCCACCAGAGCACGCGCGTGAGCAGGATGCCGGCGTCCGCGACCAGCCACCGTCCCGGCTCCACGATCAGCTCCAGCTCCCGCTCGGCGACCCACGGACGCACGGTGCGCGCGAAGGTGCCGAGGTCGAAGCTCGGCACGGCGAAGCCGCCACCCAGGTCGAAGGTTCGGGCGGTGGGGAAGCGATCGAACAGCGGAGCGACGGTCCGGAGGATCTCGCGGTGCACCGCTGCGTCCTCGATCATCGAGCCGGCATGGACGTGAAAGCCCGCCAGTCGCCCCTCGGCGTCCAGCCGCTCGGCCAGGGCGGTCGCGGCCGGCAGCGGCAGGCCGAACTTCGAGCCGACCGCGCCCGTCGCGAGGTGCTCGTGCGTCCGTGGGTCGAACTCGGGGTTCACGCGGACCAGGAACCGCGTTCCGGCCGGCGCGGCGTCGCGCCAGGCGTCCCACTGCCCGGCGCCGTCCAGGCTGACGTGGCCGACGGCCAGTCGCCTGGCGAGGGCGCGCAGATCGGGCCCCTGCCCGGGCCCGCCGACCAGCACGTCGGCGGCGGGAATCCCCGAGCGCACGGCGCGAGCGATCTCCCCGACGGTGATCGCCTCCGCGCCGACGCCCAGCTCCGCCAGCCGCGACAGCACCGCTCCCGCGGGATTCGCCTTCACGGCGTAGCGGAGGCGCGCTCCCGGAAGGGCGGTCCGCAACGTCCGCACGCGGGCTTCGATCTCGTCGAGGTCGTAGACGTAGAGCGGCGTGCCGTGGAGCCGTGCCAAGCGGGTCAGGGTGTCGTCGGCGATCATCGTGCAGGAGCGTAGCAGGACGGCCCGGCCTGGGCGCGGGGGCTGCTACGCTGTGCGGCATGAATCGACAGGTCCGGCGCATCGAGAAGAAGAAGGAGCTCAAGGCCGAGAAGGACAAGGCGAAGGCGAAGGCCGAGCGTCAGGCCCGTCGGGAGCAGCGTCGCGAGGCGCGGAAGCGGCCGCGTGGCGAGGACGGGGCGGGCGCGCAGGGCGCGGACCGGCAGCGTCCTCGCCAGTCCAACCCGGGACGGTTCTCCGGCGCGCTGATGGCGGCGACGGTGTTCTTCATCTCGCTGCAGGCGGTCGCTCCGACCGACGGGTCGGTCGTCAGCCAGGTCGTCTCGGCCAGCTTCTACCTGCTGTTCGGCTACTTCGCGGTGCTCTGGATGATGCGGCGCGGGGCGTCGCGTCCGTTGGCGGTCGCGATCGGCGCGGGCGCGCTGATGGCGCTCGTCACGCTGGCGAGCCAGCTGTTCCAGCCGGGCCTGGAGCCGCTTCCCGTCATGTTGGGGCTCACGATCCCGCTGACGGTGGCCGGCGCGTTCCTGGGCCGGCTGGTATGGAACCGCGCCCCCTGAGCGGCCGCGACGCGTCGGCCGGGGGGCCGACCGCGATCCTCGGGGCGATGCCCGAGGAGATCGCGACCCTGCTGCCGGCGCTGACCGAGCGGCGGACCGAGCGGCGCGGACCGTTCGAGGTCCATGCCGGACGGCTCGACGGTCGCCCGGTCGTCCTGGCCGTCTGCGGCGTGGGCAAGGTGAACGGCGCGGCGCTGGCGCAGCAGCTTCTTGCCGACGGTGCGGTGCGGCTGGTGTTCACCGGCGTCGCGGGCGGCGTCGATCCGGAGCTCCGGGTGGGAGACCTGGTGGTCTCGACCGACGCGGTGCAGCACGACGTCGACGTCACGCCGCTCGGGTACGAGCCGGGACGCGTGCCGGGCGAGCCGCTCGCATGGCCCGCCGATCCGTGGCTCCGCTCCGTCGCCGTGCAGGCGGCCAGCGCGACCGTGACGTCGGGCCGTGTGGTGGAGGGGCGGATCGCGTCGGGCGATTCGTTCGTGGCGGATCCCGCGCGGAGCGCCGAGCTGGCCACGCGCTTCGGGGCCGCCTGCGCGGAGATGGAGGGCGCGGCGGTGGCGCAGGTGTGCGCGCGCTGGGGCGTTCCGTGGGTGGTGATCCGATCGATCAGCGACACCGCCGATCACGCCGCTTCGGTGGACTTCCGCGCCTTCACGCGGGTCGCCGCCGCCCGCGCCGAGGCGGTGGTGCGCCGCGTCCTGGCGCGTCTGGACGACGTCGCTCCGGCCTCGAGGTAAGCGGCGCGGCCCGGGACGCCGCACGCGCTGCGGTACGATGGCGACGACGATTCAGGGGTCGCGAGCGGCGGCCCCGTGACGCGAGGTGAGCGTTCTCCCGGCACTCGGCCGTCGAGTGTAGGTGGAACGCGCGCGCCGCGAGAGGAGAAAGCCGCATGGCCGACGTCCCCGAAGATCCGCGCGATCACGACCGTTCCGAGCTGCCGCACGGCAAGCTGACGGAGCTGAACCGTGTCGAGCTGAGAGAGTGGCTCGATTCGCTGGAGTACGTGCTCGCGTCCGGCGGCGCCGAGCGCGTCCGCGAGATTCTCGAGCGCCTCGAGGTGCACGCGCACCGCCACGGGGTGCGTATTCCGTTCAGTGCCGAGACGCCCTACATCAACACGATCCCCGCCGACGAGACGCCCGAGTACCCGGGCGATTTCGAGCTCGAGCGCCGCATCCGTGCGCTGATCCGTTGGAACGCCATGGCGATGGTGGTGCGGGCCAACAAGATGAGCGACGGCATCGGCGGGCACCTCGCGACGTACGCTTCGGCCGCCACGCTGTACGAGGTGGGCTTCAACCACTTCTTCCGCGGTCCAGGCAAGGGGGTCGATCAGGACCTGCTCTACATCCAGGGGCACGCCAGTCCCGGCATCTACGCCCGCAGCTACCTCGAGGGACGCTTCGAGGACCAGCACATGCGCAACTTCCGGCGCGAGCTGCAGGACGACCCGGGCCTGTCGAGCTACCCGCACCCCTGGCTCATGCCGGACTACTGGCAGTTCCCGACGGTCTCGATGGGCCTGGGGCCGATCATGTCGATCTACAACGCGCGCTTCGCGCACTACCTCGAGGCGCGCGACCTGAAGCCCAAGGGCGACGGCAAGGTGTGGGCGTTCCTCGGGGACGGCGAGACCGACGAGCCCGAGACGCTGGGCGCGATCAAGATCGCGGCGCGCGAGAAGCTCGACAATCTGATCTGGGTGGTGAACTGCAACCTTCAGCGCCTCGACGGTCCGGTATACGGCAACGGCAAGATCATCCAGGAGCTCGAGGCGATCTTCCGCGGCGCGGGCTGGAACGTGATCAAGGTCGCCTGGGGACGCTACTGGGACAAGCTGCTCGAGAAGGACGACGAGGGCATCCTGGTCGAGCGGTTCGAGCGCATGGTCGACGGCGAGTCGCAGCGCTACGCCGCGTTCGGCGGGCCGGAGCTGCGGGAGCGCTTCTTCGACACGCCCGAGCTGAAGAAGCTGATCGAGGGCTGGAGCGACGAGGACCTGGACAAGCTCAACCGCGGCGGACACGATCCGACGAAGGTGTACGCCGCGTACCAGCGCGCCGTGCGCCACGAGGGCCAGCCGACGGCCATCCTGGCCCGTACCGTGAAGGGCTACGGACTGGGCGAGACGGCGGAGGCCAAGAACCCCGCGCACCAGACGAAGAAGCTCGACGAGGACGACATGCGCACGTTCCGCGACCGGTTCGACATTCCGATCGCGGACGAGGACATCGGCGACTACCCGTTCTACCGGCCCGAGTCCGACTCGCCCGAGGCGAAGTACCTCCACGAGCGCCGAGAGGAGCTCGGTGGCTACCTGCCGGCGCGCAACGTCGACGTCGAGCCGCTGCCGGCGCCCGCCGCCGAGCTGTTCGAGGAGTTCTACGAGGGAACGAAGGACCGCGCGGTGTCGACCACGATGGTGTTCGTCAGCGTGCTCCGGAAGCTGCTGCGGGACGATACCTGGGGCGACCGGATCGTTCCGATCATTCCCGACGAGGCCCGCACCTTCGGCATGGAGGCGCTGTTCCGTCAGATCGGCATCTACTCTCCCGGCGGCCAGCTGTACGAGCCGGTCGACGCCGAGCAGATCCTGTACTACAAGGAGTCCAAGGACGGCGCCATCCTCGAGGAGGGGATCACCGAGGGCGGCGCGATGTCCAGCTTCCTCGCGGCCGGCACCAGCTACGCGAACTACGGCGTCACGACCGTGCCGTTCTTCATCTACTACTCGATGTTCGGCTTCCAGCGCATCGGCGACCTCGCCTGGGCGGCGGGCGACACGCGCGCCAAGGGGTTCATGCTGGGCGCGACGGCGGGCCGCACGACGCTCCCCGGGGAGGGACTGCAGCATCAGGACGGCCATAGCCACCTCCTCGCGATGCCCAACCCCAACCTCGAGGCGTACGACCCGTCGTTCGCGTACGAGCTGGCGACCGTGGTGCGCGAGGGCATGCGCCGGATGTACGAGGAGCAGGAGGACGTCTTCTACTACCTGACCATCGAGAACGAGAACGTTCCCCAGCCGGCCGCGCCGGAGCATCTGTCCCGCGACGAGCTCGTAGACGGCATCCTTCGCGGCCTCTACCTGTTCCGTCCATCGAGCCGTCGCTTCAAGGCCAAGGCGCAGCTCTTCGGCTCCGGTGCCATCATGGGCGAGGTGCTCGAGGCGCAGAAGATCCTCGAGGACTACAAGGTGGCCGCGGACGTGTGGAGCGTGACGAGCTACAAGGCGCTCTACCGCGACGCCGTCGAGGTGACGCGGCGCAACCGCCTGCGCTCGGGCGGCGAGCCCGAGACGCCGTACCTGCGCCGAGCGCTCGAGGGGACGGAAGGCCCGTTCGTGGCGGCGTCGGACTACGTCAAGGCGCTTCCCGACATGCTGGGCCCGTACCTGGAGCGGCCGATGCTGTCGCTGGGGACCGACGGCTTCGGTCGCAGCGAGGCGCGCGAGGAGCTGCGCGACTTCTTCGAGGTCGACGCCAAGCACGTGGCGCACGCGGCGATCCGCGCGCTCGTCGACGACGGCGCGCTGGACCAGGAGGTCCTCGACGAAGCGTCCCGCGATCTCGGCATCGATCCCGACAAGCCCGACCCGGTGCGGTCGTAGTCCCCACGAACAACAGCGAGCGAACGGAGTGATGACGTGGCAACCGAATTCAAGCTTCCCGAGGTAGGCGAGGGGATCGACTCCGGCACCGTCGTCTCGGTCCTGGTGTCGGTCGGCGACCGAGTCGAGATCGACGAGCCGGTGATCGAGCTCGAGACCGACAAGGCGGTCGTCGAGGTTCCCTCCGACGTCGCCGGTGTCGTCGAGAGCATCGAGGTCGAGGAGGGCCAGGAGATCGACATCGGAAGCGTCGTCCTGACGCTCGCAGAAGGCGAGGGCGAAGCCGCGGCCGAGCCGGAGGCCGAGCCCGAAGCCGGGGCAGCGGAGGAAGCCGAAGCGGAGAAGGCCGAGGGCGCCGAAGCGGGCGCCGAGCCTCGGGAAGCGAAGGCCCCGGAGCGCGAGGAGCCGAAGGAGGCGAAGGAGGCGAAGGAGGCCGCGCCGCCTGCCGGAGCCGCCCGAGCCGAGGCGCCGGCCGAAGGCGAGACGCCGCCCGGACTGATCCCCGCGGCGCCCAGCGTGCGACGTCTGGCGCGAGAGCTCGGGGTCGATCTGCAGGCGGTGCAGGGCTCCGGCATCCTGGGTCGCATCTCGGCCGAGGACGTGCGGGCGTTCGCCGAGGGCGAGACGCCCAGGCCCGCCGCCGCGGCCGAGGCGCCCAAGCGCGCCGCCGCACCCGCGGCGCAGCCGCTGCCCGACTTCTCGCAGTGGGGCGAGACCGAGCGCGTGGCGATGTCGGGCATCCGCAAGGCGACCGTCAGGACGATGGCGAACGCCTGGTCGACCGTGCCGATGGTCACGCACTTCGACAAGGCCGACGCCACCGAGTTCGAGGCGCTCAGGCAGCGGTTCAAGCCCGAGGCCGAGAAGATCGGGGCGAAGCTGACGCCGACCGCGATGCTCATCAAGGTCGTCGCCGCCGCGCTCCGGAAGTTCCCGGACTTCAACGCCTCGATCGACACCGAGACGCAGGAGATCGTCTACAAGAAGTACGTCAACGTCGGCGTGGCGGTCGACACGGATCACGGGCTGCTGGTGCCCGTCGTGAAGGACGCGGACCGGAAGAACATGCTGGAGCTCGCCGCCGAGCTGGGCGAGCTGGCCGAGAAGGCCAGGAACCGCAAGCTCTCGCCGGACGAGATGCAGGGCGGGAACTTCAGCGTCAGCAACCTCGGAGGGATCGGCGGCACCGGCTTCACCCCGATCGTCGCGCCGCCCGACGTCGCCATCCTGGGCGTCTCCCGCGGCGGCATGGAGCCCGTCTGGGACGCCGACGACGAGGTGTTCGTCCCGCGCATGACGATGCCGCTGTCGGTGACGTACGACCATCGGCTCATCGATGGAGCATCGGCCGCGCGCTTCCTGCGCTGGGTCTGTCGCGCCATCGAGGAGCCGTTCCTGATGAGCCTCGAAGGCTGAACGCGTCCCGAAGCCTGAGCCGTCGCGCTCCGTCGCCCGCCGCCACGCCCTCGGAGCGTGGCGGCGGGAGGCCCGGCCGCCGCCACGCGCACGCGTCGGCAGGCGGCCGGGCGTTTTCATGCGTGCGTGGTAGCATCCGCCTCATGAACGCGCCGGTGACGAGCCCCACCCGCGACGCGCGGACCGGCCCGTCCCGCCTGTCTCTGCGGGCCAGCGGCCTCACCAAGCGGTACGGCGGTCGTGCCGTCGTCGACGGCGTCGATCTCGTGCTGGCTCCCGGCGAGATCGTCGCGCTGCTCGGTCCGAACGGTGCCGGCAAGACCACGAGCTTCTACATGATGGTCGGCTTCGTGCGGCCCGACGCGGGTCGGATCGTGCTGGGCGACGAGGACGTGACGCGCTGGCCGATGCATCGCCGCGCGCGCGCCGGGCTGGGCTACCTCGCGCAGGAGCCCAGCGCGTTCCGGCGAATGACCGTCCGCGACAACCTGCTGGCCATCCTCGAGTTCCGCGAGCCGTCGCGCGACGTGCGCGAGGCGCGCGCCTCGGCGCTCCTCGACGAGTTCGGCCTCACCCGTCTCGCCGACCATCGTGCCGACACGTTGTCGGGCGGTGAACGGCGCCGACTCGAGATCGCCCGCAGCCTCACGATCGATCCGTCGTTCATCCTCCTCGACGAGCCGTTCACGGGCGTGGACCCGAAGTCGATCCGCGAGATCCAGGATCTGATCCGGGACCTGCGCGAGCGACGCGGCCTGGGGGTGTTCCTCACCGACCACAGCGTCCGCGAGACCGTCGCGATCGCCGACCGGGTGGTGCTGATGTTCGACGGCCGCGTCCGGTTCGACGGCACGCCCGAGGCGTTCGCCGAGGACGAGGACGTCCGGACGACCTACCTGGGAAGCGACTTCCGACTCTGAAGGCGGTCCGGACGATGATCCAACGGCAGGACGGCATGCGCGATCGGCCTGGACGTCGGCGATGACCTACGTCCTGGGCCTCGTGGTGCTGCTGCTGGTGTTGGCCGGCGTGATCGCCTGGGCGGGCGATCGGCTGGGTACCTGGGCGGGGCGTCGCCGCCTGACGATCTTCGGCGCGCGTCCACGGCGGACCGGTCAGGTGATCGGCATGGTGGCGGGCATGCTGATCATGCTGACGACGCTGGGCGTGCTGGCGATCGCGTTCCAGAACGCCACGCAGACGTTGCTGAACGCGCAGCGCACGGCGCAGGAGCTGACCCGCCTCCAGTCGCAGGAACGCGCCCTGCAGGCGCAGGTTCGGGGGCTGGACGCCGAGCTCGAGGCGTTGTCGCTGGAGCTCGAGGAGGCCCGCACCACCATTCGGAGCGCCGAGCGTGCGCGTGACGAGGCGCTGGCAGAGAGGGATGCCGCCGCAGCGGAACGGGACGCGATCCGAGCCGAGGGCGAGGTGCTCGAGGCCGAGCTCGCGGCGTTGGAGGAGAACCTCACGGAGGTCCAAGGCGATCTCGTGGCGGCACAGGACGCCCTCACGGCGGTTCGCGCCGACCTGGTCGCGGCACGTGACGAGCGGGACGCGGCGTTGCGCAGCGCGAACGAGGCCCGCCAGGCCGCGGTGGAGGCGGAAGCGGAGGTCGAGGCGCAGCAGCAGCGGGTGCGCGAGGTGCAAGGGGAGCTCGACGCGGCGAACGAGCGCTTGGACGCGCTACAGACCGAGCTGCTGGTCGCCGAGACCCGCGTCGCCGAGACGCAGGCCGATCTCGCGCTGGCGCAGGCCGACCTGGCGTCGGCCCGTGCCGCGCGCGAGGAAGCGCTCGTCGAGCGGGACGCGGCCTTCGCCGACCGTGACGAGGCGTTCGCCGACCGTGACGAGGCGCTCGCTGCCCAGGCCGAGGCGGACGCCGCTCGCGATCGGGCCCTGTCGGATCGCGACGCCGCCCTCGACGAACGTGACGAGGCGCTGACCGAGCGCGACGCCGCGCTCTCGGCGGTCGGCGTGGCGCGCGCCCAGGTCGCGCAGCTGCAAGGCGTGATCGACGTGCTCGAGACGGAGAGCGCCACGCTGGAGGCCGAGGCCGAGCGCCTGCTGGACGACAACCGTGGGCTCACGGCGCAGAACGAGGCGCTCGACGCCCAGAACGCCGAGCTGGCGGGACGGAACGAGGGGCTCGTCGCGCTCAACGCCACGCTGGAGAGTCGCATTCTTGACGCCAGCGAACGCGCCACGCAGCTCCAGGACCAGGTCGACGACCTGACCCGGCGCCTCGAGGATCAGTCCCGGCGTCTGTCCGCGATCCAGCGCGAGTTCGATCGCGCCGCCTCCGGCGACGTGACGTTCGAGACGGGCGAGCTGATCTACAGCGGAGCGATCGACGCCGCGACGGCCGCCGACGCTCGCGAGGCGCTCTCCCGCTTCGTCCGCGACGCCAGCATCGCCACCTCCAGGCGGGGCGCGGGCGAGGTCGTGCTCCGGTCGGACCAGGTCGCGATCCTCGTCGACGCGATCGTGCAGACCCCCAGCTCCGACCTGGTCCGGCTGTTGTCGCCGCGCAACCAGTTCAGCCCGGTCGAGGTCGAGGTCGTCGTCGAGGCGTTCGAGAACGACCTCGTGCTCGAGGCCGGACGCCTGCTGGTGAGTCGACGGATGCACCTCGGCTCCGAGGACCTTCCGATCAGCCAGGCCGAGCTCCGTTCCGCGCTCTCCTCCCTCAAGGGCGACGCGCTCTCGGCGCTCCGGCGGTCGGGACTCGACGAGTTCCAGCTGCCTCGCTACCCGACGTTGACGGAGGAGACGTTCGCCGGCCTGCTGCTCCGTCGCGACGGCCCGGTGACGATCGGCGTGCTGGTCCTCGACGACGTGATGCGCAGCGGTCCCGCGGACCTCGAGCTGGTGATCCTCGACTGAGCGACCCGAGCGGCCGGCGCCGACCTGCCGGCCGCTGCGGAGACGGATGGCCGCGCCCGTTCGTGCCCACGCCCGATCAGCCGTCCGGCGGCCGCGCTTCCTCGGGCCGCGTCGGCATCCGAAGCAGGTAGACGATGCCCGTCGATCCCGCCACCGCGACCAGGACGCTCAGCCAAGGCCGCGCCGACAGAAGCACGGTGCTTCCGCCGGCGAAGAGCACGATCATCGAGATCGCGAACGCCTTGACGCGCGCGGGCAGCCCGAGGCCCGCGCGAACGTCGCGGACGATCGCGCCGAACAGGGGATGGCTCAACAGCCAGCGGTAGAAGCGAGGGCTCGAGCGGGCGAAGAAGAACGCCGCGGCCAGCAGCCACACGGTCGTGGGCCAGCCGGGCAGGACGACGCCGACCGCGCCGAGGCCGACGAAGACCCAGCCCAGCGCGAGGAACGCGGCTCTGAGCACGGGATTCGCGACGATCGCCCCCGGCGCGAGCGCCGGGTCCTCGGTCGTCGCGCCGTTCCCGGCGTGGGCTCCGACGTCAGGACGTGGGTCGCTCACGACCCATGGTATCCCGGCGTCGGGTCGGTCCGCCCTCGATCGGACAGCGCTCAGGGAAGCGGGTCGTCGAAGCGCTGCACCTCGACGCGGTATCCGTCCGGATCTCGAGCGAAGAACTGGGTGATGCCGAACCGCTCGTTGTGTCGCGGCGGCGCTTCGACGTCCACGCCCAGCCGCAGCAGGCGTGCATGGACGTCTGCGACGTCGTCGACGACCAGCGTGGTCATCAGTCGCTCGTCGACGGGAAGCGGCGCGTCGCGACCGTCGTAGCCGGCCTGGCAAAGTCCGAGGTAGCCCCCGACGGCGATCCTGAAGATCAAGCACGCGCCCTGATCCCGGACGAGCTCGAGGCCGAGATCGCGCTGGTAGAAATCGCGGCTCGCGGCC
This sequence comes from uncultured bacterium, assembly GCA_964561595.1. Lineage (GTDB taxonomy): Bacteria > Deinococcota > Deinococci > Deinococcales > Trueperaceae > SLSQ01. The sequence continues at coordinate 16,647 of CAZLQH010000019.1, read as the reverse complement.
AGGTCGGAGACCGGTCGGAACGCGATCAGGGCTGTGGGCTCGGGGCGATCGGTCATGCGGCCTCCTTCGGCGGTCCGCTGCGGGTGTCGTGTGCGCGGTTCGCCACGCGCGCCCGGGACGGAGCGAGTATCCTCGGGAGCGTGAAGGACGAATCTACCACCCCGACGATTCTCGTCGCCGACGATTCTGCGGGGCAGCGTGCGGTCGTCGACATGCTGCTCACGGTCGACGGCTACCGGGTCGTCACCGTCGGCGACGGCCGAGAGGCGCTCGACTGGCTCTCGAAGAACACGCCGCAGCTGGCCGTGCTCGACGTGCGCATGCCGCATCTCGACGGGATCGAGATCTGCCGGCGCATCAAGAAGGTTTCCCGCCTCCACACCGTGCCGGTGATCGTGCTCACCGGCATGCGGGACGAGGCGACCACGGTCGCAGCGAAGGCCGCGGGCGCGGACGCCGTGGTGCTCAAGCCGCTCGAGGGCAAGGACTTCAGGTCGACGGTCCGCGCGCTGGTCGACCGCGCAGCGGCGCCGCGCCCCTCCGCGAGCTGATCTCCGGTCGGCGTCGGCCGCCCGTACCCTCGGTCGCGCGATCCGTAGCTCGCTCGGTACGTAGCTCGATCAGTCGGTCGGTCGCGCGTCGCGTCGCTGACGCAGCGCCTCGAACAGGAGCAGCGCACCGGTCACGCTGACGTTCAGGCTGTCCGCCGCGCCCCGCATCGGGACGCGCACGCGGTTCGCGGCGTCGTCCGTCCAGCCGCCGTCCAGGCCTTCATGCTCCGGCCCGACGACGATCGCGACGGGTCCCTTCAGGTCCGCGTCCCAGACGTCGACCTCCGCCGTGGGCGAGGTGGCGACGATTCGCACGTCGCGCGCACGTAGCCAGCTTCGGGCGGCCGCCTCGTCGACCGCGACGACCGGCAGCGTGAACGCGCTGCCCATGCTGGCCCGGATCACCCCCGGGTTCCACGGGTCGGTGCCGGCGCCGCCGACGCACAGCAGCGCGTCCGCCCCGGCCGCGTCCGCAGACCGGATCAAGGCGCCGAGGTTGCCGGGCTTCTCCGTGTCGACCGCGATGAGAAGCAACGGATCGGCGGGAAGATCGAGCATCGAGAGCGTGCGCTCCGGCGGCCGAATCACCGCGACCACGCCGTCGGGGCCTTGGCGCCGGCTGACGCGATCGAACGCTTCGTTCGTCACCTCGACGGTCGTCACGCCGGCGGACGCGAGGGCTCGGCGAAGCTCGAAGCCTTCCGGGCTGAGCATCGCCGGCGCCACGTAGACCGCCTCGATCGCGACGCCCGCCTGCAGCGCGCGGGACGTCTCTCGGGTTCCTTCGACCAGCGTTCGTCCCTCGCGCTCGCGCTCGCGCCGGGCGTGCAGTCGCACCAGCGCCTTGATGCGCGGGTTCTTCGGGCTTTCGATCCGTTCGGTGGCCACGCCCGTCATGCTACCCCCGCCACGACAGGTGCTAGCATCGGCGCTCGGGACGCGGTCCGCGCCGTCGACCCTCGAAGGGATCCCCATGCCGCTACGCCCCGGTGCCCGTGCGGGCATCGCGTTCATTCTGGTGACGCTCTTCCTCGACATCCTCGGGATCGGCATCGTCATTCCCGTGCTGCCGGGGCTCGTCACCTCGTTCACCGGAGGCGACGCCAGCGCGGCCGCGCCGTGGTACGCGGCGCTCGCGGCGGTGTACGCGGCCATGCAGTTCCTGTTCGCGCCCTTGATCGGAGCGTTGTCCGATCGTTTCGGCAGGCGCAAGGTGATCCTGGCGTCGCTGACGGCGTTCGGAGCGAGCTACCTGATCCTCGCGGTCGCGCCGTCGCTGCTCTGGCTGTTCGTAGGCCGGGTCGTCGCAGGCATCACGGGCGCGACGATCACCGCGGCGAACGCCTACATCGCGGACGTCTCGACGCCCCAGACGCGAGCTCGGAACTTCGGATTCGTCGGCGTCGCCTTCGGGCTGGGCTTCGTGTTCGGTCCGGCCATCGGCGGCTTGCTGGGCGGGATCGGGCTGCGCGTGCCGTTCTACGCCGCGGCGTTCGTCGCCCTGCTCGGAGCCCTCTACGGCCTGTTCGTGCTGCCCGAGTCGCTGCCGCCGGAACGACGGCGGGCGTTCTCGTGGCGGCGCGCCGATCCGTTCCGGGCGCTCGTCGGCTTGCGTGCCTATCCGTTGGTCGCCGGGCTGGCGTTCGCGTTCCTGTTCTTCTCGCTGGCGCAGCGCGGCCTGGAGACCGTGTTCGTGCTCTACACCGACTACCGCTTCGGCTGGGGCCCGCGCGAGAACGGGCTCGCGCTCGCGCTGGTGGGCGTGATGGCCGCGATCGTCCAGGGCGGCCTGGTGCGTCCGCTGGTCGCTCGCCTGGGCGAGCGACGCACGATCGTCGCGGGACTCACGGTGTCGACGCTGGGCTTCGTGGGCTACGGACTCGCCTCGCAAGGGTGGATCCTGCTCGCGGTGATCGCGGTCGCGAGCCTCGGGGCGGTCGCCGGGCCCGCGATCCAGGGCCTGATCGCGGGAACCGTGCCCGCGTCCGAACAGGGCTCGGTGCAGGGGACGCTCACCTCGATGCTGTCGCTCACGGCGATCGTCGCGCCGCTGGTGTCCGGCGGCCTGTTCGGGATGTTCACCGGCGAGCGCTCGATCGCCGAGCTGCCGGGCATGCCGTTCTTCGCCGGCGCCGTGTTCCTCGTCGTCGCGCTGGCGCTCGTGATCCGCACCCTCCGCCGCAACCCGGTGCTCGCCGAGTCCGCCCGATCGAACGTTCCGCCCGGCGCCGCGAGCGGCGGCGGGGCGGCCGAGCCCGCGACGCTAGACTGACGCATGGGAAACCTCATCGACGCCGCCGAGCTCGCCGGGAGGATGGACGACGACACGCTCCGCATCGTCGACGTCCGGTCCGACCTGAGCGATCCGTCCGCCGGGCGCCGCGCCTATCTGCAAGGCCACGTTCCGGGCGCGATCCACCTGCACCTCGAAGACGATCTCTCCGGTCCGATCAGGCCGGACGGCCTGGGCGGGCGCCACCCGCTGCCGGCGCCCGACCTCTTCGCGGCCCGCTTGGGCCAGGTCGGGATCGGCGATGCGCACCACGTCGTCGCGTACGACGACGCGGGAGGCGCCATCGCCGCGCGGCTCTGGTGGCTGCTTCGTTGGATCGGACACGACCGGGTTCAGGTGCTCGACGGGGGCGTGGACGCCTGGACGGCGTCGGGAGGCGAGCTCGTCTCCGGGCCCGAGAGCCATCCCCCAGCGATCGCCACGGCCCGCCCCGACCCGCGCATGGTGGTCGACGCGGACGACGTGGCGGCGCGCCTCGAGGATCCCGCCCGCCTGCTCGTCGACGCACGTGCGCCCGAGCGCTACCGGGGCGAGGTCGAGCCGCTCGACCGGAAGGCGGGCCACGTGCCGGGCGCGCTCAACCTTCCCTACGCCGGCAATCTGGAGCGCGGCCGGCTCCGTCCGCCGTCGGAGCTTCGCGCCCGCTTCGAGTCGCTCGCGGAGGCCGAGGAGGTCGTCGTGTACTGCGGGTCGGGCGTCACGGCGGCGCACGACGCGTTGGCGATGGAGGAGGCGGGGCTGCCGCTGCCGCGCCTCTACCCCGGGTCGTGGAGCGACTGGTCCAGCCGCGACGACCTTCCCGTCGCGACGGGCGACGCGTCCAGCGCACACCCTCCTCACCGGTCCGAGCGCTAGGGTCGGGCATGGAGTACGGAGAACCCCGCAGCCGCCTGCCCGGCCTCGGCTGGCTACGCGAGCCGATCAACGCCCTCACCCACGGCCTCGGCGTCGTGTTCGGCGTGGCGGCCCTGGTGGTGCTGCTGGTCCTCGCCGACGGCGAGCCGATCAAGGTCGTGAGCGCCCTCGTCTACGGCGTCAGTCTCGTCCTGCTGTTCCTCGCCAGCACCCTGCTGCACGCGCTCCGCGTCGGTACGAAGGCGCTGCGTGCGCTACGGATCTTCGACCACGCCGCGATCTTCGTGCTGATCGCGGGAAGCTACACGCCGATCACGTTGATCACCCTGACGGAGCGGAACCCGACGCTGGGCTGGACGCTGTTCGCCGTGGTGTGGGGCGTCGCGCTGCTGGGCGTGCTGTTCAAGGTCGCCTGGATCGGCGCGCCCCGCTGGGTGTCCACCGGTCTCTACCTGGTGATGGGGTGGATGGCGGTCGTCGCGATCGGGCCGCTGGTGTCCGCCTGGCCGGCGCCGGCGCTGGCTTGGCTGATCGCGGGGGGCGTCGCCTACTCGGTCGGAGCCGTGGTGTACGCGACGAAGCGTCCCGACCCGTTTCCGCAGGTGTTCGGCTACCACGAGCTGTGGCACCTGTTCGTGCTGGCCGGAGCGGTGTCGCACTTCGTCCTGATCGCCAGGTTCGTCGTCGGTGCCTGATCCCGCCCGCGCGGCAGCGGCGGCTCCCGACATGCCCGGACGCTGTCCGTGGGCGGAGGGCGATCCGCTCATGGCCGCGTACCACGACGAGGAGTGGGGCGTCCCGCTGGTGGACCCCCGGCGTACGTTCGAGTTCCTGGTGCTCGAGACGTTCCAGGCGGGGCTGTCGTGGCGGGTCGTGCTGCACAAGCGCGAGGCGTTCCGCCGCGCCTTCGCCGGATTCGAGCCGGAGGCGGTCGCGGCGTTCGGTCCGGACCGGATCGAGGCGCTGATGACCGACGCCTCGCTGATCCGCAACCGCGCGAAGCTGAACGCGACGGTCGCCAACGCGCGGGCGTTCCTGACGATGGAGGAGAGCGGACCCGGCTTCGTGGCGCACGCCTGGTCGTTCGTCGGCGGACGACCCGTCGTCCACCGCTACGAGCGCATCGACCAGGTGCCGTCGACGACGCCGGAGGCCCAGGCGTGGTCGCGCGACCTGAAGCGTCGCGGATTCAAGTTCGTGGGTCCGACGGTGGCGTACGCGCACATGCAGGCGACCGGCATGGTGAACGATCATCTGGTCGGCTGTCCCCGGCATGCGGCGGTCGCCGCGGAAGGGCGCGCGCCGTGACGCCCGCCGCGCGACGGGCGTACCGGCGGTTCGCGAGCTTCTTCCTCGCGGTCGGCAGCGTGTTCCTGATGCTGGGACTGGCGCGCGCGACCTTCCTTCCGGACGTCCTGCGGGGCAATCCGGTGCCGGTCGCCCTGCTGCTGCTGGCGATCGGGGGCGGGCTCCGTTGGACCGTGCGGATCCGGCCGGGCGAGGACGACGAGGTGCCGGAAGCGGCGGACGAGACGCTCGAACGGTCTGACGCGGCGCACGAAACGTCGGACGAGAGGTAGGAGACGCCTCGGCCCGCGACCGGTCGCGGGTATCGTGGCGCGCATGCGGGTTTCCGTCGAGCTCATCCCTCGCAACGAGGCCGACCTGGCCGTCCAGCTCGACGAGCTGGCCGAGCTGGCCACCGTCGACACGGTGAACATCCCCGACATCCTCCGTTTCCCGCTTCGTTCGTGGGACGCCTGCGGCGCCGCCTGTCGTCGCGGTTTGCGGGCGATTCCGCACCTGCGCGCGATCGACGTCGACCCGCGGGGACCGCTCGCGTTCGCGCAGGGACTCGACCGCTTCGGCCTCGAAGAGGTTCTCGTCGTGGCCGGAGACGCGCCGGCCGACATGTCGAAGCCGGTGTACGACACGACCAGCGAGGCCCTGATCCGGCGGCTCAAGCGTGAGCGGCCAGGTCTCTTCGTGTACGCCGCTCTGGACCCGTACCGGCAGGGGTTCGCGGCCGAGCGCGACTACCTTCTTCGCAAGCTCGACGCCGGCGCGGACGGCGTGTTCACGCAGCCGTTCTTCGACCTCAGGCTGGTCGGGGTCTGGGCCGACCTGCTGGACGGGCTCGACACGACGGTGTTCTGGGGGGCGACCAGCGTCACCAGCGCGCGCTCCGCGCGCTACTGGACGACGCGCAACCGCGCGGTGCTCCCCGCCGGCTTCGTCCCGACGTTGAAGCACAGCCGCGAAGTGGCTGGCGAGCTCCTCGCCTTCGCCGGCGACCGTGACGACAACGTGTACTTCATGCCGATCCGCGTCTCCTGTCGTGACTACCTGAGCGGCCTCGTCTGACCGTGCAGCGCGGCGCGCGACGGATCCGGCGGTGTCAGCCCTGGCTCAGCCCTGGCGTTCCGAGGCCGGAGCCTCCCCCTCGCCGGTGTACGGCCTACGCAGCCGGACGGGCTGCCGGTTCGCGCGGATCCGGAGGTTGATCACCTCGACGAAGATGCTGAACCCCATCGCGAAGTAGATGTAGCCCTTGGGAATGTGGAAGGCGAACCCTTCCGCGACGAGGCTCATGCCGATCAGCAGCAGGAACGACAGCGCCAGGATCTTCACGGTCGGGTGGCGCTCGACGAACTCGCTGATCGCCCCGGCGGCGAACAGCATCACCCCGACCGCGGCGACGACGGCGATGACCATCACGGCCAGGTCGTCCGCCATGCCGACCGCCGTGATGACGGAGTCCAGGCTGAACACGGCGTCCAGAAGCATGATCTGGGCGATCACGCCGGCGAACGTGACGGTCGTGCGCGCCTCGGCGTGCCCCTCCTCGCCTTCGAGCTTGTCGTGGATCTCGTGCGTGGCTTTGGCCAACAGGAACAGGCCGCCCGCCAGCATGATCAGGTCGCGGCCGCTGAACTCGACGCCGAACACCGCGAACCAGGGCGCGGTCAGGCGCACGATCCATGCGATCGAGAACAGCAGCACGATGCGCATGCCCATCGCCAGGAGCAGGCCGACGCTGCGAGCGCGGGCCTGCTGGTGCTCGGGCAGCTTGCCGCTCAGGATCGAGATGAACACGATGTTGTCGATGCCGAGCACGATCTCCAAGAGCGTCAGCGTGGCCAGTGCGATCCAGGCGTCGGGGCTCGAGATCCATTCCATGTCTGGCGTTCTACCACGCGGCCGGCGGTCTGGGCCGGCCGCGTGGGCGCACCGCTCCGAGCTTCACGATGATGTGTCGCACGGATACCTCTCATGGCTTCCGTGGTGTATATTCAGAATTCGGCAACGCGGGAGCGTCGCCCGAATCTACACGCGAGCGGCCCCCGCACGGGTCGCTGGAGGATCACCATGAGCGACTACGACCGCATTCTTCTGACCACCCGGCGCAACGAGCTCGAAGCGATCGCCCGCCATCACCAGGCGTGGATGGAAGCCCGCCGCGCTCTGGCCGAGTCGCACGACCGCGCGCCGCGGAGCGCGTCCCGAGGCGTCGCCGGGCTTCCCGGCATCCGTAGCCTTCTCGGACTTCGCGGCAATGCCCGCCGCGGGCTCAAGGGCCGTCGCAGCCTGGCCTGAGCCGGGAACCGAGCGGCGTCGCCCGTTCGGCACGAAGTTCCGACTACGAAGCCCTGACGTCGATACCGGCGTCAGGGCTTCTCGCTGGACGCGCGCGCCTCCCGGTACGCCTCGGCCACCTCCGCCAGGCGAGCCCGCCCGAACGGCGTCGCCATGCGCGCCTCGGCGGAGGCGAGAAACTCGTCGAGGCGAGCGTGGGACGCGCCCGACGACCGATCGGAGTCCCGCGGACCGTCGCGGGGATCGTAGCGGCCCTCGCGCTCGTAGATCAGGGCCTGTAGCGCCATGTCCAGCAGGTTCATGTCCCGCACGAAGCGGGCGGCCGGCCCGTCGCGGTCCTCGTACGCCTGCCAGCGCCGTACGATCCGCTCGGTCGCGGCGCACGGCCACGACTGGCGAAGCGCGGCCATGGCGCGCGCCTCGAGCTCGGCCTTCTCACGCTCGCCGACGGGTCGCAGCGCCGGGTCGGCGAGGCTGGGAAGGTCGCCGATCTCGGCCTCGGCCAGGTCGTGCGTGACCGCGATCTCCAGCGCCTCGGCGCGGTCCACGCCCGCCTCGTCGGCGAAGAGCAGGCAGAGCAGCGCCGTGCCCCAGGCGTGATCGGCCACCGACTCGGGATCGTCGACGCCACGCAACGCCCAGCCCGAGCGCTGCCGGTCCTTCAGGCGATAGGCGTTCAGCAGGTACGACAGCGCGCTCATGCGCCGACGGTCGCGTCCGGATCGTACGCCAGGGCGGGTGCCAGCCAGCGCTCCGCCTCGGCCACGCTCCAGCCTTTGCGGGCCGCGACGTCGACCACCTGATCGCGACCGATGCGGCCCACCGCGAAGTAGCGGGCGTGCGGATGCGCGAAGTAGAGGCCGGACACGCTGGCGGCAGGCGTCATCGCGTAGCTCTCCGTCAGGTCCATGCCAAGGGTGCGCGCGTCCAGCAGATCGAACAACGGTCCCTTCTCCGTGTGGTCGGGGCACGCGGGGTAGCCCGGTGCGGGCCGGATGCCGCGGTAGCGCTCGCGGATCAGCTCCTCGTTCGTCAGCGACTCGTCGGCCGCGTAGCCCCACAGCTCGGTACGGACGCGCTCGTGAAGCCGCTCGGCCATCGCCTCGGCAAGCCGGTCCGCGAGCGCCTTGACCAGGATCGCGCGGTAGTCGTCGTGCTCAGCCTCGTAGCGGCGCGCCAAGGCGTCGGCCCAGGCGCCGGCGGTGACGGCGAAGCCGCCCAGCCAGTCGGGCGTGCCGACCGGCGCGACGTAGTCCGCCAGCGCAAGGTTCGGCGCGCCCTGCCGCTTCGCGGTCTGCTGGCGCAAGGTGTGAAAGCGTGCGCGCTCCACGTTCCGGCGCTCGTCGGTCCACACGATCAGGTCGTCGCCGTCCCGGTTCGCCGGCCAGAGCGCCACCGCGGCGCGGCCGAGCTTGCTCGGGTCCGCCGCCCAGTCGGCCAGCATCGCGTCGGCGTCGCGCTTCAGCTCCGCCGCGTGGGCGCCCCGCTCCGGATCGTCCAGGAGGTCGGGCCACCGTCCCGGCAGCTCCCACGCCAGGAAGAACGGTCCCCAGTCGATCCGCGCGATCAGCTCGGTCAGGGGAACCTCGAGCACGTGCAGGCCCGGTGCGGCCGGGGCGGGCGCGACCGCTGCGGGGTCGAACGGGAGCCGGTTGGCGCGGGCAGCGTCGAGCGACAGAAGCCGCCGAGCGTCGTCCCGCGCAGCGTGCGTCGCGCGGAGCGCCCCGTAGCGCTCCTCCGTCTCGCGCGTCAAGCCTGGCCGGTCCTTCGCGCTGATCGCGCGAGCGGCGACCTGCACGCTGCGGGACGCGTCGGCGACGTGCACCACGAGGCCGCTGAAGGCGGGCGCGATCTTGACCGCCGTGTGGATCCGGCTGGTCGTCGCGCCGCCGATCAGCAGCGGCTTCGTCGAGCCGCGGCGGTCCATCTCGCGGGCGACCGCCACCATCTCGTCCAGCGACGGGGTGATGAGCCCGGACAGCCCGATCGCATCCGCCGCCACGCGGTCGGCTTCCGCCAGGATCCGCTCGGTGGGGACCATCACGCCGAGGTCCACGATCTCGAAGCCGTTGCAGGCCAGCACCACGCCCACGATGTTCTTGCCGATATCGTGCACGTCGCCCTTGACGGTCGCCAGCACGATCGTCCCGGCGCTCCGCACGCCCTCGGCGTCCGCCTCGAGGTAGGGCGTGAGGTGCGCGACGGCCTTCTTCATCACGCGGGCGGACTTCACGACCTGGGGCAGGAACATCTTGCCCGCGCCGAACAGGTCGCCCACGACGTTCATGCCGTCCATCAGCGGCCCCTCGATCACCGCGAGCGGCGAGTCGAGCTCCAGCCGGGCCGCCTCCGCGTCCTCCACCGCGTAGCGGTCGATCCCCTTCACCAGGGCGTGGCGAAGGCGCTCGGCGACCGGCCAGGCGCGCCAGGCGTCGTCGGCGACCTTCGCCTTGGCGCCCTCGGGGCCCAGCTCCTCGGCCAGGACGACCAGCCGCTCGGTCGCGTCCGGCCTGCGATCGAACAGCACGTCCTCGACCCGCTCCAGCAGCTCCGGGTCGACCTCCTCGTAGATCTCGAGCAGCGCAGGGTTCACGATCCCCATGTCCAGGCCGGCCGCGCGCGCGTGGTAGAGGAACGCGGCGTGCATCGCCTCGCGCACCCGGGGCGTGCCGCGGAACGAGAAGCTGACGTTGCTGATCCCGCCCGAGGTGAGCGCGCCCGGCAGGTGCGCCTTGATCCAGCGCACGGACTCGAAGAAATCGATCGCGTACCGGCGGTGCTCGTCGATGCCGGTCGCGACGGGGAAGACGTTCGGATCGAACACGATCTCCTCGGGGCGGAATCCGACGCGCTCCGTCAGCAGCCCGAAGGCACGCGCGCAGATCGACGTCCTGCGACCCAGCGTGTCCGCCTGCCCGTCCTCGTCGAACGCCATCACGATCACGCCCGCGCCCAGCCTGCGAACCTCGCGCGCCTGCTCCAGGAACGGGCCCTCGCCCTCCTTCAGGCTGAGCGAGTTCACCAGCGAGCGCCCCTGAAGACGCGTCAGGCCGGCGCGGAGCACTTCCCAGCTCGACGCGTCGACGACGACCGGCACGCGGGCGATCTCGGGCTCGGCGGCCAGCAGATCGAGGAAGCGGACCATCTCCGCCGGGGCGTCCAGCATCCCCTCGTCCATGTTCACGTCGATCATCTGCGCGCCGCCCTCGACCTGGTCGCGTGCGACGTCCAGCGCCTCCTCGTGGCGCCCCTCGCGGATCAGCCGCAGAAAGCGGCGCGAGCCGGTGACGTTCGTGCGCTCGCCGACGTTCACGAAGTTCGTCTCGGGCCGGATCACCAGCGGCTCGAGCCCGGCGAAGCGCGGCAGGCCGTCGGGCTCCGGAGGCACGCGCGGCGGATAGCGCGACGCGGCCTCGGCGAAGGCGGCGATGTGCTCCGGCGTCGTCCCGCAGCACCCGCCGATCACGTTGACCCAGCCCTCCTCCAGGAAGCCGGCCAGCACGTCCGTCATCGTCTCGGGCGACTCGTCGTACGCGCCGAAGGCGTTGGGAAGCCCGGCGTTGGGGTGCACCGTCGTCGGGACGGAAGCCAGACGCGACAGCTCCTCGACGTACGGCCGCAACGCGGCGGGGCCCAGCGCGCAGTTCAGGCCCACCGACACCACCCGAGCGTGCTGAACGGAGGTCCAGAACGCCTCGAGGGTCTGTCCCGACAGGGTGCGGCCCGACGCGTCGGTGATCGTGCCCGACAGCATCACGGGAACCTCGGTCCCCAGCGATTCGCGGACCAGGTCGCAGGCGTACAGCGCCGCCTTGGCGTTCAGGGTGTCGAACACCGTCTCGATCAGGATCAGGTCGCAGCCGCCCTGCATCAGCGCCTCGACCTGCTGCCGGTAGTCGCTCGCGAGCTCGTCGAACGTCACGGCACGGAAGCCGGGGTTCTCGACGTCGGGACTCATCGACGCGGTCCGGTTCGTGGGGCCGACCGAGCCCGCCACGAAGCGCGGCCGGCCGGGACGCTCGTACGCGTCCGCCGCGCGCCGGGCCAGCCGGGCGGCGGCCAGGTTGATCTCCGCGACATGCTCCTCGAGCCCGTAGTCGGCCAGGCCGATGCGGGTCGAGGAGAACGTGTTCGTCTCGATGATGTCGGCGCCCGCCTCGAGGTACGCGCGGTGGATCCCCTCGATCAGCTCCGGGCGGGTGACGCTGAGCACGTCGTTCGCGCCTTGCAGGGGGCGCGGGTGGCTCGCGAAGCGCTCGCCACGGAACGCGACCTCGTCGAGGACCTCGCGCTGGATCATGGTGCCCATCGCACCGTCGAGCACCAGGATCCGCTCGCTCATGGCCGCCGCCACGTCGCGCCCCATCAGTCGACGTCGCGTCGTACGAACAGCCACGTCAGCAACGCCCCGAACAGAACGGCGTACAGCGTCATCGCCAAGGCGGCGTGCGGCAAGGTCAGGCCGCTGCCGAACAGGCCTGCCAGGGGCGAGTCCTGGAGATCGGCCGCCTCGGCGCCGAACAGGTCGATCAGGCGCCGGGCGGGCACGCGGGCGGGCAGGTAGAGGTTGTCGGTGAGGAACCAGCGGGGGAGGTTCTCGAGCGTGCGCTGGAGCTCCAGCGCCTGGAACACGGCGTTGAAGCGGTTCAGCGGCTGGAATCCGACCGTCGCCCGCCAGACGGTGTAGATCCCCTCGAGCAGGGCGGGCAGGAAGAACGTCATCACGATGCCCAGCGCCACGTTGCGGACCAGGAAGATCAGCAGCGACGCGAACAGCGCCAGCGTCGCGAGGTGCGCCCACTGTTGCAGGTAGAGCGCGCCCAGCTCGCCCCAGGCGCCGGCGAAGCTGGTGGGCAGGAACGTCGTCGCGGCCGCGCCCGCCAGCACGCCGAACAGCGCGGCGCCCGCCATCAGCACCGCCAGCACGATCATCATCGCGACGATCTTGCCCCAGATCACCGCGAGCCGCGACGGCTGCGCGACCAGCGTCGTCTTCCACATGTTCAGGCTCTTCTCCTCGCCCACGAACACGGCTGCCAGGAGCGCGACGACGATGACGTAGTAGCTGGGGCTGAGGAAGGCGGGCCCGGTGAGGGCGACCCGCGCCAGGCCGTACGGCGACGCGAGCTCCTGCAGCAGGGTCGCGACGGTGGTGCCGGTCTCGTCGACGAACGATCCGCCGACGTTCACCTGCACCACCCGCGCGATGATCAGCGTGACGGCGGGCAGCAGCACCCACCAGAGGCCGGCAAGGACGTAGCTCCGACGTTTGCGGACCGCCTTGAACAGCTCGGCGCGCACGACGCGGTAGAGGGGGATCACGACGGCCTCCCGTCCTCGCGCAGCAGGCGGAGGTAGGCGTCCTCGAGGTCCTCGCCAACGCGGCGTGCCTCGGTCAGCTCCACGCCGCCGGTCAGCAGCCCGCGCAGCAGCCCAGGCACCTCGGCCTGGGCGACGCGGACGGTGGCGTGAGCGGGATCGCCGGGGTCGGTCTCGAACGGGATCTCGCGCTCGGCGAGCGCGGCCCGCAGGGCGTCCGGATCGCTCGCGGCGAGGCGCATCGCGACGGTACGCTCGTCGATCCGGGCGGTCAGCTCGTGCAGCGGGCCGTCGAAGCGCAGCCGGCCCCGCTCGATCGCGACGACGCGCCCGACGAGCTTCTCGATCTCGGCCAGGATATGGCTGCTGATCAGGACCGTGACGCCCTCCCTGGCGACCGTGCGCAGGTTCTCGCGGATCTCGGCGATGCCGACCGGATCCAGGCCGTTCGTCGGCTCGTCGAGGAGCAGCACGTCCGGCGCGTGCAGCAGCGCGCGGGCGAGGCCCAGGCGCTGCCGCATCCCTTGCGAGTACGCGCCGACCCGCTTGGCGGCGGCGTTCTCGAGCCGGACGAAGGCGAGCACCTCGTCGATCCGCGCCGGCGGCACGTCGCCGTGGAGCGTGGCGGCGTACCGGAGGTTGTCGCGTCCGGACATGTAGGGGTAGAAGCTGGGCTCCTCGATCATCGTCCCGACGCGGCGCAGACCGCGCCCGGGAACGCGAGCGCCCAGGATCTCGGCGTGGCCGGCGCTGGGCCGGATCAGGCCCGCGAGCATACGGAGGGTGGTGGTCTTCCCGGCGCCGTTCGGACCGAGGAAGCCGACGATCTCGCCGCGCTCGACCTCGAGGTCGAGGCGGTCGACGGCGACGGAGGAGCCGTACCGTTTGACGAGGCCGTGAGCGGCGATGACGGACATGGCGGCATCCTACCCGGCGCCCGGATCGTGCTCCGCACCATGGCTTGCGACCGCACGGACGTCGGGAGCCCGTAGAACGTCCGTCTCCGCCCGCCCGGGCGCCGGCCGAGACGCACGGTCGCCTGCGGTCCGCGGGTGATCTGCGCCGCCTTCGCGTTCTCGCCCTGGTGCGGACCGTTCCCCATGACGGCTGCGAGCGTGACGAGGCTCTCGTACGCGCGGATCGGGCGGTCGGGTGGCCGGCGACATGCGAGAAGCGCAGCAGCGGTGCTAGCATGGCGCCCGCGCA
>CAZLQH010000019.1:0-2726 GCA_964561595.1 uncultured bacterium | reverse complement strand
GGTGGCCGGCGACATGCGAGAAGCGCAGCAGCGGTGCTAGCATGGCGCCCGCGCACCGCGCCATCGGCACAGCCGAAATTTCACCCGTGGAGGGGACCATGCCCGTCTACGTCTACAAGAATCTGACCACCGGCGAGACCTTCGAGGTCGAGCAGCGCATCACCGAGTCCGCCTGGACCGAGCACCCCGCCAGCGGCGATCCGGTCAAGCGGATCGTCCAGCCGGTCGGGATCGCGTTCAAAGGCTCGGGCTTCTACGTCACCGACTCGCGCGGCAAGGCCAAGGGGCCCGCCAGCGCGAAGCCGGCCTCGTCGAACGGCGAGTCCGGCAAGAGCGACGCTCCGGCCAAGGCGAGCGACGCACCCAAGACCGAGACCAAGAGCACGCCGGCCGGTGCATCGAAGGCCTCCAAGGACTGACCGCGCCGCGGTCAGTCGGGGAGGCCCTCGATCCGCATCTCGACCACGACGGGCCAGAGCTTGCCGGTGACGAGCATCGTCCCGGTCTCGGGACGCCACGCCAGCCCGTTCAGGACGCCTTGCGGTCCGACCTCCTCGCGCTGAGCGGGCGTGAGAAGGCCGGACAGGTCGAGCCACGCCTCCACCTGTCCGCTGTCCGGGTCGATCCGCACGATCCGGTCTTCGTACCAGACGTTCGCCCAGACGGCGCCTGCGACGCACTCCAGCTCGTTCAGCCGCGCCAGCGGCTCGCCGTCGAGGGTCACGTCGACGCTTCCCAGCAGCCCGAAATCGTCCGGGTCGTGGAACGTGAGCCTGGGCGTTCCGTCGCTCTTCACCAGACGCTCGCCGTCGTGGCAGAGGCCCCAGCCCTCGCCCCGATACGCGTGCACGGCCCGCGGCGGGTCGCCCCGGGCGAAGCCGTCGATCGGCCAGCGGTAGGCGCGTTCCGCGCGCCAGGTGAGCTGCACCAGGGCGTCGCCGACGCGCGCGAGCCCCTCGGCGAACACCTCGGCCTCCAGGTATCGGACCTCCTCGACCGCGCCGGTCTCGAGCTCGACGCGGCGGAGGGACGACTCGCCGTACAGGCCGGTGCTCTCGTACAGCCAGCCGTCGTGCCAGACGAGGCCTTGCGTGAACGCGCCCGGGTCGTGCGGATGACGGGCGACCTCGTTCGCGGAAAGCTCGGTCGCCGGGCTCGATCCGCAGGCGGTCAGCAGCGACGACGCGAGGACGGCCACGAGGAGCGAGACGGCGAGGCGTCTGCCGGGCGTCCAGGAGCGGTTCATGCGTTCTCCGTGGCGCCCGGTTCGGCGGCGCCGAGGCGGGGCCGAAGCGCGCGCCAGACCGCGTCCGCGACCTCGGAGGCGTCGTTCGCCGCGTTCACGACGATCCAGTCGCCGCGCACGGACGCCTCGGTGAGGAATCCGTCGCGGACCCGTCGGTGGAACGCCAGGTCGGCGCGTTCGAGCCGGTCGGTCGCCCCACGGGCGGCGATGCGTCCCATCCCCACGTCGCTCGGAACGTCCAGCAGCACGGTCGCGTCGGGCGTCAGGCCGTCGGTGGCGCGCGCGTTCACCTCGCGGACCCAGCTGGGATCGAGCCCCCTGCCGTAGCCCTGGTAGGCGACGCTGGAGGCGGCGAAGCGGTCGCACAGCACGGTGGCGCCGCGCTCCAGGGCCGGACGGATCCTCTCCTGGACGTGCTGGGCGCGCGCGGCGGCGTAGAGGAGGAACTCGGCGAGGGGCGCGATCTCGAGACTCGGGTCGAGAACCACGTCTCGGATCCGGTCGCCTGCCGGCGTGCCGCCGGGCTCGCGCGTGACGACGACGTCGCGCCCCGCCTCCAGCAGTCGCCGCGCCAGCGTGGCGACCTGCGTGGACTTGCCGGCCCCCTCGGGGCCCTCGAAGGCGATGAACAGGGCCGGCGCCGCGCGGGTCACAGTCCGGTGGGCAGCAGGAGGAACTCGGTCTCGAGGCCGAACTCCTCGCGGATGCGGCCTGCGAGCAGGTTCACGCCGACCGTCTCGGTCATGTAGTGGCCCGCGAAGAGGGCGTTGACGTTCCGCTCGAACGGGACGTGGAACACGTCGTGCTTCGGCTCCCCCGTCAGGAAGGCGTCGAGGCCTTCGTCGGCGGCGGTAGCGATCTCCCGGGCGGCGGCGCCCGAGACGATGCCCAGCGAGGCGACGTCCATCGGGCCGCCCGCGTGGACCAGCACGCTCTCGCCCAGCTCCTTCTCGATCGTGTCGGCGAGGTCACGGAGCGAGACCGGATTGGGGAAGACGCCTTTCACGCCGACCTTATGCCCCTGCCAGTCGCCGAACGGCCGGAGGTCGTCCATCCCCAGCAGGCGTGCGAGCCCCCAGTTGTTGCCGAGCTCGCGGTGGGCGTCCAGCGGAATGTGCGCCGCGTAGAGGTTGACGTCGTGCTCGAGCAGGTAGCGGACGCGCCGCCCCATCATGCCGGCCAGGGGCTCGGCTCCGCCCCAGAAGAGGCCGTGATGGACGATCAGCATGTCGGCGCCGACGTCGGCGGCCTGCTCGAAGGTCGACAGGCTGGCGTCCACCGCGACGGCCACCTTGGCGACGTCGTCGGTTCCCTCGACCTGCAGGCCGTTGAGGGAGGGGTCGGGGAAGGCGTGGACGTCGAGGGTGGCGTCCAGCCAGCGAACGAGATCGTTGCGCTTCATGACGCCAGCGTACCGCGGGCCTGGCGGCGCCTCGCGCGGTTCGGCGGATGGGTTCCGACCGGCATGTCGCCCGGGGCT
>CAZLQH010000018.1:0-34857 GCA_964561595.1 uncultured bacterium | reverse complement strand
CGTTGCGCGAGGCGACCGGCTGGGGGCCCAGAGAGTACTGGTTCCCGCGGGTGCGCTCGCTGGGCGGCGCGGTCGCGATGCTCACCCTGGCGCTCTACCCGTACGTGTACCTGCTGACACGCACGGCGTTCCTGGAGCAGTCCGCGTCGATCCTGGAGGCCAGCCGCAGCTTGGGTCGGGGCGCGTGGCGGAGCTTCTTCCTGATCTCGCTGCCGCTGGCACGGCCGGCGATCGCGGCTGGCGCGGCGCTGGCGCTGATGGAGACGCTGGCGGATTTCGGCACGGTCGAGTACTTCGGGGTCGTGACCTTCACGACCGGCATCTACCGCACCTGGTTCGGCCTGGGCGAGCGCGAGGCGGCCGCGCAGCTCGCCGCGCTGCTGCTCGTGTTCGTGCTGGTGCTGATCCTGCTGGAGCGCAGCCTGGGTCGGCGCCCCGGCGCGCAGCCCCTCACGGGCCGCTACAAGGCGCTGGCGCGTTATCCGCTGCGTGGAGCGCGCGCCGCGGGCGCCGCGCTGTTCGTCGGCCTGCCCGTGCTGGCCGGCTTCGCGCTTCCCGCCGCGATCCTGGCGGAGATGGCGATCGCGAACGCCCAGCGGTTCGATCCGGCGTTCTGGACCTACCTGGGGAACACCGTCACGGTCGCGGCGATCACGGCGGTGGTCACGCTGGTGACGGCCCTCCTGCTGGCGTACGGCAGGCGGCTCCGTCCCAGCCGCCTGGTGCGTGCGGGCACGCGGGTCGCGGCGATGGGCTACGCCGTGCCCGGCTCGGTCATCGCGGTGGGGGTGCTGATGCACCTGGGCTGGCTGGACAACCGGATCGACGCCTGGATGCAGGCGACGTTCGGGCTGTCGACCGGCCTGCTGCTGTCCGGCACGATCGCGGGCCTCGTGTTCGCCTACCTGGTGCGCTTCCTGGCGGTCGCGTACGGCGGGGTCGAGGCGAGCCTGAACAAGATCACGCCCAACATGGACGACGCCGCCCGCAGTCTGGGACGGCGCGGCCTGGGCACCCTGCTGCGCGTGCACGTGCCGCTGCTGCGGGGCAGCCTGCTGACCGCCGCGCTGCTGGTGTTCGTGGACGTGATGAAGGAGCTTCCGGCGACGCTGATCGTCCGGCCGTTCGACTTCGACACGCTGGCGGTGCGCGTCTACCGCCTGGCCTCGGACGAGCGCCTGCAGGACGCGGCGGCCGGAGCGCTGGCGATCGCGCTGGTGGGCCTGGTGCCGGTGATCGTGCTGAGCATCGGGATCGCCCGCAGCCGGATGAGCGACCGCAGAGGCTGAGCGGTCGGTCCGCGCGCGGGCGCCGAGCCGAGCGCGGGCGCCGAGCGCCGCGTGATCCAGCGGAGCCAGCGTTCGGCCCCACCCGCGTCGATGCGGGTGGGGCCGAAACGTACGTGCGCGGAGCGGCGACGGCCGGAGCGAGCGCGGCGTTCGCGCCGCGCCGCTCCCTGAAGGCTCAGCGCCAGCCGACGCGGTCGAAGATGCGGACCGCTTCTGGGTTGTTCCGCCCGTAGAGCGAGACGTTCACGGCGTCGGTCTCGAACGGTCCGAACGCCTGCGTGACCTCGGTCGGCTCGACGCCGTCCACGACGGGGTACTCGGCGTTTCCTGCGGCGAAGACCGACTGGGCCCGGGGCGTGGTGAGGTACTCGACGAACCGAATCGCGTTCGTCCGGTTCGGCGCGGCCGCCACGACGCCTGCGCCGCTGATGTTCACGTGCGCTCCGCGGCCGTCCTGGTTCGGGAAGACCCAGGCCACCTGCTCGGCGACCTCGCGGTCGGCGGCGTCGTCGCTCTGCATGAGGCGCGCGAGGTAGTAGTGGTTCACGACGGCGACGTCGCACTCGCCGGCGGCGACGGCGCGGATCTGGTCGGTGTCGCCGCCCTGCGGGGGCCGGGCCATGTTCTCGACCACGCCGGCCGCCCAGGTCTCGGCGGCGTCTTGGCCGAGGCTGGCGATGAGCGAGGCGAGGAGCGACTGGTTGTACACGTTGTTCGAGCTGCGGATGCAGATGCGCCCCTCGAACGTCGGCTCGGCGAGGCCCTCGTACGTTCCGAGCTCGCTGGCGTCGACGCGGTCCGGCGCGTAGACGATGCCGCGCACGCGCTGCGTCAAGCCGAACCAGAGACCGTCCGGATGCCGCAGGTTCTCGGGAACGGCGGCGCTCAGGACGGGCGAGTCCACGCTGGCCAGCAGGCCCGCCTGCTCGGCGCGCCAGAGCCGGCCCGCGTCGACGGTGATGAACACGTCGGCAGGGCTGTTGGCGCCCTCGCTCTCGATGCGCGAGATCAGCTCGTCCGAGTCGCCCTCGATCACGTTGACGGCGATCCCGGTGAGCTCCTCGAAGCGGTCGTAGAGCGCTTCGTCCGTGTCGTAGTGGCGCGCGGTGTACACGTTCACCGCGGCGTCCTGCGCGAGCCCGAGCCCGCTGGCGACCATGGCGACCGCGAGCAGCGCGGGGGCGAGGCGACGAAGGAGGTGGTGCATGGCGTCCTTTCCGGCCGACCGGCGGGTCCGGCGGCCTCGACTCGGAAGGTGGAATCCTGAGTCGATCGATCTACTTTCGGGCGGAGCGTACCCCTGGCGACACGGGACCGTCAATACCCGACCATGTTCATCGGGTATCGACGGTTCGCCGGACTCGCGTCTCGGACGATCGAGCGCGCGCCGCTCAGCGAATCGCTTCGAGGAACTCCTGCCGGGTGCGCGCATCCTCGCGGAAGACGCCGCGCATCACGCTGGTACGGGTGGTCGAGCCTTGCTTCTCGACGCCGCGCATCATCATGCAGAGGTGGCTGGCCTCGGTCACGACCGCCACGCCGGCGGGCGCGAGCACCTCTTCGAGCGCCAGCGCGATCTGCGACGTCATCCGCTCCTGGACCTGCATCCTCCGCGCGAACACGTCCACGACGCGCGCGAACTTCGACAGGCCGAGGATCGTGCCGTCCGGGATGTACGCGATGTGCGCCGTACCGAAGAACGGCAGCATGTGGTGCTCGCACAGCGAGTAGAACTCGATCCCCTTCACGACGACCATCTCGGACCCCTCGGCCGCGAACAGCGCGTCGTTGATCACGTCGCTCACCGACGCCTGGTAGCCGCTCGTGAGGAACCGCAGCGAGCGCTCGACCCGGTGCGGCGTCTTGACGAGGCCTTCGCGCGTCACGTCCTCGCCCAGCCCTTCGATCAGCTCCGCGACCAGCGGCGCGAGCGGCGCCTCGCCGATCTCGTCGAACTCCGGGCCTGCGGGGTTCATCAGGTGCGATGCGTCTCTCACGTGGGCCTCCGTCTCCATGCTAGCCGCTGCACGGGTGTCGGGGAGCGCGTTCCTCGCGTGCGTCGTGGGTTCCATGTCATCCCTCTCTGGCGGCGGCACCCGCCTCGTCAGGGAGGAAGCGTACGCCCGAGAGCGCTGCACCGACCGTATGCGACCCGACGGTCGCCTCGGCACCCTCGGCCACGTCGGGCGTTTGACGGAAGCACCCGGGCAGTCCGTCGCACGCTTGAACCGTACGGCTCGGTCCTTACGATTCCCATCTGGAGGTTCACCATGCCCACCCGACTCGTCCGCCGCCTCTCCGCCGCCCTCTCGACCGTCCTGGTCCTCGCGCTCCTGGGCGTCGTCGCGTTCGCCCAAGACGACGGCGACGCGCCGAACGTGAACGCCTCGTGGGCCAACGTGCTCTGGGATTCGTTCGAAGCCGCGCCCTACACCGATTGGTCGTTCGAGCCGGGCGTTCCCGAGGGGTACTACGTCGGGGTCGAGCCGCACGGCATGATCCTGCGCACCTTCGTGAACGACGTCGCCGCCGCCGACTTCGGGTCCGGAGCCGACGCGTTCTCGTCGGGCGCCGTGATCATCAAGGAGAACCACCGTCCCACCGGCGTCGACCTCAGCAGCCTCGAGCAGCAGGATCCCGTCTCCGACTTCGGTGGCGACCTGGCCGCCTGGACCTACATGGTCAAGGTTCCCGGCTTCGCCCCCGACACCGACGACTGGTTCTGGGGCCGCATCGCGGGCGACGGCAGCCTGCTGGCCGCCGGCAGCCCCCAGGGCTGCGTGGCCTGCCACTCGCAGGTCGAGGACAACGACTGGGTCTTCAACGGCAGCCTTTCCGGCAACTGAGGTAGGCACGGCCCGAGCGCCGACCCGACCTGACGGGGCGCAGCCTCCGTGCTAGCGTCGGGCCCGATGCGCACCGATCAGCTCGATAGCTACGTCCGCTCTCTGGACGCCCGCGTCCGCGCCGTACGGCGCGACGACGCGGGCGTCTGGCTGTCGCTGAGCGACAGCGTGTTCTATCCGACGTCCGGCGGCCAGCTGCACGACACCGGCCGCCTCGAGCACCAGGGCGGCGTCGCGCGCGTCGTCGACGTCGTGGCCGACGGAGCCGACGCCGTGCTGCACCGCGTCGAGGGCGACGTTCCGACCGAGGGCCGGACCGTTCACGCCCAGATCGACTGGGACCGCCGCTACCGGCACATGCAGCGCCACACCGCCCAGCACCTCCTGAGCCAGGCGTTCCTGCACGTGAGCCCGAGCTTCGAGACCCGTTCGGTCTCCTTGGCCTCCCCCGACGCCACCGTCGACCTCGCGGGCGAGCCCGGCGACGACGACGTCTTCGCCGCGGTCGATCTGGCGCGCGACTGGGCGTACCGGACGCTTCCCATCCGGGCGTTCGAGGTCGACGAGGACGCCGTCGGGTCGTATCCGCTGCGCCGCCCGCCGAAGGTGACCGGCCGCATCCGGCTGGTCGAGATGGGCGACGTCGAGCTGTCCGCCTGCGGCGGCACGCACCTTCGAACGACGGCGGAGGCGCTGCCGCTGCTCGCACTGGGGCGGCAACGGATCCGGGGCGGGCTGACGCGCGTGACCTTCCGTGCCGGCCTCGAGGCGGGACGTCGCGCCCAGCGCACCGTCGCGCTGGCCGACGAGCTGGCGCGGTCGTTCAGCGCTCGCTGGGACGAGCTTCCCGCGCGGGTCGACGCGCTGCGCGACGAGCTCCGCAGCGCGCGGCACGAAGCCGACGAGGCCCGCGTCGCCTGGGCCGAGCTCCGCGTCGTGCAGGCGCAATCGTCCGGTCGACGCATCGCGGACGCTGCGCTCGTCCGGATCGTGTTGGACGACGCCGCGGCGCTGCCTGCACTGGCGGAGGCGTCGGCCCGCGTCGCGCCGGGGGCGCTGGCGCTGCTGGCCGCCCGCGAGGAGGATCGCGCGACACTGCTGTTCCAGGCAGGTCCCGAGGTCCCGGCAGGCACCGATCTTCGCGTCGCGCTCCAGGCGGCGCTCCCGCACGTCGACGGTCGCGGCGGGGGCAAGCCCGACCGCGTGCAGGGAGCCGGTCCGCGCGCCTCCGAGATCGAGGCGGCGCTGGACGCCGCCGAGGCCGCGATGTCGTCTCCATAACTCGGAACCATTCCGAGAACGTACTATTCTCGAGAGCGAGGCAAGGGAACGAGGCGCCCATCGTGGGCGTCGCGCCCCTTCACATTCGAGGAGGACACGACATGGCTACGACCACCACCACGAACACGACCTTCACGACGCGCATCGACGTCGACAGCGACGCTCGCAAGGAGCTCGTCGGACTCCTGAACCAGCAGATGGCGGACAACGCGGATCTGCACAGCCAGGCCAAGCAGGCGCACTGGAACGTCAAGGGCGCGGACTTCATGCAGCTGCACCTTCTCTTCGACCAGGTCGCCGGCATGGTCGAGCCGTTCACGGACGAGCTCGCCGAGCGCGTCACCGCGCTGGGCGGCTACGCGACCGGCACCGTGCGGATGGCCGCGCAGGCGACCACGCTGGCCGAGTTCCCCGTCGACGCGCGCGACGGCCGGGCCAACCTCGAGGCGCTGGCCGACGCCTTCTCGGCCTACGCCGCCAGCACGCGTCAGGCGATCGAGCGCGCCGCGCAGCTGGGCGAGCCCACCACCGAGGACCTGTTCACCGAGATCTCGCGCGACGTCGACAAGGCCCTGTACTTCATCGAGGCGCACCTGCAGGGCTGAGCGCGCCGAGCACCGATCTCGACCCGGGCCGGCCACGACGCCGAGCTCGACCATCGATCCCGCGCGGACCCCACGTCCGCGCGGGATCGATCGTGGGAAGCAGAGCTCGGCGACGCGACGGTCGGTGACGTCGAGGCTCGTCGTCGGCCGATGCGCCGACTGCGCCGTCCGCGCCGTCCGCGCCGTCCGCGCCGCAGGCACGCGCGCGCGTCGCTCCCGTACGCGTACGCCACCTCGCGATCGCCGTTGTCGCACATGCGCGAATACGGTGCCAACGTGCGCACGTCGAAGTTCACGATGCGTGCTGGACGGCCCTCCCGGCCTGCCGGTCCGCGATCATGTGCATTTCGGCAGCGTTGTTGCGCATGCACGACACCAAGGCATCGCGACCACGAACGGACGCGCTGCCGTGAATCCGCCGGGCAGCAGCCCGAGCGCGGGTGCCGCGAAGCATGCGCCGCGGATCGTGTGCCGGACCCCGACACGCCGAAGCATTCCTGAGTAGACTACCGGGCAATGAACGAGCAGGGCCTTTCCGACCACAAGCGGCGCTACCGCGCGCTCGTCGACCGTCGACGCCTCGGGTTCGAGCTCGAGCGACTCCGGGCACGCGTCGAATCCCACCCCGCCTGGCACGAGCGGCCGGTGGCGGCCCGCCGCGCCATCGAAGCGTCGCTGGCCCCGGCCGAAGTCCGACCCGACGCCGATCTACGGCGGCTGGACACGGAAGTGCGGGCGGCCACGCTGCGAATCGTCACGCTCGCCAAAGCGCTGCGCGCGCTGGACACCGGCGAGCCGCTCCCCGAGCCGTCCACGCCGCGGGACCCGCGCGAACCGCCCGAGCCTCCCGAACGAACGCGCTGAGCCTACGTCGAAAGGTCAGGCCGAGGGTCAGGCCTCGAAGCCGCCCTCGCCCGTCTCGTCGTCCAAGCCCGAGTTCTCGAGGACCTCTTCCGCCACGAGGATCGGGGCATCCACGCGAACGGCGACCGCCAGCGCGTCGCTGGGCCGCGCGTCGATGTCGAACCGCACGCCGCCCCGCTCGACGACCAGCATCGAGTAGAACGTCCCTTCGACCAGGTCGGTGATCTCGACCTGGACGACCTGGGCGCCCAGGACCTCCAACAGCGAGAGCACCAGGTCGTGCGTCAACGGCCGGGACGGCTTCTCGCCGCTCCGTCCAGCTGCGATCGCGAGAGCCTGCATCGCGTCCACCACGATGGGAAGAACTCGCTCGTCCTCGTCCGCGCGGAGCAGCAGCAGGAACTGCTTGCCCTCGCCCGAAACGGCGATGTCGTCGAGGCGCATACGGATCATGCCAGAAGCATAGCGCAGCGGCGCGGAACGCCCTGCTAGACTCGATCGCATGCCGGAGCCGGTCATCGGACTCGAGATCCACCTCGCCGTGCAGACGCGCAGCAAGATGTTCTGCGGCTGCGACGCCAGCGGCTTCGGCGACGCGCCCAACGCCCACGTCTGTCCCGTCTGCATGGGGCTCCCCGGCAGCCTGCCCGTCGCGAACGCCGAAGCGATCGAGCTGGGCCTCCGCTTCGCGCTGGCGCTGGGCTGCGAGGTGCCGGACCGTACCCAGTTCCACCGCAAGCACTACTTCTATCCCGACGCGCCCAAGAACTACCAGATCAGCCAGTACGACCGCCCGATCGGCGAGCACGGCCGGCTCGAGATCCCCGGCGGCCGCACCATCGGCGTCACCCGCGTCCACCTCGAGGAGGACGCCGGCCGGCTGGTGCACCCGCTCTACGCCGGGCACAGCCTGCTGGACCTGAACCGTGCCGGCGCGCCGCTGATCGAGATGGTCACGGAGCCGGACCTGCGCACCCCAGCCGAAGCCCGCGCGTTCCTGCAGGAGGTCCGCGCGCTGGCGCGCGCCCTGGCCGTCAGCGAGGCCAGCCCCGAAGAGGGCAAGATGCGCGCCGACGTGAACGTCTCGCTCCGCCGGCCGGACGGCACGTTCGGCACCAAGGTCGAGGTCAAGAACCTCAACAGCTTCCGCGCCGTCGAGGCCGCCCTGGCGTTCGAGATCCGCCGCCAGGAGCGCATCCTGGACGACGGCTACGAGATCGTGCAGGAGACCCGCGGCTGGAACGAGGGCGGCCAGAAGACGGTGTCGCAACGCAGCAAGGAGGGCGCCGCCGACTACCGCTACATGCCCGACCCCGACCTCCCCGAGATCCGCGTCGACGCCGCCAGGCGCGACCGGATCGTCGCCGCCATGCCGGAGCTGCCGGCCGCCAAGCGGGCGCGCTACCTCGCCCTCGGCCTGAAGGAGGAGGACGCCGCGCAGATCGCGTACGACGTGCGGACGTCCGCCACGTTCGACGCGACCTGCGCCGCCTGGGACGGACCGCCGCAGACCGTCGCGAACTGGCTGCTGAGCGAGGTCGCGGGGCGGCTTCGCGCCTCCGACCGGACGCTGGAGCACGCCACGCTGGACCCCGCGCTGCTGGCGTCGCTGCTGACGCTGATCGCCGACGGCACCATCTCGACCACCGTCGCGAAGGAGCTGCTGCCCGAGGTGCTGGACGGCGCCGACCCCGCGACCCTCGTCGCTCAGCGCGGCCTGGCCCGCGTCGCGGACGAGGACGCCCTGAGCGGGATCGTCGACGCGGTGATGGAGGCCAACCCCGACGTCGTCGCCTCGGCGAAGGAGCAGCCCAAGGCGATCAACGCGCTGCTGGGGAGGGTGATGAAGGAGAGCGGCGGGACGGCGGACCCGGCGGTGGTGCGGAGGCTGCTGGAGTCGAAGCTCGCGGACGGCTGAGCCTCACTCCTCGCCCACGAAGACGCCGCGCACCTCCGCGAGATCGTCGAACCGGTCGACCACGTCGATCAGGTCTTGACTGGTCGTCGCTCGGAACGCCGCGCTCTCGACCCTCAGCCCACGATCCTGCGCCACGCGCACGATCGGCACGAAATCGCCGTCGCCGCTGGCGAGAATCAGCACGTCCAGGCCGTCCCAGGCGCGAACCATGTCGGCGACGATCCCCATGTCCCAGTCGCCCTCCTGAACGGTGCGTCCCTCGTCGTCCACCCGGTGGACCCGGACCGTCCGGCGGCGCACGCGGTAGCCCAGCACCGACAGCTTCGTGACGAACCCGAACGCCTGGCGCTCCCCTTCGCGCTCGACGACGTACGCGCTGGCTTGCGCCACGCGCCGTCCGCGCGCGGCGAACGTCAGCAGGCGGGCGTAGTCGACGTGGCGACCGTGGCCGTCCCGGGCGGCGTAGTACAGGTTCTGGGTGTCGACGAACAGGCCCACGCGCTGCGTGGGCCACTCGGCGAGATTCGCTTCGGACATGCGGCAGTCTACCGGCCCGGGTCCGCGTCGGTGTCGCGACCCGGATCCAGGAAGCGCGCCATGACGACGTTGTCCTCGAACCCGTCCACGTCCCGGATCTGGTCGCGCTCGACGCCCTCGACCACGTACCCCTCGGCGCGGTAGAGCGCCAGCGCCGCCTCGTTCCCGGCGCGGACGTCGAGGCGCAGCTTGCGGACCCCCACGCGGCGGGCCCACGGCACGACCGCGCGCATCAGCCGGCGGCCGATGCCGCGACCGCGTGCATGCGGCGCGACGGCGATCGTCAACGACGCGACGTGCTCCAACCGGGTCGGCAGGTAGCGACGCGCCTCGATCCAGCCGACCAGGTCGCCCGCGGCCCCTCCGGCCCGCTCCTCGGCGACCAGCACGATCTCGCGCGCCGGGTCCATCGCGCGCAGCTGACGCGAGAGCGTCTCCGCGCGGGGGCCCATGTCGCCGACGAACCAGCGACCCTCGGCGTAGATCGTCGCCATCAACGCCGCCAGGGCGCGCGCGTCGCTGGGTCCGGCCGCCCGGATGGCGGCCGCCGCGGCGGGTCGCGCCCCGCCGCGTGTCGGCTCGGTCGGACGGCTCATGCGACGAGGCTCATGCGGCAAGGCTCATGCGGCGAAGCTCATGCGGAGCGTTTCATGCGGCGGATCCCATGTCGCGAGTCTAGCGCCCTGAACCGTACCGCCGGCTGCGGGCGCGTCTGCGCGGGCTCTGGTAGCATCTCCGGACTTCGTCGGCGGCGGGATCGGCCCGTCCGCGCCCGCCGCGGCGCACGCATCTGGAGGCTCCCCGTGCAACGACGCATTTCCGCGGAATCGGTCACCGAAGGCCATCCCGACAAGCTCGCCGACCGCATCAGCGACGCGGTGCTCGACGCCATCCTGGCGCACGACCCGGACGCGCGCGTCGCGGCGGAGACGCTGCTGACCACGGGCCTGGCGCTCGTCGCGGGCGAGATCCGCTGCAGCGGCTACGTGGACCTGCAACGCATCGTCCGCGACACCGTGCGCGAGGTGGGGTACGTCGACGCGTCGTTCGGCTTCGATGCGGACTACAGCAGCGTCCTGATCGCCATCAACGAGCAGTCGGCCGACATCGCGCTGGGCGTCGACAAGGCGCTCGACTCGACCAGCGGGCACCGCTTCGACCGGATCGGGGCCGGCGACCAGGGCCTCATGTTCGGCTACGCGACGGACGAGACGGACGCCCTGATGCCGCTCCCGATCACGCTGGCGCACCGGCTGACGCAGCGCCTCGCGGACGTCCGCAAGGACGGCACCCTGCCCTACCTCCGTCCCGACGGCAAGGCCCAGGTCACCGTCCTGTACGACGGCGACGCGCCGATCCGCCTGGACACGGTCGTCGTGTCGGCCCAGCACGCCGACGGCGTCGACATGGAGACGCTCCACCGCGACGTCGTGCGGCTGGTGGTCGAGCCGGTCGTGCCGGACGGCATGGTGACCGACGCGACCCGCTTCTACATCAACCCGACCGGACGCTTCGTGCTGGGCGGCCCGCAGGCAGACGCCGGCCTGACCGGCCGCAAGATCATCGTCGACACCTACGGCGGCGCCGCGCCCCACGGCGGCGGCGCGTTCAGCGGCAAGGACCCCACGAAGGTGGACCGCTCGGCCAGCTACTACGCCCGCTACATCGCGAAGAACGTTGTGGCGGCCGGCCTGGCGCGGCGCTGCCAGGTGCAGCTGGCGTACGCGATCGGCGTGGCGCAGCCCGTCGGCGTGTACGTCGATGCGTTCGGAACGTCGCGGCTCAGCGACGAGACGCTCTCCCGCATCGTGTGGGAGGTGTTCGACGCCCGTCCGGCCTCGATCATCGAGCAGCTCGACCTGCAACGGCCCATCTACGTGCCGACCAGCAGCTACGGGCACTTCGGCCGCGACGGGTTCCCCTGGGAGGAGACGGACCGTGTCGAACAGCTGAGGGCCGAGGCGAACCACCAGGGCTGAGCCGGCCGAGGACGCCGACGCGCACGGTGCGCGCCCGTCCAGCGGCGACGGATCGCCATCGCGCCGGCGCGCCGACGCTGTGATAGAACGTCCCCATGGCTCGCATCGTAATGGGGAACCGCGACGGCGCCGAAGCGCTGCGCCAAGCACGGTCGGTCCTCACGGAACTGAACGCCGAGTGGCCCGACGTCCAGATCACGCAGCGCACGCTCCGCGCCTCGGCGCCCTCCGCCCTGGTCGACGCGCTGGTGGCCGAGTCGATCGGCATCGCCGTGCAACCGTTGGACGCGCTTCCGCTGGAGCTTCCAGACGGCGTGGTTCTGGCCGCCGTGGCGCGCCGGATGGATCCCCGCACGGCGCTGGTGTCGCGCGGCGCGAAGGAGCTGACCGCCATCGAGCCCGGAAGCCAGGTGGGCGTGCGCGAGGGACGCGACACCGCCTTCCTGAAGGCGCTGAGACCCGACCTCGAGGCGGCGCCGCTGTCCGGCTCGCTGGACGACGATCTGACGCGCCTGACGCGTGACGAGCTGCGGGCGCTGCTGCTGCCCGCGTCGACGCTGATGATCCTGGACCAACGCAACCGCATCGACGCGCTGCTGGAGCCCGAGACGTTCGCGCCCGCGCCCGGCCAGGGCGCGCTGGGTCTGCTGGTGCGCGAGAACGACGATTCCGCGTTCGAGCTGGCCTACACCTTGCAGCACCGGCCCAGCTTCGACCGGGTCCGGGCCGAGCGGGCGTTCGCCGCCGCGCTGCCGGACCAGCTCGTCGGCGCGCTGGCGTCGGTCAGCCCCGACGGCGAGCTGACGCTGTTCGGCGCGGTCGCGACGAACGGCACCAGCCTCCACGCCAGCAGCGTCGGCGACGCTGCAGAGGGCGAGCAGCTGGCCCGCGAGCTGGCCGAGGACGTGAAGGAACAGCTCGCGGCGCTGTAGAGCCGATGGGCGCCGACCGCGCGCCCCACGCCCGGGAGGCGCGCCCGCGGGACGGGCGCGCCTCTCTTGCTGCTCAGGCGTGCGTCGCGTTGCCCTCCGGGGCCGCGTCCAGGATGCTGCTCACGAGGTGCTGCGGCACCGGCGCGTAGTGATCGTAGCGGCGCGAGAACGCGCCGCGTCCACCGGTGAGCGAGCGGAGCTCGGGCGAGTAGGTGGCCAGCTCCGAGACGGGCACGTGCGCGCTGACCGTCGAGACGGAGCCTTCGTTGTCCATGCCGAGGATCCGGCCGCGGCGGCTGTTCAGGTCGCCGATCACGTCGCCGGTGAAGCGGTCGGGCACGCGCACCTTGACCAGCGCGACGGGCTCCATCAGCACCGGCTCCGCCTTCGAGACCGCCTCCTTGAACGCCTGCGCGGCGGCCGTCTGGAACGCGACGTCCTTGCTGTCCACCGGGTGGTCCTTGCCGTCGAACACCTCGACCTTGACGTCGTCGGTCACGAAGCCGCCCAGCACGCCGTTGGCCATCGCCTGGCGAACGCCCTTCTCGCAGCTCGACTGGAACTGCGAGGGGATCGCGCCCCCGACGACCTTCCACTCGAACACCAGGCCCGAGCCGGTGGCCGCGGGCTCGACCCGGAGCGCGACCTCGGCGAACTGTCCCGAGCCGCCCGTCTGCTTCTTGTGGCGGTAGCGGGCCTCGCCCGTGCCGCGGATCGTCTCGCGGTAAGCGACCTTGGGCGCGTGGGTGTCGACGTTCACGCCGAAGCGCTCCTTGAGCGTGGCGACGGCCACCTCGAGGTGGACGTGGCCCATGCCCCACAGGACCGTCTCGTGCGTGTCGGCGTTGCGTTCGAGCTGAAGGGTCGGGTCGGCCTCGAGCAGCTTGCCTAGCGCCTCGGTCATCTTGTCGTCGTCCGCGCGGCTCACCGGCTCCAGCGCCAGCGCCATCACGGGCGGCGGGAAGCGGATCGGCTGCAGCACGAACGGGCGCGACTCGGCCGCCAGCGTGTCGCCGGTGTGGACCGGCTCGGCCTTCGTGATCGCCCCGATCGCTCCGGAGGGGAGCGTCTTGACCTCGTCCATCGCGTGGCCGTGGGGGACGAACAGGTGCGCGACCTTGACCTTCTGGTCCTGCGTCGTGTCCAGCACGGTCTCGCCCGCGTTCAGCGTTCCCGACAGGATGCGCATGTAGCTGATCTTGCCCAGGTACGGATCGACCGCGGTCTTGAAGACCCGGGCGCCGAACGGCTGGCCCTCGCCCAGCGTGGGCGGCTCGCCCTCGGCGACGGGAAGCTCCGCGTGATCCTCGACGGTGCGCACGCCCTCGGTCATGAAGTCCAGCAGCATGCTGACGCCCATCGCCTTCTCGGCGGAGGTGAGCAGCACCGGGGTCAGCTGACCGGCGCGCACCGCGGCGTAGAACGCCTTGCGCAGATCGGCCGTGGGGATCTCGGCGTCCTCGAGGTACTGCATCATCAGGTCGTCGTCGGTCTCGACGATCGCCTCGATCAGGCGCTCGCGGTACTCCTTCGCGACGCCGGCGACCTCGTCGGGAACGTCCACCTCGACGGGCGCGCCCTCGGGCCACAGGTACGCCCGCATGCTCAGCAGGTCGACCAGGCCGCGGAAGTCGCCGGCCTTCCCGATGGGGACCTGGATGGCGGCGATGTTGCCGGGCAGGCTCTGCTCGATGTCCGCCATGGTGCGGAAGAAGTCCGCGTTCTCGCGGTCCATCTTGTTGATCACGAACAGCGTGCTCAGCTCGCGCTCGAAGCTCGAGGTCCACACCCGCTCGGTGCCGACGGCGACACCGGACACGGCCGAGACGACGATCATCGCGGCGTCCGCCGCGGCTTGCGCGCCACGGATCTCGCCCACGAAATCGGCGTACCCCGGCGCGTCGAGCAGGTTGAAGCGGTTCTCCTGCCAGGTCAGCGGGTGGACGGTGGTCGTGATCGAGATCTTGCGGCGTTTCTCCTCGGGCAGCTGATCGGAGACGGTCGTGCCGTCCTCGACGCGGCCCATCGCCTCGATCACGCCGGCTCGCCACAGCATCGCCTCGACCAGACTGGTCTTCCCCGCTCCGCTGTGGGACAGCACGGCCACGTTCCTCAGTTCCGACATACGGTTCCCTTCCGGCCGGACGGCCCGCGCACGGTCGTGACGGCTTCGCGTTGGCCGCGAGTATAGCAGCGAGGATACGGCGTGCCCGCCGGGACGCGCGTCCTGACGCGCCGGGGGCGCGCGCGACCGCCAACCGCGCGGCCGGCGCGCGCAGACGACCGCGCGCCCTGCGGCCCGCCGGGTAGCATGCGTGCGTGACGTACCAGCGATTCCGCGCCACCGTCGAGTCGATGCTCGACGAGGTCCCCGACGTCTTCCTGCAGGACCTTCAAGGGGTGCACGCCCTGCGCGACGTGAAGGTCGAGGAGGGCTACCGCGACGTGTACCGCATGGGCGAGTACCTGGACCCGGGCCCGGACGACTTCCTGGGCGGGGTCGAGGGGCTCGGCCGCCACGTCGCGCTGTACTGGGGCTCGTTCCGTCGCATCGCGGAGAACGATCCCGAGTTCGACTGGGAGGAGGAGATCTGGGAGACCCTCACCCACGAGCTGCAGCACCACGTCGAGTCGCTGGCGGGCGACGGTCGCCTGATCGAGGAGGACCTGCTGCAGGCGCAGGCGTTCGAGCGGGCGGACGGTGCCGCCGGGGCAGCGCCGAAAGACGACGGATACGAGGCGCGGGACGAGACGTGGGACGAGACGTGGGAAGAGGAGCAGCGCGAGGAAGCGTACGACGATGCCGGCGACGCGGGGCACGCCGCGTCCGACCGCACGCAGCGCGACAGGCCGGACGCCGACGCGGGCGGGATCGGTGGGCTGCTGCGCCGCTGGCTCGGCGGCGGGCGGCGCTGAGGAGGCGACGTAGGTGGCGACGGAGACCGAAGCGAAGTACTCGTTGATGACCGAGCACGTACCGTCCGCCGCCGAGCTCGCCGCGGCGCTGGCCGAGGTGGGTCTGGAAACGGGGCCTGCCCATCACGTCGTGAACAAGGACCGCTACTACGACGACGCCCGGCTCAGCCTGGCGCGGGCCGGCTTCGCGCTGCGCCGACGCATGGCCGACGGCCGGCTTCTCGCGACGCTGAAGACGTTGGGAACCGTCCAGGGCGCCGTGCACCGGCGCGACGAGATCGAGCTGCCCATTCCCGACGACGCCGATCCGTGGGATCCGTGGCCGACGTCGATCGCGGATCGGGTGCGGACGGTGGCGGACCCGCGCTCGCTGCGCGGCACCTTCGAGCTCGTCGTCGAGCGCGTCAGCTTCGAGCTGCTCGAGCAGGGCCGCGCCGTGGCGGTCGCGTCGTTCGACGACGTGGCCGCGCGTCGGCCGTCGGCGGGGCGGTCGGTGCACTGGAACGAGCTCGAGATCGAGAGCGTGCCTGCCGATGCCGCATCGGCGAGCTCCGCGTCGGCGGATACCGCGCCGCAGGGCGCCGAAGCCGATTCGGACGTGCTGGCCCGTGCGGCCACGGCGATCGACCGCGTGGTGACGCTGGTGCCGTCGTCGCAGACGAAGCTCGAGCGCGCGCAGGCGCTGCTCCTGCTCGGCGCGGCGCTGGACGGCGACGGCGACGGCGGGGTCGCCGAGGCGTGACGGTCGAGCTGTGGATCGTCCGGCACGGCGCGGCGGCGCAGCGCGGTGCCCAGTGGCCGGACGACGCGACGCGTCCGCTGGTCACGAAGGGGGAACGTCAGGCGCGCCGACTGGCCGGCGTGCTGCCCAAGCTGGACCGGTTGTTCACGAGCCCGTGGACGCGTGCCGCGCAGACCGCCGCGGCGCTGGCCCATTTGGCGCCGGCAGGCGCGGAGCCGCTTGCGGTCCTCGCCGACGGCGAGGCGGCGGAGCTCCCCGCCGCCCTGGAACGGGCGCTGGCGGGCTCCGACCCGCTGGACCGGCTGCTGCGTGTGGCGTGCGTGGGCCACGAGCCGCAGCTGTCCGAAGCGATCGGGTCGCTGATCGCTGCCGGCGCGGCCGCCCGTCCGGCCACCGTGCGTCTCCGCAAGGGTGGCGTGGCGCGCCTGG
The DNA here is from genome assembly GCA_964561595.1 of uncultured bacterium. Lineage (GTDB taxonomy): Bacteria > Deinococcota > Deinococci > Deinococcales > Trueperaceae > SLSQ01. The sequence goes on along the minus strand of CAZLQH010000018.1, from coordinate 18,519 downwards.
TGGGCACGTTGCGCCACGGCGGCATGCGGCTCGAGCTGCTGGCGTCGCAGGCCGACCTCAAGCGCGTCGACTGAAGCGCGTCCAAAGCGAGCGTGCGGCCCGAGGCTCGGGCCGCACGCCGAACGCGCCACGGAACGTGTCGCTCAGAGCAGCAGCTGCAGCAGTTGGTGCTGGAAGAACATCACGACCACGCCGAACACCGTGTGGCCCACCAGGAACGACAGGATCAGCGGGGCCGGATCGCGGAAGCGCTCCAACGGGTGGAAGTCGGTGATCACGAAGGTGGTGATCAGCGACACGAAGATGCCCTGCCCGAACCCGCCGACGAGTCCCAGGAACGGGAAGAACAGGTCGATCGTGGTCGGCGCGTTCGGAAACACGATGTACTGCGGCCCGCGGAACGCGCCGACGCCTTGCAGGAACATCAGCACGAACGCGCCGTAGAACAGCGCGAACGCCACGCCGCCGGCGAACAGGACCAGGCCGCCCAGCACGCGTGAGCGGTCGTTGGCCTCGCGCGTCCAGATCGAGCCGATCGCGGCCAGCGTGTCGTAGTACGTGCCGTTCCAGAGGAGCGGCAGGTAGAGGAAGACGACCATGACGGCGGTGGCCAACAGGCCGGTCAGGACCGAGGACAGCAACAGGGACGTGAACACGGTTCCTCTCCTCCCCTACCAGAGCCGGTACGGCTGGATGCCGACCTGGTTGAACAGCATGTCGATCAGCGTCGGCAGGTACGCCACCGCGACCAGGATCGCGGCCACGAGGAACCAGCCCCACACCATGTCGAGGACCCGCATGACGCCGACGGGGCGGAGCTCGACCGTCTCGACGAACGGGATCTCGGGCCGTTGGCTCTCGCTCAGCTTCGCGCCTCCGAAGATCGTGCCGAACAGGACCGTGAAGTAGAGCACGAGGGCCACCAGCAGGATCACCCCGCTGACACCGGTCAGCGCCTGCTGCAGGGCGATCCCGTCGTACGTGCCCTCGGGCGCGGCGCTGACCAGGGCGCGCCGCGGAACGGCGTACAGGCCCTGCCAGTGCATGCCCAGCGCGAACACCATCATGCCCACGAACCAGGTCCAGGCCGACGCCAGCGCCATCGTGGGCGAGAACAGCCGCCTGCCGGTCAGGTGCGGGACGAACCAGAAGCTCAGCCCGAAGAAGGTCAGCGTCACGGCGGTACCGACGGTGAGGTGGAAGTGGCCGGGAATCCAGGCGGTGTCGTTCACCAGCGGATCGAGGTTGAAGCTGGCGTTCACGATGCCGCCGGCGCCGCCGAAGATGAACGCGATCATGGCCAGAACCTGCGCGGCGAACGCCGGCTGCCGCCAGGGAAGCTTGCCGATCCAGCCGAACACGCCCTTGCCGCCGGCGCGCTTGCCGCCGACCTCCAGCGAGGCCGCGACGGTGAACGCGGTGATCAGGCTCGGGATGCCGACGAACATCGTCAGCAGCGAGTGGACCATCTTCCAGCCCGCGCTGATGCCCGGGTCGGTGAACTGGTGGTGGAACCCGACCGGCGTGCTGAACATCAGGAACATCAGGAACGCCAGGCGGGTGAGCGAGTCCGAGACCAGCTCGCCGCCGGCCTGCTTGGGCATGAAGCCGTACCAGCTGATGTAGGCGGGCAGCAGCCAGTAGTACACGATCGGGTGGCCGGTCCACCAGAACAGCGTGCGGGCCAGCCCGGGATCCACGCCGGCGATGAGCCCCAGCGACCAGGGCAGCAGGAACACCACGACCTCGACGACGATGCCGACCGAGGCCAAGATCCACATCAGCTGGGTCATGACCGCCATGTAGGTGACGATCGGGGTGACCTTGTCCGGGTTCTGGCGCTTGAACGTGGCGCGCATCCGGAGCGTCTCGAACGCCACCATCAGGCTGGCGACGACGACCAGCGCCAGGCCCAGGTAGAAGCCCCAGTGCCCGGCCAGCGGCGGGTAGAAGGTGTACAGCACGTTCGAGGTGTTCGACAGGATCGCGACGGCGGCCATCGCCAGGCCGCCCGTCATGACGCCGTACGTGGTCCACACGAACGGCAGGTTCATGGGGATCTTCATCTCGCGCGCCGGGAAGTAGAGCAGGATCGCGGCGTTGAGGTAGGTCGTGAACACCAGGGCGTTCAGGACGCCGTGCAGGGTGAGCCCCTGGTAGTACGACCGCAGCCAGGGCAGGTACTGGTACAGGTCCACGCCGGCGTAGTTCATCGCCTGCAGCGGACCGAGAAGCCCGCCCAGCAGCAGCGCGGCGAAGCCGGTGACGAGGAAGGCGAACGTGACGCGACGCTCGCCGCGTGCGGTCAGCGCAGCGGCGGCGGTGGTGGTGGTGGCGGCGGCCGTGGTCATTCGCTCCTCCGCTGCAGGACGTCGTCGGCGCTGAGCTCCTGGCCGCGCGCTTCGGCGAACTCGCTGGGCTCGTAGGGCTGGAAGTCGTCCGGAAGCGCGTCCTCGTCCCATTCGGTGACGATGTGGTTCGTGACGGCGGCGAGCTCCTCGTCGGAGAGCTGCGACCAGGCGGGCATGACGCCGTTGTAGGTCGTGCCCTCGACCTCGATGGCGCCTTGCAGGCCGTAGAGGAGGACGATCGGCAGGTAGTCGCGTCCTTGCGTCTGGATCAGCTCGGCGCTGTGACCCGCGACCGGCGGGAACGCCCCGGGGATGCCTTGGCCGTTCGCCTGGTGGCACGACGCGCAGTTGTTCGTATAGATCGTCGCGCCGTCCACCTCGCCCGCGGCCGCTTGGGCGCCGGGGCCCGCCTGGCGCTCGGCGTTCCACTGCGAGGCGGGCAGCACCGTGACGCTGCCCAGCATGTTGTGGTGGCCGATGCCGCAGTACTCGTTGCAGGTGATGCGGTAGACGCCGGGCTCCTTGAACGTGTAGTTGAGCCGGGCGACCTCGCCCGGAATCAGCTCGACGTTCACGTTCGTGTTCTCGATCTGGTAGCCGTGGATCACGTCCGCCGCCGTCAGGTAGAACTCGACGTCGGACCCGACGGGGACGCGCACGTCGGACGGCTGGAACACGAACGCCTGCGCGACGGTGGTGACCTGGATCTTGCCGGGGGCCAACACGCGCACGCCCGGGTTCGCGAACACGTCCTGCGCCAGGATCTGCTCCGGTGCGGCCTTGGTGGTGCGCTGCGCGATGTGCGCGCCTTCGGTCGCCAGGTTGTAGGCGATCAGCAGAACGAAGGTGAGCGACATCAGGCCCGAGAACGCCAGCCAGCGGCGCTCCCAGGTCGCGATCTGATCGTGTTGGCTCTCCTTCACGTCAGCTCCGGGAGAGGTTCAGGAAGAACATCCCGAACCAGAAGACGAGGATCACGGCGGCAAGGAAGACCGTCACGGCGATGGCGCCGTACGGCGTGTCGGGGTCCAGCCCCTCGTGGCGATCGTCGGGCGCGTCTGAAGGCGGTCGTTGGCTCACGTGGTTCAACCTCCGTGTCCCAGCAGCGAGCTCGCGGGACGTGGTGATGTCGTTCCCCAGCTACGGCATGTTGTAGCACGACGAGGCCCAGCACCACCTCACCCGACGCTCACGATCGCGCGGGCGTGGAGGCCGATCCCGGGCGCGCACGCCCGAGTCGGTCGCAGCGTACGGCGCGCTCGCCGCCGCGCGCCGAGGGACGACGCACCGACCGCTCGTAGGACATTCTCCGGCAACGTCGCGCGATCTGGGTGCGGTCGACGGTTCCGTGCGCCGCGCGGCGCTACGCTCGGGGCATGCTCCAGCCCAGCACCGATCCTCGTCCGCACATGGTGATCGCCGGCGCCTCCGGCCCGATCGGTCGCCGCCTGGTCGTAGCCGCGAAGGATCGCTGGCGCGTCACGGTGCTCACCCGCCGCGTCGACGGCAGCGAGCCGGAGGGGACGACGCCGCTCGCCTGGACGCCGACCGCGGCGAAGGACGGCGACGTCGCGCACCTCGAGGGTCTGGGACGGGTGCTGAGCGGCGCGGACGTGCTGGTGAACCTGGCGGGCGCCTCGATCGCGGACGGTCGGTTCGGTCCCGAGCACCGCAAGGCGATCGTGGACTCTCGGCTGGACGCCACGACCACCCTGGTCCAGGCCGCCGCCCGGGCCGAGCGCGCGCCGCGAACCTGGTTCCAGGCGTCGGGCGCGTCGGTGTACGGGGATCGCGGCGAAGAGGAGCTCGAGGACCGCTCGGAGCCGGACACGTCGTTCTTCCTGGGTCAGCTCGGGGTCGCGTGGGAGCAGGCGGCCGCGCCCGCCGCGGAGCGGAGCAGGCTGATCGTAGGGCGGATCGGCGTGGTCCTCGCCCCGGAGGCCGAGGCGTGGCGGAGGCTCGTGCTGCCGATCCGACTGGGCGTGGGCGGGCCGCTGGGCGACGGCAAGCAGTGGTGGCCGTGGATCCACGGCGCCGACCTGATCGGCTCGATGCTGTTCCTGATCGACGCGGGCGAGGCCGGCGGAACGTACGCCCTGACCGCGCCGGAGCCCGCCCGTCAGATCGAGATCACCCGCGCCGCGGCGCGCGCCCTGCGCCGGCCCGCGATCGTGCCGGTGCCGGCGTTCGCCCTGCGGCTGCTGTTCGGCGGCATGCCGGACATGGTGCTGTTCCCCAGCACGAAGGTGCGTCCGGTCCGCCTGCTGGAGGACGGGTTCTCGTTCCGCTACCCCACCATCGAGGCGGCGGTCGAGGGGCTGCTCGAGCACTGAGGCCGGCGCAAGGAGCCGGCCGGCGTCAGACCCGAGGCGAGGCGACCGCCCGGAGCGCGAGCCCGACCGTGGCCGCGGCGACCACGAGGTGCATGAGCTGCAGGACGATCACCATGCCCACCGGCGCGCCCAGCTGGAACGGCGGGATCAGGAACGCGGCCAGCACCAGCGCGGAGACGGCCAGGAACGCCGTCCGTCCCCTGGGCACGAACGCGATCAGGAGCCAGGCGAGGAGCGAGCCCAGGACGGCAGGACCCACCGACAGGAAGGCGATGGCCGACAGCTCGATCGGATCGCCGACCGGCGTGACGACGGCCATCGACCAGGCGCCGGCGGCCTGCGCGATCCAGAACAGCACGGCGTTGATCGCGACGGACACGACGCCGGCCAGGACGCCGGCGGTCAGGAACGAACGGAACGAGGGACGTGGGGACATGAGGAACCTCCACCCCCACAACGCCGTCCTCGGAGCCGTTTCGTCCGTACCGTGGGCGACGATCGGCCTACCGAGCGGCCGCCTACGCTACGGGCACGTCGCACGACGCCGCGGCGGCCCCGGGCGCTGGGCCGCGCGGACGAGCTTCGCGAAGCGCCGGGGGAGGCCCCATGTCCGACCGTTCCGCCCATCTCGACGAGCGTCTGACCCGTGAGGACTTCCGGACGCTGCCCCTAGGCGAGCTCGCCGCGCGGACCGGCCTGACGCTCCCGCGCGAGCTCTCCTCCGAGCAGGAGGCGTACTGGCGCGAGAAGGCGTACGAGGACTACGTGCTGGACCTCGAGAACCGCTCGGAGTGGGGCACGGCGGCACAGGCCACGGAGCCGCCGGACAACGACCCGACCGGCTGACGTCGGCGTCAGCCCTGACGGTAGAACCGGCTGGACAGGTAGCGCTCGGTGTAGAGGACCTTGACGAACGCGGCGACCGGGACGGCGAAGATCGCCGCGACGATCCCACCGAACGCGAAGCCGCCGATGACGGAGAGCATCACCGTCACGGGGTGCAGGCGGGTCGACCTCGCCATCACCAGCGGCGTCAGCAGCTGCGCGTCGATCTGATTCGCGGCGACGAACACCACGACGACCAGCAGCACCGTCCACCAGCCCTCGGCCACCGCGATGATCAGCGCCGGGACGACGGGCAGGACGGTGCCGACCAGAGGGATCAGGTTCAGCACGCCGGCGATCAGGCCGATCAGGCCGGCCAACGGCAGCCCGACCAGCGTGAGTCCCAGCGTGATCATCACGCCGACGACCAGGGCGATCAGCAGCTGACCCCGGACGTAGCCGCCGGCCACGCGGTCGAACGTGTTCGCCAGCCGCGCCACCCCGTCCTGGTACGGCTCGGGCACGATGCGAAGGGCGGCCGCATTGAAGCGGTGGAAGCCGTACGACAGGTAGATCGTGACGACCAGCGCCACCACCGTGAAGAACGCCCCGGTGACGGTGCCGCTGACGATGCCGTACAGCCCGGTCCCGATCGCCTCGGCGTGGGGCGCCAGCACCTGACCGGCTTCGCGCAGCAGATCGCCCAGGGTCGCCAGCGGCCCGGCGAGCGCGTCGTACAGCGCTCCGGGCAGCAGGCGTCGCAGGTTCTCGGGCGCCTGCTCCAGCCAGGCCGCGGCCCGCTCGCTGAGCGTCAGGCCACCGTCCACTTCGCGTACGACGTCGCGGATCGCGATCGTGGCGAAGCCGACCAGCAGCAGCGCCAGCGCAACGAGCACCGTCACGACGATCGCGACGGCCAGGCCGCGCGGGACACCGCGGGTCTCGATGCGGTCGACCAGCGGGTTCGCCAGGTACGCCAGGCCCCAGCCGGCCAGGAACATCGCGCTGGCCGGCTGGACGACGACGAAGAGCCGTGCCAGCAGGTACGCGGTCGCCAGCGCGGCCGCGACCCGCACGTACGGGTTCGTCCAGACCGTCTTGATCGCGTCGCGCATGGCTACGGCTCCCCGGGTGCGGCTACCCCGTCATCGGTCTCAGCCGGCGGATCCGCCCTTTGGCCGACCCGCCCCTGCGACGCGACGAAGCACCGGCACGATCATCGGGACCAGGGCCGGCAACGCCCGCTTGCGCGTGACGCCCAGCGCCACGCCGGCCAGGAGCGCCAGGCCGACCCCTTGCCACGGACGGCTCCGGATGGCCTCCGCCGTGCGCTCGACGGGGCCGGGCTGCGCGTCGGCTTGCGCCGCGAGGTGCGCCAGCCGGGCCTTCGCCAGCTGGACGCGCGCGTTCACGAGGTCTTCGTGCGTCGCACGATCAGCCACAGGACACCTCCCAGCAGCAGCCAGGCGGCCAGCCCGACGATGAGGGCCGAGAGCGCAGGCGAGAGGTACGCCGCCAGCGCCAGGTAGAACGCCCACAGCAGGAATCCGCTGGCGGCGATCAGGCCGGCGCCCACGACGGCCGCGACGACCGCCAGGAGCGCGCCGGCCACGAGCGTCTTGCGGAGGGTCAGCTCCAGACGCTTCCCCTCCGCCTCGAGCAGCTCCACGAACGCGGTGAGCAGCGCAGCGAGGTGCTGCAGCACGGGGCTAGCTCTTCCGGTTCAGAAGAATCCCGAGAACCACGCCGATCCCGAGGGCCGCGCCGGTCGACAGGAACGGGCGTTCCTGGATCGTGCCCTGCGCACCGTGGACCGCTTCCTCGCCGGCGTGCACCGCGCCCTTTCCGGCGTTCTGCAGGTCGTCCAGGATGCGCTTCGCTTCGGCTTCGAGGTTCGCGAGCGCGCTACGCGCCGCGTCCTGGGCGCTGTGCGACGCTTCCGTCCCCGCCTGGCCGGCGTGGGACGCGGTCCGTCGCATGTCTTCTCGGAGCGCTTCGAGGTCGCGCCTCAGGGTTTCGACTTGTTGGTCGAGGTTGGTGTCGTTCACGGTCGAGGCCTCCTAACCTCACGGTTCGTGAAGGCGAGGCAGCGGGCCCGGGTCTCGGCATCGGACGTACGTGCAGGTTCGTGCAGCGCGAGCGGGGCGCGCAACCGCCTTGAACCGCGTTTCTTCGACGCTAGCACGCGCTTCTCGGCGTTCGCGTGGCCCAGGACGCGTCCGCTGCCCCGCCGCAGGCGGCGGACCGCGCCCCGACCATCCGTCCGACCGGAGTCACCTGGTATCCTTCCGGGCATGACCCCGCCCACCACCGACCGCGCTCCCTCCGCGCCGAACGTCGGTCGCGACGACGAGCTGTTCGCGCTGATCGATGCCGAGGCGCAGCGTCAGCGCGACGGTCTGGAGCTGATCGCCTCCGAGAACTTCACCTCCGCCGCCGTCCGCGAGGCGACCGGTAGCGTGCTCACGAACAAGTACGCCGAGGGCTATCCGGGCCGGCGCTACTACGGCGGCTGCGAGGTCGTGGACCAGGTCGAGCGGCTGGCCATCGCGCGCCTGAAGGAGCTGTTCGGCGCGGCCTGGGCCAACGTTCAGCCGCACTCCGGCTCGGGCGCGAACCTCGCGATCTACCGGGCGCTGCTCGATCCGGGCGACACCGTGATGGGCATGGACCTGGATCACGGCGGGCACCTGACCCACGGCAGCCCGGTGAACTTCTCGGGCCAGGACTACCGGATCGTCGGCTACCCCGTGGATCCCGTCAGCGAGCGCCTGGACATGGAGCACGTCCGCGCCCTGGCGCTGGAGCACCGTCCCAAGCTGATCATCGCGGGCGCCAGCGCGTACAGCCGCGTCCTGGACTTCGCGAGCTTCCGCGCGATCGCGGACGAGGTCGGCGCGATCCTGCTGGCGGACGTCGCCCACATCGCGGGGCTGATCGCCGGCGGCGTGCACCCCGCTCCGCTGCCGCACGCGCACGTCGTGAGCAGCACCACCCACAAGACGTTGCGTGGCCCCCGTAGCGGCGTGATCTTCGGCAACGACGCCGAGATGGGCAAGAAGATCGACCGCCAGATCTTCCCCGGCACGCAGGGCGGTCCGTTGATGCACGTCATCGCCGCCAAGGCGGTCGCGTTCCGGGAGGCGCTGCAGCCGGGTTTCCGCGACTACGCCCAGCGGATCGTGGACGACGCCTCGGCCCTCGCCGACGCCCTGCAGGACCGGGGCCTCCGGGTCGTGTCGGGCGGAACCGACAACCACTGCTTCGTGCTGGACATGCGGCCGCGGGGCCTGACCGGCAAGGCGGCCGACGCGCGCCTGGGCCGGGCGGGCATCACGGTGTCGAAGAGCATGGTGCCGGGCGATCCGGAGAAGCCGTGGATCACCTCGGGCGTCCGGATGGGCACGGCGGCGCTGGCGACCCGGGCGTTCGAGCCGGAAGCGATGCCCACCGTCGCCGACCTGATCGTCCGGGCGCTGGAGCTGGACGACGACGCGCCCGCAGGCGCGGTGGCCGCGCTGCGCACCGAGGTGCGCGAGCTGGCCCGCCGCCATCCGATGCCATGACGACGCGGATCCGTAGGCGCGTGCGCGCCGTCGCGATCGCCCGCACGCTCCTGCCCATGCGCGGCAGACGGTAGCGGCGAGCGCCGTGTACGCCCTTCGTCAGGCCCTGCGCGCCATCCGCGCCAACTGGGTCGCCTCGGTCGCCACCATCACGACGATGACGCTGTCGCTGACGATCCTGGCGGGCTTCAGCCTGGTGAGTTTGAACCTGAACGAGGTGCTGCGCGAGCTCCAGACCGAGCTCGAGGTGTCCGCGTTCCTGACCCGCGACGCGGACCCGAACCTGTTGATGCGCACCGTGCGTGACTGGAACGCCGTCGCGACCGCGGAGTTCACCGGCCGCGACCAGGTGCTCTCCGAGCTGGTCGCGGACCTTCCGTCGCTGCGCCAGGCGGCCGCCCTGGTCGAGAACCCCTTGCCGGACACGATCTCGCTGCGGCTGTTCGACCCGTCCCAGACGCCGGAGGTGCGCGCCCGGCTGCTGGCGCTGCCGGGCGTCGCGGACGTCGAGGACGGCTCGGAGGCGGTCGAGACGTTCCTGGCGGTGAACGACGCGTTGCGGGTCGGCGGCTCGATCCTGATCGTGGTGCTGCTGGGCAGCGCGCTGTTCGCGATCGTGAACTCGATCCGGGCGGCCATCACCGCCCGCCGCCGCGAGATCGAGGTCATGCGGCTGGTGGGCGCCACGCGCGGCTTCATCCGCGCGCCGTTCCTGATCGAGGGCTTCCTGCTGGGCCTGTTCAGCGCCGTCGCGACGCTGGCGCTGGTCATCCCCGGCTACCAGTACATCGTCGCCCGGCTGTCGCCGCAGGTGCCGTTCGTGCCGTTCGTGCGCGATCCGCTGCTGCTGGGGCAGGTGGCGCTGCTGCTGAGCGCGCTGTCGATCCTGGTGGGGCTGGTCGGCTCGGCGATCGCCGTGTCGCAGCACCTGCGCGAGGAGGTCTAGGTGCGGCGCGGCGGGCGGCGGGATCGCTGGGGCGTGGGGACGTTTGCTTCTGGCTCGGCGTCGTGGACGGCCCTGGCGCTGATCGCGGCGCTGCTGGTGGCGCTGATCGTGGTGGCGCCGCCGGCGTCCGCGCAGGTGGACACCTCGGTGCGCGACGCGCTGGAACGGCAGGCCGGCGAGTACCAGACCCTGCTCCAGGAGCGACGCGACGAGATCGCCCGGATCGAGCGGGAGCTGGGCCAGACCCGCAGCGTGCTCGAGGCCCGCATCGCCGAGCGGGACGCGGTCAGCGCCCGCATCGGCGAGCTGGACGCCGAGCAGCGCCGGATCGAGGCGCGGATCGAGGAGCTCGAGGCGGAGCGGGTCCGGACGGAGGCCGCGATCGCGAGCGAGGAGCGTGAGCTCGAGGCGCTGAAGGGCCGCATCCGGGCGCTGCTGATGAACCTTCACCGTCAGCGGGCGGGGCGCGGCGTGAACGCGCTGGCCGGCGCCGAGAGCCTGCACGATCTGCGCGTCAAGAACGTCTACCTGAGCCTGCTCTCCCGCCAGGACGTGGCGCTGGTGGCGGAGGTGGACGCGCAGATCGCCTCGCTGAACGAGCTCCGCGCCCGCCTGCAGGCGCAGCTGACCGAGCTGGCCACCTCGCGCGACCGCCTCGCGGCGGCCCGCTCCGAGCAGGAGCAGGCCCGCGCGCAGCTGCAGGCGCTGATCGAGGACCTGAACGCGACGGAAGCCGGCCAGGAGGCCCAGCGGGCCGAGCTGCTGCGCGCCCAGCAGCGCCTGGAAGCCGAGCTGGCCGACACCGAGGCGCGGCTGCAACGCGAGGTCGCGAGGCTGCGCGAGGAGGAGCGCCGGCTGCGGGAGCAGGCCGAGGCGTTCGTCGACGACCGCGCGCGACGCGAGCGGCTGGAGGCCGAGGCGGATCGAACGCGCGAGCGGATCCTGGCGCTCACCTCGCCGCAGGAGCCGAACGCGGCCGGCTTCGTCGGTCCGCTGGACGGAGGCCGCCTGATCAGCCGTTACGGCGAGGGGAACAACTCGTTCGTCGCGCTACGCGCGTCGCAGGACGACGCTGCGGTGTACGCGGTGCAGGGCGGCGTCGTGATCGCCGCGCAGTCGATCGGCGCGAACGACGGCTGGATGGTCGCGATCCGGCACGACACGGAGCTGGCCACCGTGTACACGAACCTGCGCGAGCCCCCGCTGGAGGTGGGCGACCGCGTGAGCCGCGGCCAGGTGATCGGCTACCTGGGCGGCGGGACGTTGCCGCCGCCCGATGTGCTGCGGCTGTACGCCCGCCTGAACCAGAACGGCCGAGAGGCGTTCGTCGATCCGCTGCCGCTGTTGGGGCTTTGAGCGACACCCTGTTCCGAGGTTCGATCCGTTTCGGTCGGGCACCCGCACGTCTCCGTGACGCTACGCCCGTATACTCCGCACCATGACCTGTCCGACGTGCGGCACGCTGAACCCCGCCGGCATGCGCTATTGCGGCATGTGCGGGCGCGCGCTGGACGGCACCTCCGGTAGCCGCGAGCGGCGGCGCGTGAGCGTGGTGTTCGTCGACATCGCCGCGTTCAGCGACCTGACGCGCGACCAGGATCCCGAGGACCTCCGCGACCTCGCGGACGAGGTGCTGACCGTCGTCGCGGGCGTGATCGAGGATTACGACGGCTACGTCGACGCGTTTCGGGGGGACGGTCTGATCGCTCTGTTCGGCGCTCCGCACTCCCATCCCGACGATCCGGAGCGCGCCGTTCGGGCCGCCGCGGCGTCGCTGCGCGCGATCGAGCGGGTGGGCGCGGGCCGGGGCACGCCTCTGCGCGGCCGGGCGGGCGTGAACACCGGCGTGGTGATCGCGGGGGCGATCGGCTCGGGCCGGGTACGCGACTACACGGTGATGGGCAGCGCCGTGAACCTCGCGGCGCGCCTCGAGGCGGCCGCCCTGCCGGGCCAGGTTTGGGTGGGACCCGAGACGTTCCGCGCGGTCCGCCACCGGCTGTCGTTCGAGACCACCGACGAGCTCACGCTGCTCGGGTTTCCCGACGTCCGGCGCGCCTACCAGCTGGTACGTGAGGACGACGCGCGGTCGACCGACCCGTACGCGCACCTGGCGTTCGTCGGGCGCAGCGCCCAGCTGTCGCGCCTGCGGGCCGCGCGTGAGCGTGTCGCGACAACGGGCCGCGCGCACGAGCTCTGGGTCGTGGGCGAGGCGGGCGCCGGCAAGAGTCGCCTGATCCGCGAGGCGTTCCCCGACGAGGTCGCGTACGGCACGATCCCTGGCGGGGTGGGCGACCGCGCCCCGAACGGGGCCGGGCAGCGCACGGACGGTGTGCTGTGGCTACGTGTACCGGTGGGCGCCCAGCCGCCCTGGCCGCAGCTGGCCCAGGCCGTGTTCGGCATCGACGAGGCGGCGCAGTCGCCCGCCTCCCGGCAGCGCATCGAGCGCGAGCTGGCCGAGCTGCTCCCGGGCGAGCCGCGCTGGTGGCGGGCGATCCTGGCGAGCCTGAACCTGGTCGACGAGCGGCCGTGGCGGCGTATGGACCGTCGCGGGACGGACCGGGCCGCGCTGGCGTGGGCCGATCTGCTGGCGGCGCGCGCCCGGGCGGGATGGTCCCGGTCAGGACCGATCGAGTCGGAACGAGCCGATGCGGTGCGAGGCACGTCGGTCCGACCGGGCTCGTGGGTCCTGGTCGTGGACGACGATCCTCACAACCCGGACTTGAACGCGTTCCTCGGCTTGGTCCGGGAGGTGCACGCTCCGATCCTGGTGGTTCGTGCAGGCCGCGCACGCCACGTTCCGAGCCGTGCGGACCGGGTCACCGTGGCCCCGCTGTCCACGGAGGACAGCTTGGCCTTGGTGCGGCAGCTGATCGAGCCGCCCATGGAGACCGCTGCCCGGACGCTCGTCTCGCAGCTGGGCGGCGTTCCGGCGCACCTGATCGAGCTGGGCAGGGCGCTGTCGCATCAGGAGGAAGGCGCCGTGTCGACCTCGCTGGCCGGCCTGCTGCAGGCGCGGCTGGACCGCCTCGATCCGCCGGCCCGGACGCTCTTGGCGCATGCGTCGTTGACCGGCGAGCGCGTCTGGGACGGTCTGCTCAGGGAGCTCGCTCCGAACCGGCGCGGGAAGCTGATCGAGGATCTGGTTCGCGACAAGCTGCTGGTGCCCGAGCCCGGCTCGTCGCTGCCGGGCCAGCGCGAGTACCGGTTCCAGAGCGAGCTGCTGCGCCGCGCGGTCATGCGCATGGTGCCGTTCGCCGAGCGCCCGCCGGTCCATGTGCGCATCGGCACGTGGCTGGAGGTGCACGCCCCCTTGGCGCTGTCCGAGACGATCGGTGAGCAGTTCGCCGAGGGCGGCGCGGTGGAGGCCGCCTACGCGCACTGGATGGCTGCAGCCGATCTGCACGGTGGGGCGGGGGACGCGGATCAGGTCGACCGCCTGTTCGGACGCATCTTGGGCCTGGACGTCGACGGCGAGCTTCGCGGCCAGGCGGCGTTGGCCTGGGCGCAGCATCGGTTGGAGTCTGGCGACGTCGCGGGCGCCGCAGAGGCGATCGCGGTCGCGCGGCCGTCGATCGAAACCTGCGCGCCGGAGCCGTGCGAGCGGCTACGGGCCATCGCGGAACGGCTCGAGGGCGAGATCGAGGGCGCCCGGCGCGAGCGGACGGCGTCTCTCGACGCGTTGGACGCCTCCGGTGTCGCTGACGCACCCCGTGGCGCTCCGGACGACGCCCGCGCGGACGGTTGAGTCGGCAACGGCCGGTCAGGGCGCGTCAGTCGGAACGGATGCGCTACGAGGGTGGGTCAGGACGGTGCGTCAGTAGGGTGCATCAGGACGGTGCGGTCGAGGACCGGTGGACGCTCAGGCGTCCACGCCGTGCGTCCCGAGTCGCCGAACGACCACGCGCATCCGACCGTGAGGTGCCGCAGGCCGTGCGGCTGCCGACGGTCGCGACGGCGCTGACGGTCGCGTCGAGATCGGACCCCTCGTCGTCGGGGAGGCGAACACCGGACCGGGACTCCGAGCAGGGGCCTGCGCGATTCGTGCGTTCGGTCCGCGCGTCGCCCGGACGGGACCACGGTCGGCTCGGGTCGGAGCGCCGAAGGTTCCGCGATGCCGGCCTCGCGACCGTGCCATCGCACGCCGTGCCATCGCACGCCGCGCCAACGGTCGCCGCGCTTCGAGCGCGTCGTGCGCCCAGGCGGCCAGCGTCCCGATCACGATGATCGACGCGAAGGCCAGGGCGAGCTGAACGAGCGTGGTCACGGCGTCTCCTTTCGGTCCGCGAACGAGTCCCGAAGCGGGGCTCGAGCGCGTCCTCGTGGAACCCCGGGTCGACCGATCGTCGGACCGGTTCGCAGCGGCGAAGCGCGCTGCCGAGGCTCCTTGCGGCTCTCCACGAATGTACTACCTTAATTGCTAAGGCGTCAAGTCCCGGGCACCTGCCGCCGCGCCCGCCCCGTGCTACCCTCCTGCCCGTATGGCGACCGTGACCCTATGGCTCCTCATCCTGGCGGGCGTGCTCGTGGGCGCCCTGCTGGGCGGTGCGATCGCGCTGTTCGTCCTCCGCCGCGGCGGGCCGGGCAGCCACTCGCTCCGCCACGAGCTCGACGACTATCGCCGCGAGGTGGCCGAGCACTACGCCGAGACCGCGCGCCGCGTCGACGCGCTCACCCACGCCTACAAGTCGGTGTACGACCATCTCGAGGACGGGGCGTACCGCCTCGTCGGCGAGAGCGAGCTGCGCCAGCGTCTCGAGGACGCGTCGCACGAGCCGGTCACGATCGAGGGCATCGGCCAGCGCGTGCTGCAGCGACCCGGCGACGGCGGCACCGGTGGCGGCGACGCTGGCCACGCCGATACCGGCCACGCGGATACCGGCCACGGCGATGCGGGTCGCGGAGATTCGGGTTACGGAGATGCCGGTCGCGACGATGCAGGCCGCGGAGATGCCGGCGACGAAGACGCCGCTCGGGACGAGAGCGACGAGACGCCGGACGGGCGAGCCGGGGACCGCCCGGACGATGCCAAACGTCGAACCTGAGCCGCTTTCTCGGCGACCTCCGCACCACCGCATCCCGTTCGCTCCCCGCCTACCGCGCGAGGACCCGCGCACGGCCGTCCGGGCGGGACGCCGCCGTTCGACGAAGAGCCTCCGCGCCCGTCCCCAACGACGGTTCTCATGAGAGCGGATGTCGAAAACCTCGGCGCCCGATGGCGCGCACCGTGGTAGCGTCGGGCCCGTGAACGACCGTGCTGCAGCGCTCTTTCCCGGCGCCATCCCACGCCGCGCAGGCGCCCGGGCGACCCGACTCCTCGTGGCGCTCGTCGCCCTGGCGGCGCTCGCCATCGCGCCGGCGCAGCAACGCTTCAACTTCCTCGCGGTCGGCGATCAGGTCGTCGAAGCCGCCGGACCGTACTACTTCACCGCCTACGGCGACTCGTCCAACGCGTTCGCGAAGGCGGCGCCGCTGGCCGAGGCGATGGGTCTCGAGCTGACGTACGACGCGAACGCGAACGTGCTCGTGTTCGAAGACGCCTACAACCGTGCCGTGCTGGACGTGACCCGCGACGTGCGCGCCGGACTGCAGCATCGCCTGGGGACGTTGCGTGTCGACGGCGTCGCCTTCGGTCGGCCCGTCCCCAGCGCGATCCTCGTCGACGGCACCAGCTACGTCGCCGTGACGCCGCTGGCCGAGGCGTTCGGCGGGCGCGCCGCCTGGTTCGCCGAGGCCCGCGTGATCGAGATCACCGTTCCCCAGCGCGACCCGGCCGCCTCCGGCCTCAGGCTGGACGGACCGCGGATCGGACGGCACGACGCCTTCACGCGCGTGGCGCTGGACGTCCCGGAGACGCAGGACGCCCGCCTGCTCGTCGCGGACGGCTCGGTGGCGCTGGTCCTGCCCGGCGCCCGCCTGGACGCGCTGGACCGCAGCGTGGACGACGCGCCGCTCACGCGCCTCTACAGCGACACGCTCGGCGGGAACGCCGCCCTGGTCCTCGTCGTCGACCACCCGGTCGACGCGAGCGGGCTGGGCTACCGGATGGGCCGCACCGAGGGCGGCGTCGTGTACGTCGACGTCGGGCCGGAGCTGCGCGGAGAGGCCGCTGCGGGCACGGCGCCCCAGGCACTGGCCGCCCCCGCGCCCGCTGCCGCGGCCGTGGCGCCCGCCGACCGCACCCAGACGGTGGTGCTGGACGCCGGTCACGGCGGGCACGATCCGGGCACGGTCAGCGACTGGGCGCACGAGAAGGAGATCGTGCTGGCCGTCACGAGCCGGCTGGCGGAGCTGCTGCGCGCCGAAGGCGTCCGCGTCGTCCTCACCCGCGACGACGACACCTTCCTGACGCTGCAGCAGCGCAGCACCTTCGCCACGACCGAGCGCAACGTGTTCGTGTCGGTCCACGCCAACGCCGCCCCGAGCTCCAGCGCGTCGGGGATCGAGACCTGGGTGTTCGGCCGGCCGCTGGACCCCAGCCAGATCGACCGCGCGATCCGCGAGAACGGCGGCGGCGAGCTGGGCGCGGCCCTCACCGCCGAGGCGGCGCAGTCGGCCGACATCGCCAGCGACATCCTGCGCGAGACGCAGCTGAACTACAGCCTGGGCCTGGCGAACCTCGTCCAGGACCGCCTGATCGAGGCGACCGGGGCCAACGACCGCGGCGTCCGGCAGAACCTGTTCTACGTGATCCGCAACAGTCGCATCCCCGCCATCCTGGTCGAGCTGGGCTTCGTCAGCCACCCCGACGAGGGGCGCAAGCTGATCGACGCCGGCTACCAGGAGGCGCTCGCGCGCGCCCTGGCGGAGGGCATCCTCGACTTCCTCAGCGTCGGCGGCGCGGGCGGGGAGCTGGCCCGCCGCTGAGCGCCGGAACGCGCCCCAGCGGGTGCTACGATGACCGGCACGATGCGTCCCGGCGGCCCTCCCTCCCCCAGCGATCCCGTAGGCGAGACGGACGGCGCCGGCACCGGGCCCTCGATCGAGGGCGCGGGCGGCGTCGCCTTCGACCCGGGCGGCCGCGTGCTGGTGATCCGCCAACGGAACGGTAGCTGGGTGTTCCCCAAAGGCCACCTCGACCCGGGCGAGGATCATCTCGCAGCAGCGCTGCGCGAGGTCGAGGAGGAGGCCGGTATCGAGGCGCGTTGCGCCCATCCGGACCGCAGCTGGAGCACCGACTACGTCAACGACCGCGGCGAGCCGCGCCACGTCGTGTGGTTCCGCCTCGAGGCGCCGGCCGGCGCCGTCCCGCGCATGCGCGAGGCGCAGTTCCCCGAAGGCGACTTCGTGACGCCCGACGAGGCGCTGCGACGCCTCTCGTTCGCCGAGGATCGCGCGCTGCTGCGCCGCATCGTGGACGCCACGGCGGGCGCGGGGACCGGCGGAGGCGGCCGATGAGCGTGCCCACCGCCCCGTTACGCGGCCGAAGCGGACCCAACGACGGCGCCGACCTGCTGCGTGGCTTCCTGAAGCTGGGCGTCAGCGGAACGCTGGCCCTGGGCGACGGGAGCGGCGTCTGCCTCACCCTGATCCAGGACGGCGAGTCCGTCACCCGCTCCAGTCACGGCACGCCGCCCACCACCAATGTGACCGACGTGCCGTTCACGTTCCACGCGCACGCGCTGCCCGGCGGCGCCGCGCACGGCGTGCCGGAGCTGCCCGCGCTGCTTCCTGCCGCCACCCTGCCCGCGTTGCTGCTGGTTCCCGACCTGCCCGGCGGCATCGACGTCGCGCCCGGCCTGGTCTCGCTCCCGGTCCTGATCGCGCACCTCGACGCGCGCGGGGCGCGGGGCGTGCTGGCGGCCCACGGTCCCGACGCCTCCGTCGTGGCGCTCATCGCGTCGGGACGGGTGCTTGCCGCCGCCGGCGACAAGCAGGGACGCGAGCTGCGTCGCGGCGACGCGCTGCGGCTGCTGGCGCGCCACGCGGCCGACCCCGCCGCCGCTCCGATGCGGCTGGTGCCGCTGCCCGACCCGATCCTCACGGCCGTGGCCGGGGTGATGCTGGACCGCAAGCGCGACGCGCCCCACGGCGTCCGCGTGGGCGAGTCGTCCGCGACGTTCCTGGAGCACGGCGTCCCGATCCTGCGCGTCGCGTACGTCGCGTCGGAGCACCTGGGCCGCTTCGCCGCGGTCGAGACGCTGGAGCGGCTGCCGGCCTTGCCGTTGCCCGACGACCCGCCGGATTGGGAGACCCGCACGTACCACCTGACCCTGCGGGGGCGCGACGCGCTGGATCCGATGACCGAGCTGGCGATGCGCTTCGACGCCGAGTACGGGCCGTCGGGGAAGGACATCCTCCGCGCGCTGCGGCGCGGCCTGGACGTCGAGACGGCCGCCGCCGAGCTGGGCCTCGAGCTGGACCAGCTGGGCGCTTGGCTGCGGCGGCTGGAGGCGGACGGGCTCGTGCGGGTGGACGCGTAACCTGCCGGGCCGGCGCGTGACTACCGCGGGCCGCCTTCCGTCCGGCGCGGTCCGGCGCGTGCACGCGGTCGGGCGCCG
>CAZLQH010000017.1:0-39239 GCA_964561595.1 uncultured bacterium | reverse complement strand
GGCAGGAACATGCCGGCGACGATGAACCCGACGACCGTTCCGAGGAAGACGATCAACGCGGGCTCCAACGCGGCGGTCAGGCTTCCGACCGCCTCGTCCACCTCGCGCTCGTAGAACGACGCGATCTTCTGCATCATCGTGTCCACGGCGCCGGTCTCCTCGCCGATCGCCGTCATCGACGACACCAGCGGCGGGAAGACCTGCGGGTAGCGCATCAGCGTGGCGCTGATCTGCTCGCCGCGCTGCACCGCCTCCTTCGTCTCGTCCAGGATGTCCTCGACGATGGCGTTCCTGGCGGCGCCCTTGGTGATCTCGAGCGACTCGAGGATGTTCACCCCGCTGCGGAGCAAGAGACCGAACGTGTTCGAGAAGTTCGCGATCGCCGTCTTCTGGATGAGCACGCCGAACACCGGCGTGCGCAGCGCCAGACGGTCCAGGGCGTGCCGGCCGTTGTCGGTGCGATACCAGAGCCGCAGCCCGACGATCACCCCCACGATCACGATCGCCAGCAGCCACCAGAAGTTGAGCAGGAAGTCGCTGATCCCGACCAGGATGCGGGTGATGACCGGCAGGTCGCCACCCAGCTGGTCGAGGATCGTCGCGAACTGCGGCACGATGCCGGTCAGCAGGAAGAACGTGACCGCCAGGGCGATCACCAGCACCACGGTGGGATAGGTCAGCGCCGTCCGGATCTTGCCCCGCAGCTCCGCCTGCTTCTCCATGTACGCCGCGACGCGCTCGAGGATTCCGTCCAGGTTGCCCGACACCTCGCCGGCCTTCACCAGGTAGATGTAGAGCTTGTTGAAGATGCCCGGGAACTTCGCCATGGCGTCCGAGAGCGGAAGGCCCGTCTCGACGTCCTCGCGGATCTTCTTCAGCGCGTTCTTGAGCCCCTCCTTGTCGGTCTGCCGCTGCAGGATGGCCAGCGACTGAACGACGGGAAGCCCGGCGTTGATGACGGTCGCGAACTGCCGACTGAAGATCGTGACGTCGCGAAGGCCGGGCCGGCTGGTGGGATCGAGCCAGGCGGGCAGCTTGATGTCGGCGTTCAGGCCGCGCTTGGGCGTCTTGATCTCGCTGACGAAGTAGCCCTTCTCACGCAGCGCCGCCGCCACGTCGCGCTGCGAGGACGCCTCCATCGTGGCCGCGATCATCTTGCCGCCGCGGTCCCTGGCCTTGTACTCGAATACGGGCATCGTGCCTCCTCCTGCGCGGTTCCACGACCGGCGCACGGGTCGGGCTGCGGGTCGTCGCGCGGGCCTCCCGCCTACCATATCCGCCGCGACACCCGCCTCGCCGCGGATTCGCTCACGTCTGGACGGGACGGATGGTAGCCTCCCCGGCATGCCTCGCGAGCGCAAGAGCGACCGCCTGGAGCGGGCCGCGCGGATTCTGGAGGCCCTCGAGCAGGCGTATCCGGACGCCGCGAGCGAGCTGGCGTTCCGCTCGCCGTACGAGCTGCTGGTCGCGACGATCCTCTCGGCCCAGGCGACCGACGTCAGCGTCAACGCGGCGACGCCGGCGCTGTTCGACGCCTATCCCGCGGCGGGGGCGTTGGCGGCGGCCACGGCGGAGGAGGTCGAGCCGTACGTGCGGACGATCGGCCTGTACCGCACGAAGGCGAAGAACCTGGTGCGGATGGCGGCCCTGCTCGTCGAGCGTCACGGCGGCGAGGTACCCGAGTCGTTCGAGGCGCTCCTGGAGCTGCCGGGCGTGGGACGCAAGACCGCGAACGTCGTGGCCTCGAACGCGTTCGGCAGACCCGGGATCGCGGTCGACACGCACGTCGGCCGCCTGGCCCGCCGCTTGCGGCTCAGCCGTCACCAGGCTCCGGACAAGGTCGAGCGCGATCTCGAGGCGCTGTTCCCGGTGGACCGCTGGATCTTCCTCCACCACGCCCTGATCCTGCACGGACGCCGCGTCTGTCACGCGCGCTCGCCGGCGTGCGACGCCTGCGTGCTGGCGCCCGACTGTCCGACCGCCGGGACGCACGGCGGACCGGCGCCGATCGGTCGTGGCTAGAGCGAGCGACGCGGTGCGAGCGACGCGGTGTGGCCGGCGCGGTGTGGCCGGCGCGGTGCGAGCGGCGCGGTGTAAGCGGCGGTCCGGACGGACCGGCGCCGTGCTGCTAGCCTTCCGTTCATGCTGGATCTCATCATCATCGGCGCCGGCCCGATCGGGCTCGAGGCCGCCATCCGGGCCAAGCGGGCCGGTCTTCGCTACCGCGTCCTCGAGAAGGGCGCGCTGGTCGACGCCATCTACCGCTATCCCACGTACATGACGTTCTTCACCACCAGCGAGCGTCTCGAGATCGGCGGGCACCCGCTGGTCACCGCGACCGACAAGCCGACCCGCAAGGAGGCGCTGGACTACTACCGGAAGGTCGCGCACGCCGAGGCGCTCGAGGTCCGGCCGTACGCCGAGGTGACCGCCTTGCGGCGAGACGCGGACGGGTTCGAGGTGACCACCGTACGGCGCGACGGCGAGCCTCGCACCCTCAGGAGCCGCTTCGTCGCGCTGGCGACGGGCTACTTCGATCATCCCAACCGGCTGGGCGTGCCCGGCGAGGACCTCGCGCACGTCTCGCACTACTACGACGAGGCGCATCCCTACTACGGCCAGGAGGTCGCGATCGTGGGTGCGGGCAGCAGCGCCGCCGACGCGGCGCTGGACCTGCACCGGGCCGGCGCGCGCGTCACGATGGTGCACCGCGGCGACGACTTCCGGCGCAGCCTCAAGTACTGGATCCGCCCCAATCTCGAGAACCGGGTGAAGGAAGGGTCGATCGTCGCGCACTTCCGTACCGAGATCCAGGCGATCACGGACGACGCCGTGATCGCCACGAGGGACGGTCGGCGCGTGACGATCCCTGCCGATCGCGTGTTCCTCCTGACCGGCTACCACGCGTCACGGGAGCTGCTGGACCAGGCGGGCGCGGTCACGGACGGGGAGACGCTGGCCGCGGAGCTCGACGACCGGTTCCAGACCTCCGTACCCGGCCTGTACTGCGTCGGATCGGCCGGCTTCGGACGACGGACCAGCGACGTCTTCATCGAGAACGGACTGGTGCACGCCGAGGTGGCGATCGCGGACATCGCGCGAAGGGCAGGCGCGCCGGCCGACGCCTGAGTCTTCGCGTCCGAGGGCGCAGGGCGGCTACACTCGTGGCGGAGGTCGCGATGGACTCGCCACGCCGCATCGGTCTGCTGCTCATCGTCGTCGGTCTGGTGTTCTTCGTCGCCCGGGTGGGCGGCGGCACCGCATGGCCGCTGTTCGTCATCGTCCCGGGCGCCGCCATGCTGGCCGTCGCGCTCGCCGGCCCGCGAGGCAACGCCGGGCTGGCCGTGCCCGGCAGCATCGTCTCGGCCGTCGGGCTGATCCTTCTCGTGCAGGAAGCCACGGGCACGTTCCACACCTGGAGCTACGCCTGGGGCCTGGTGCTGGCGTCCGTCGGCGTGGGCTCGTTCCTGCAGGCGAGCATCGAGGAGAACGCCCAGGGTCAGCGCGAGGGGGTACGTCTCACGGTACTCGGGCTGGCGCTGTTCGCGGCGTTCGGCGCGTTCTTCGAGCTGTTGATCTTCGGCGGGGCGATGCAGGGCCTGCTCGGCTGGCTCCTGCCCCTTGCGCTGATCGTGGGAGGCGTTTGGATGCTGCGCCGAGGCGACCGCGCGTGACGTCCTCGCGCACGCGGACGCTGGCGGCGGGGCGGGTGGTGCTGCTGGACGCCGCCGAGAGCCTCGCACCCGAGCACGCGGGCCGAATCGTCGTGTGCGGCGATGCCGCCACGCTCCGGACCGCGCGCGCGCTGCTGCGGTACCCGCCGTCGCTGGCCGTGCTGCACGACGCCGGCGTGGGCAAGGACGGCGCGGGCACGGCGGGCTTGGACCGGCTGGCGGACGTGCACGTGCCCGCGGTCGCGGTCGCGCACGACAGCGCCCGCCTGGGAGACGCCGAGGACGTGCTGGAACAGGGGCGGATCGCGCACCTGAACGCGCCCGCTCGGGCGCTGGGGCTTCAGGAGGGCCCGCTGCTCGCTCAGCTCGACGAGCCCCGCACGGCCTCGCTGCGCGACCTCTCCCCCGCCTGAGGCGCCCCGGCGCTTCGATCGAACCGGTAGCCTTGCCGGCATGGACCTCGACCTCGACTTCCTCAAAGCGCTGCTGTCCGCTCCAGGGCCCAGCAGCTTCGAATCGCGCCCGGCCGCGGTGTTCCGCGACCGGGCAGCCGAGCTGGGCCTGGCGACCCGTCAGGACGCCTACGGCAGCGTGTTCGCCATCGCGGGCGAAGGCCGTCGGCCGCGCCTGCTGCTCTCGGGCCACATCGACGAGATCGGCCTGATCGTCACCCACGTCGACGAGAAGGGCTTCGCCTGGTTCAAGGCGGTGGGCGGCTGGGACGCGCAGCAGCTCGTCGGCCAGCGCGTCCGCGTGGTGGGGCGCGGCGGCGACGTCGTCGGCCTGATCGGCAAGAAGCCGATCCACCTGATGTCGCCCGAGGACCGCCGGAAGGTGTCGCGGATCGAGGACTTGTGGATCGACGTGGGCGCGACGGACCGGGACGACGCCTTGGCGGCGATCGGGCCGGGCGACGTCGCGGTGGTCGAGCAGCCGCTCCTGGAGCTTCGGAACGGCCGGATCGCCAGCAAGGCGCTCGACGATCGGATCGGGGCGTACGTCGCTCTCGAGGTGGCGCGCCGCTCGCGCGATGCAGGCTGCGAGGTGATCGCCAGCGCGACGGTGCAGGAAGAGATCGGAGGCGTAGGGGCGGCCGCCGCGGCGTACGGACTGGAGCCGGACGTCGCGATCGCGATCGACGTGACGCACGCGACCGACGTGCCCGGCGTCGACGCCCGCAAGGAGGGCGAGCACGCGCTGGGCTCGGGGCCCGAGCTGACCGTCGGCTCGTACGTTCACCGCGGCGTGCTGGAGCTGTTGCGCGCCACGGCGGACGCCGAGGGGATCGCCGTCACCATCGGCACCTCGCCGTCGCGCACGGCGACGGACGCCGACCAGCTCGCCCGGGCACGCTCCGGAATCCCGTCGGCCGTGGTGTCCGTGCCGAACCGGTACATGCACTCCCCCAACGAGATGGTCGCGCCGGAGGACGTCGAGGCGGTCGTGCGTCTGCTCGTCGCGTTCGCGGCCAGCCTGCCGGACGCGCACCCGATCGCGCAGCCCTGAGCGCCGCGCCTGCCGGTCGGCCGGCCCGGCGATAGGCTCGCGCGGTACGCTCGCCGTGTGCGCATCGTCGTCACGCACGAGCAACCGGACTTCGACGCGCTGGCCAGCCTGGCCCTGGCGCGGCGGCTCCACCCGGACGCCCGGGTGGCCGTCCCCGACGCGCTGCCGGAAGAGGTTCGCGCCTGCCTGGGCCTGTACTGGGACCGGCTCGATCCGATGGACGCCCATGAGGCGTCGAAGCGACCGATCAGCGAGCTGATCGTCGTCGACACCGCCGACCGGACGCGCCTCGGACCGTTCTCGCGCCACGTCGACGACGTTCCCCTCGTCGTCTACGACCACCATCCCGCTCCCCCCGAGGCCGTCGCCCTTCCCACCGGAAGGGGCCTCGTCGACCGGGTCGGAGCGACGGTGACGCTGCTGGTCCGCGAGCTGCGCAGGCGTGACGACCCGCTCCCGCCCGAGCTGGCGAGCCTGGCGCTACTGGGCCTGCACGAGGACACCGGAGGCTTCTCGTACGACCTCACCACGCCCGAGGACCACGACGCCGCGTCGTGGCTGCTGCGCCGCGGCGGAACGCTGGACCTCGTCCGGCGGTTCGCGCGGGGCACCCACGGCGAGGAGCACCAGGCGTTCCGGACCCGCATGCTGGGCGAGGCACGGCTCGAGGAGGTGGCCGGACGACCGGTCGCCGTCTCGGCGTTCGAATGGCCGCGCTACCTCGCGGACGTCTCGGCCCTGGCGAACGAGCTGCTGGAGCTGCAACGGGCCGACGCCGCGCTGCTTGCGGTCCGGATGGGCGAGCGCACCCTGCTGTTCGCGCGGTCCGCCGGCGACGCGTTCGACGTGGGCGCAGCGCTGCGCGAGGCGGCGCACGGCGGCGGCCATCCCGGTGCGGCGTTCGCGCGGACGCGCACCGGACTCGATGCGGCGACACAGGCGGCGCTGGAGGCGTTGGCGCGGCACGCCCGGCCGCCGCTCCGGGCTCGCGACCTGATGAGCACGCCGGTGAGGACGGTCTCCCCCGAAGCGACGGTGCACGAGGCCAGCCGCCTGCTGCTCCGCTACGGACACAACGGCCTGCCGGTCGTCGCGCCCGAATCGAAGGCCGACGGCGAGGACGCGGCGGCCGCCGTCGTCGGCGTGGTCTCGCGCCGGGATCTCGAACGCGCGCTCCAGCACGGCCTGGGGAGGTCGCGCGTCGCCGGGTTCATGGGCACCCCGGCGGTCACGGCCACGCCCGAAACGACGCTGGAGCGGCTCGAGTCGCTGGTCGCCGAACACGGCGTCGGCAGGCTTCCGATCGTCGAGGAAGGCCGTCTGCTGGGCATCGTGACGCGCAGCGACCTGCTGGCCGCGCGCCACGGTCCGTACGCCGGCGAGGACGACCCGGCCGGTCGCATCCTCGAGCGCGTCGAGGCCCAGGCCGCCTCGCCCCTGAAGGTGCTGAAGCAGGCGCTGCCCGAGGGCGCCCGGCTGTACCTGGTGGGCGGCTCGGTTCGCGACGCGCTGCTGGGCGCCTCCCTGACCGACCTGGACCTCGCCGTCGAAGGAGGTCGCGCGGCGCCGTTGATCGACGCGCTGGCCGCCGCGACCGGTCGTCATCACGCCCGCCACGACGCCTTCGGGACGGCGTCGGTCCGCCTGCCCGGCGGCCTGGGGGTGGACGTGGCGACCGCCCGGGAGGAGCGCTACCCCGAGCCGGGAGCGCTTCCCGAGGTCGTCCACAGCGACGTCCGCCGCGACCTGGCGCGACGCGACTTCACCGTGAACGCGATGGCGTTGCGGCTGGCCCCGGGGCCCGCGCGGCTGCTCGATCCGTTCGGCGGGCTCGCCGACCTGCGCCGCGGGGTGCTGCGAACGCTGCATCCGCTGTCGTTCACCGAGGACGCGACGCGGATCGTGCGGGGGGCACGGCTGGCGGGCCGCCTGGGGTTCGCGTTCGACGAGGAGACCGGCGCGCAGGCGCGGCGGGCGCTCGGCGAGGGCCGCGCCGACGCGATCAGCGCGGAACGGCTGCGCTCCGAGCTCGAGGCGACCCTGCGGGAGCCGGTCCCGTCACGGGCGCTGGCGATGCTCGAAGATCTCGGCGCCTTGAGCGCGATCTACGGTCTCGCGTATCCCCGAGAGGTGCTCGCCGAGCTCGACGCGCTGAGGGACGCGGCGCGTCCGGTCCCCCCCGCCGCGTACCTGCTGGCGATGCTGGCGCCCCTCGCGGGCGAGGAGGTGGACGACGTCGTCGAGCGGTTCCACCTGCCGGCACGCCGGGCGGCGCAGGCGGCCCGCATCCGTGCGCTTCTCGCCGGGGCGGAGCCCACGGACGAGACGCTCGACGCCCTCGGCCGCGAGGGGCGCTCCGTGGTGGAGGCGCACGGCCAGCCGCACCGCGAGCGGGTCCGGGCGTTCGAGAGCCTGGCGGGGCGGCGCAGGCTGCGCGGACGGGACCTGCTAGACTTGGGCCTGACTCCCGGCCCCGAGGTGGGCCGGATCCTCGACGAGGTAGCACGGGCACGACGGCAAGGGCGCGTCGACGGCTTCGACGACGAGCTCGCTCTCGCACGCCGCTTGGTCGAACGTGCCCACGGCCCTGACGAAAGGCGGAACGACCCGACGTGATCCTGCGCTACTTGAACGACCCCACCACGCTGGTGGTCAGCGCCATCGTGATGGTGTTCGCGCTGATGTTCCACAACGTGTTCCAGACCTGGGTCGCCGCACGGCTGGGCGACACGCGGCCGAAGCTGGCGGGCTTCGGCCAGTTCGAACCGCAACAGCAGCTCGAGCCGATCGGCGTGGTGCTGCTCTTCCTGCTGGGGTTCGGCTGGCCGCGCATGGTCCCGATCGAGAGCCGAAACTACCGCGGCCGTGGCCGGCGCGAGGCGCTCGCCTGGTACGCGGGCCCCCTCGCATACCTGATCGTGGGCTTCGCGTGCGTCCTGATCGGCTCGGTCTTCCTCGCCTCGGGCTCGCCCGAGCTGTACCGCTCGTTCCTGGTCGCGGCCTCGTTCGCCGTGCTGCACGCGGTGATCAACCTCTTCCCCGTCTTTCCGCTCGACGGGGCCATGGCGATGCTGGCGTGGGGCAACCGATCGGTCCGCTCGTTCATCCAGCAGATCCGGCAGTTCGGCATCATGGGCTTCCTGGTGGTCTTCCTGGTGCTGAGCTACACCGGCGTGATCAGTTTCCTGCAGAGCGTGTTCCTGACGCTCTTCCAGAGCATCGTCCGGCTGCTGCCCGGGCTCTGAGCCGCCTCGCGCTCGCGGGGTTCGGCCCCGAGCCTCGCGAGCGCAGGCCGCCTTCGCGTTCCGCCGTGGCGGCGCGCTCCGCGGCTCGCTCGTGGAGTCTCAGTCCGCGGCCGCGGCGACCGGCCGGACGTCGACCACCATCTGCACCAGCGGAGCGTACGTTTCGAGGGTCGCCTCGAGCTTGCCGTCCGGCGCGAAGCGCCTGACGTAGTGTCCGCCTCGGCGACCCGCGTAGAGCCGGCCCGACGCGTCCACGCCCAGGTCGAGCAGGCCGTCGGTGGACTCCCCCTGCTTCGGCTCGATCAGGTAGCTGCGCCCCACGCGTCCCGCCGGCGTGACCGTCCGGATCCGCCCCGCGGTCGCGTCGCTGATGTAGAGCGTTCCGTCCACGTCGACCGAGACGCCGTCGAGCTCCCGCATGCCGTCCTGGCCCTGGCCCATCCGGAACGCCCAGCGCGTCTCGTACGTCCCGTCGGGCGTGAAGCGCTGTACCTGACGGTTTCCGTGGTCGAGCACGTACACCTTGCCGTCGGGGCCGACCGAGATCGCCCGCGGATCGTCGAACAGGCCGTGGCCGCTGCCACGCCCCCCGAACGCGCTGCGAGGCTCGCCGTCCTGCGTGAACCGCTGCACCCGCAGGGACTCTCCGTCGAGCACGTACACGTCGCCGTCCGCGCGGCCCACCGCGATCGCGACCGGGTAGAGGATCTGACCGTCCTCCATCCCGTAGCGACCGAAGCGCGTCACCTCGTGGCCGTCGACGGTGAGCTTGTGGATCATGCGGTGGTCGTCGTCCTCGCCGACGCGGTACTCGAACACGGCGGCGTACAGGTGTCCCGCGTCGTCCGTCGCGACCGCGAGCGGCGCCGCGGGGAACGAGCCGACCCCGACGCCGACCTGGCCGATGCTGGCGTACAGCGTGCCTTCGGGATCGAGGATCCGAAGCACGCCCTGGCGGGCCGAGACGGCGAGGACCAGGCGGGTCGGAAGATCGACGTCCACGGCGTGCCAATCGTCCTCGTCCTCGAGCACGGAGAGGACCTCGCGAAGGTCGGGGCGCTCCTCGGGGTCCTTCGCGATCATGCGCATCACGAGCGCGTCGAGGGCGCGCGGGATCGTGACGTCCAGCTGCCGGGGCGGCGCGGGCGTCTGGAAGATCTGCTGGTGGACGATCGCCTCGTAGCCGCCCTTGAACGCCGTCTGGCCGGTGAGCATCTCGTACAGCACCAGGCCCAGGCTGTAGATGTCGCTGCGGTGGTCGATCTTGAGGCCGCGCGCCTGCTCGGGCGACATGTACACCGGCGTCCCGACCCGCGCGCCCGTCATCGTCAGGCGCGACATGACCTTCCCGCCCGCGATGCCGAAATCCATCAGCTTCACGGCCTCCGGCGCGACGCGGGGCCGCCCCTCCCGCAGCCCGCCCTTGACGATCATGATGTTGCCCGGCTTGATGTCGCGGTGGATGATGCCGGCCGAGTGGATGTTCTGCAGCGCGCCGACGACGCGCTTGAACACGTCGACCGCGAGCGACAGGTCCAGCTCGCCCTTCTCGATCAGCGTCTCGAGGCTCCGGCCGTCCACGAACTCCATCGCCATGTAGTGCTGCACGCCCTGAGCGCCGTGCTCGTAGGTTCGGACGATGTTCGGATGGTCCAGCCGCTGTGCGACCTCGGCCTCGCGGTGGAAGCGCCGAATGAACTTGGCGTCCGCGACGTACTGCTCCATGGGCACCTTGAGCGCCACGGTCTGACCGTCCGAGCGGCGGCGCGCGCGGAACACGCTGGCCATGCCGCCGGAGCCCACCTTCTCGAGGATGTCGAAGCCGGGAACGTCGATCCCGTCGAATCCCCCGTCGTCCGACGCGCTCGACGCCTGGCTGGGCCGTACCGTCCTGCCCTTGCGCGGCGCCACCCGGGCGTGGCGACCGAGGTGCACGCCCGTGGGAACCAGCAGCCCCAACGCGAGGCCCATCGCCACCAGCGGCGCCGCGCCGCGCTCCGGACCGGTCAGCGACATCACGCCGCCGACCAGCGCCGCGACGGCGACCAGCAGCAGCGCGTGGACCCAGATCGGGGCGCGCCAGAGGGCGAGCGTCACGACGGCGACGACGGCGACGAGCAGGACGGGCGTCATGCGACCTCCACGATCACGACGGTGACGTTGTCGGAGCCGCCCCGCTCGTTCGCCAGCGCGATGAGCGAGTCGACCGCGGTCTGAGGATCCGGACTGCGCCGGATCTCGCCCAAGATCTCGTCCGTCTCGACCAGGCCGTGCAGGCCGTCGGTCGCGATCGCCAGCACGTCGCCCGGACGGACGTCCAGGCGGGCCGTGTCGGGAGCCAGCTGCGGCCGGGTTCCGAGCGCGCGGGTGATCAGGTTGCGAAGCTCGTGGCCACGCGCCTCCTCCTCGCTCAGAACGCCCTTCTCGACCTGCTCCTCCACCCAGCTGTGGTCCTTCGTGAGCTGGTAGATCCGGGGCTCGCGGACCAGCCAGGCGCGCGAGTCGCCGACGTGCCCCACGTAGCCGGCGCCGTCCTCGAGCGCGATGCAGGTCAGGGTCGTCCCCATCCCGCGCGATCCCTGCCGACTCAGCGCGGCGGTGTGGACGCGCCGGTTCGCGAGGCGGATCGCCTTCTCGAGCAGCGACTCGAGCCCCACCACGTCCCGTCCCTGCGTGCGCTCGTCGACGTAGCGACGGATCGTCTCGTCGAGCGCCTCGATCGCGATCTTGCTGGCCACCTCGCCGGCCGCGGCGCCGCCCATCCCGTCGGCGACCGCGATCACCGTCAGCTCCTCCCCGACCGTGCGCGGGAAGCGCCAGACGCGGTGGTAGTCCTCGTTCAGCGGTCGAACGCGTCCCGCGTCCGAGCCGTGGCCAACGCGAAGAGAGGTGGGCACGGAGCCAGTCTATCGTCTCGGCGCCCGGTCGGTCCCGCATCGGCCGGACCGAGCCCGCGGCGTCCGGCTCTCCGGACGCTCAGTTGCCGCCGTGGCGAGGACGTTTGAGCGTTTCGAGGTACGGGTAGTCGGCCAGCATGCCGCGGAGGCGCTCGAACAGCTCGACCGCGTCGTCCCGGTCGGCCGGAACCTGCCGAAGACGGACGTACGCGGTGTCGCCGGAGGGGAAGCGGAAGGTCGGCGTGCCGAACACCTTCTCGGCGACGCCGCGGTGATGCTCCCGCGCCAGGGCCGTCCGCGCCTCGGGATCCGCCAGGTCACGCTCGAAGCAGGCGAGGTGAAGACGCGCCTCTTCGGCCGCCTCCATCACCGTCGCGAGGTGGAACGGCCGGTGATCGACGTGCCGCGCGCGCAGCAGCGCCATCCGGAACGCATCGTGCTGCGCGCGTCCCTGCCTGCGTGCAGCGGTCGACGCGAGGAACGGCAGCAGACCCATCGTTCCCGCATCGTCACGGTCGCTCAGCCGCTCGTTCCACAGCTGCCAGCCGTCGCCGCCGGCGTGGTTCGACTGGTACAGGCTGAAGTGGACCCATTCGAACCGCAGATCCAGCGGACCCGCCACCGACGCGGTCAACGCAGCCGCACGCCAGGCGTAGGGGCAGAGGTAGTCGAAGTAGACCGTGACCGGTTCCGGCGGCATGGCGGCATTAGAACCCTGAGGCACCTCGCGGCCGGGTCGCCCCCCCTACGGACGCCGCGCCGACCGTCCGTTCCGGGGCTCAGTTCGGATCTTCGTCCCCGCGCGAGCCGGGCGCCACGGCCGTGCCCGACGAGGCCGAGGCGTCCAGCGTCCGCCTCAGGGTACGTGCCAGCGCGTCGGCCTGCGCCCGCGGCAACACCACGCGCGACACCACCTGAGGCTTGTGGTGCGGCAGCGCGGCGACGAAGTCGAGGACCACCTCGTGACGGCCGTGCGTGACGACCGTGGCGTTCGCGTACCGGCCACGGGCGGTTTCCGCGTCGAGGTTCAGCTCGACGCGCGGGCGCGTCTTCCCTTCGCTGCGCGGGTCGTCGCTCATGCTGCCGTCGCCTCTGCCAGATCCGAAGCGGTCCGCCGCAGCGCCAGCCGCGCGCGACCGAGGTCGGCGAGCTCGCCGAGCACCATCACAGCGACGTGGCCCTCGGCCGGCTGCGCGAGCGGCGCCAGCAGGACCGGTCCCCGTTCGTACTCGATCGTCGCCTGGCGCAGCTCGCCGTCGCCGAACAGCTCGGCGAGCGCCAGGCTCGACGCCAGGCCTCCCGCGATCAGGCCGGCGATCTCGTCCGCGTCCGCGGGGCTGCTGCCGACGGCCTCGACCACGAGCCCGTCGAGGCTCGCGATCGCGACGCTCCGCACTCCTCGCGTCGCGGCGAGCTGCTCGAGCCGTTCGCGAAGCGTCACGCGAGCGCCGCCTCGACGCCTGGCGTCACGGCGTGCACGGCGTCCCTCGCGACCGCTGGATCGGTGTCGCCGGCCACGACGAGCACCACGAACGAGCGGTCCTGGAGGCGCCGGATCAGCACCGCGGCATCGGCCGAGCGGAGCCAGGTCTCCTCGATCCCGGCGGCGCCCAGCGCCTCGGTCGTGAGACGATCCGCGGCGGTGAGCAGGTCCGCCGCCTCGGCGCCCACCAACGGCAGATCCTCGACGGCGTCCGACGCCGTGGCGACGTCCGAGCCGGCCACGACCGACTCGATCAGCAGGCCGTCGCGACCCACCACCGCGGCGACGCGTCCGTCCGCCCGCGCCAGACAGTCGTTCAGCAGCCGTTCCAGCTCGTCCATAGGAAGACGAGTCTAGCACGGCCTCGGCTGCGCGCCGAAGGCGGATGCGGGGGGTGCGTGCCGGTCTGCTACGCTGCAGCGGATGCAACTCCACGTTCATACGCCACCGGAGCGCCTGGCCCCCTACGTCCTGCTGCCCGGAGATCCGGGCCGGGCCACCTTCATCGCCCGCACCTTCCTGGACGACGCCGAGCTGACGACCGACAACCGCGGCCTGCTGGGCTACACCGGCAGCTACCGCGGCGTCCCCGTCAGCGTCCAGACCACCGGGATGGGCTGTCCCAGCTTGGCCATCGTGGTCGAGGAGCTGATCCGGCTGGGCGCTCACACGCTGGTCCGGGTCGGTACCGCGGGCGTCGTCGCGGACCGCGTCGTGCCGGGCGACCTCATCGTCGCCGACGCCTCCGTCCCGAACGACGGCACGACCCGCCAGTACCTCGCCGGCGCGCCGTACGCTCCGGCGCCCTCGTTCGCGACCACCCGAGCGCTGGTGGACGCCGCCACCGCGCACGGCGGGGCGCACGTCGGCCTGATCCGGACCGAGGACGCGTTCTACGCGACCGCGCCCGAGGACGTGCCCGCCATGGCCGCTCAGGGCGTGCTGGCCGTCGAGATGGAAGCGGCCGCGCTGTTCGTGCTGGGACGGCTGCGGAGCGTGCGGACCGGCTGCATGCTGGTCGCCAGCAACCGGATCGGCGATCCGTCGTTCGTGGAGCCGGAGGTGCTGCGCTCGGGCGTCGAGCGGATGGTGCGCGCGGCGCTCGACGCCTTCGTCGCGCTGCACGAGACCGACGCATGAACGTCGCCGTCGTCGGCGCCGGCACGATGGGCGCCGGCATCGCCCACGTCTGCCTCGCCGCCGACCATCGCGTGACGCTGCACGACGCGCGCGCCGAGGCGGCCGTCGCGGCGCGCTCCGTAGTGGAGGCCAGCGTCGCGCGCGCCGCTGCGAAGGACCGCCTGGGCGGCCGCGATCCGGAGACGCTGACAGGGCGGCTCGCCGTCCGATCGGACGCCGTCGAGGACGCCGTGTCCGACGCCGAGGTGGTGATCGAGGCGGTGGTCGAGGACCCCGAGCTCAAGGCGCGGCTGTGGACCGTCGTGGGCGGGGCGGCGCCCGCCACGGCGCTGCTCTGCACGAACACGTCCAGCCTTTCCGTCACCGCGCTCGCGAGCGCGTCCGGGCGTCCCGACCGCTTCTGCGGTCTTCACTTCTTCAACCCCGTCACGGCGCTCCCGCTCGTCGAGGTGGTCCGGGGCGAGACGACCCCGGACGCCACGGTGCGCGAGGCCGAGCGCTTCGCCGAGGGCCTCGGGAAGACGCCGGTCCGCTGCGAGGACCGGCCCGGCTTCCTGGTGAACCGGCTGCTGATCCCGTACCTGAACGAGGCGGCGCAGCTCGCGGACGAGGGCGCGGCGGATGCCGCCTCGATCGACACGGCGCTGCGCCTGGGCGCGAGCATGCCGATGGGTCCGCTGGCGCTGGCCGACCTGATCGGCCTGGACGTGGTGTTGGCGGTGATGGAGAGCCTGCACGACGAGTTCGGAGACCCGCGCTACCGACCGGCGCCGATGCTGCGGCGCATGGTGCGCGCCGGCCGGCTGGGACGGAAGTCGGGCCGCGGGTTCCACGACTACGGAGGCGAAGCATGAGCGACGATCCGCACGACCGAGACGACGCGGGGAACCAGGACGGCGAGAGCGTGTTCGAGCACCTGCGCCTCGAGAGCAGCGGCGGCGTGGCGTTCCTCACGCTGGACCGCGAGGACGCCCTCAACGCGCTGAGCGGCGAGATGCTGCTGGAGCTGGGGCTCGCGATCGACCTCGTCGAGGCCGACGTCGGCGTGCGCGCGCTGGTGGTGTCCGGGGCCGGTCGCGGATTCTGCGCGGGGGCGGACCTCGCCGGCTTCGCCGAGCTGGACGACGCGTTCTCGGGGCGCGAGGCCGCGCTGGCCGGCCAGGACGTCATGAGCTCGCTGGCGGCGCTGCCCATCCCGACCGTGGCCGCGATCCACGGCTTCGCGGTCGGTGGCGGACTGGAGCTGGCGCTGGCGTGCGATCTCCGCGTGGCGGCACCGGGGACGCGGCTGGGCTTTCCCGAGACCACCCGCGGACTGATCCCCGGCTACGGCGGAACGCAGCGGCTGCCGCGCCTGATCGGCGAAGCGCGGGCTCTGGACCTGATTCTGACCGGTCGCCTGGTGCCGGCCGAGGAGGCGCTGAGCCTGGGCCTGGTCTCCCGCCTGGCCGACGATCCGGTCGAGCAGGCCGCCGAGCTGGCGCGCGGCATGCTGCGCAGCGCGCCGGTGGCGCTGGGGCTGGCGAAGGAGGCCGTCGTGCGCGGCATGGACGGAACCCTCCCCCAGGGGCTCGAGGTCGAGGCCGATCTGTTCGGCCTGGTCGTCACGACCGAGGATCGCGCCGAAGGGGTCCGCTCCTTCCTCGAGAAGCGCGATCCGGAGTTCGAGGGCCGCTGAGCCCGACTCAGTCCTCGTCGGGCGCGAGGTGCGCGAGCACCTGACGGTCGATCCGCCGGCCGCTGACCATCCGCTCCTCGAGGTTGTCGCGGCCCGCCCACGCCCGCAACGCGGCGTCCGCCGCGTCGTCCCAGTGCGCGTGCCCCTCGGGCAGCCTGCCCGCACGAATCAGAGCGGCCAGCGCCCTCGCCTCGACCTCGCCCTCGATCGGCAGCAGATCGTCCTCCTCGGGCGGCGCGAAGTAGAGCCGGTGCATGCGGAGGAGCTCCGCGAGGCGCTGCACCGGAGCTTCGTGGTCGTCGACCCGGAGGTCGACGAGCCGGTCGTCGTGACCTCCGTAGCCCGCACCCTCCCGGACCACCAGCAACGCGGCCGCCTGACGGCCGCGGGCGTCGCCGCCCGCCGCGTCGCCGGCGCGGAGCGCCGCGACGAGTCGTTCTGGAAGCGCGCCGGTGGTGTCCAGGAAGGCGCGCACGAGCTCGTCGACGACCTCGGGACCGGTCAGCAGGTTCCCCTGCGCGGCCCAGCCGTCGCCGGCGCGTCCGCCGGCCCAGGGATGGCAGGCGTCGCCGGTGAACGTCACGGCCGCACCGGAGGCGTCGACCATGCCGTACTGACGCGAGGCGTGCTGATCGTCGCTCTGGGCGAACGCGCGATGGACCAGCTCCAGGGGAACGCCGGCGCGAAGCGCGGCCACCGCACGCGGGCCGTACGAGGTGTTCGCGTACGACTGGGTGGCGACGGCCGCGACGCCGGCCACGGCGTGGGGGACGACGGCGCCGACGGCGAGGAACTTGCTGGCGGTGGCGACGCCCAGGTCCCCGGTATCGGGATCGCGGGCGACGATCGAGAAGGTCGCGACGGGTCGCATGCGCGCCACGCTAGCACCTCTCGGCCCGTGGTCCAATGGCTTCATGCCGTTCCGCATCCGTTTCACGCTCATCGTGCTCGGATCCCTCGCCGCCGCGATCCTGGCGCTCCCGCTTCTCTGGCCCGTGCCGCCCCTCGAGGGGACGCGCCCCGCAGCCGAGCTGGCCGAGGCGGACGCCGACTGGATCGACGCCGGCGCGCTGCGTCTGCACGCCCGGATCGTCGGTCCGGCAGACGCGCCGGCTCCCGGCGCGGCGTTCCTCCACGGCTTCGGATCGAACCTCGAGAGCTTCGCGCCGTTGCAGGCGAGCTTGGCCGACCGGGTCCGGACGGTGGCGTGGGACCGGCCCGCGTTCGGCCTGACCGAGCGGGCGTTGACCTGGCCGGGCGAGAACCCGTACGCGCCCGAGGCCCAGGTGGAGCACGTGCGGCTGGCGCTGGACGCTGCAGGCATCGACCGTGCGGTGCTGATCGGCCACTCGGCGGGCGGGGCGATCGCGGCGAGCGCCGCGCTGGAGCACCCGGAGCGCGTCGCCGGCCTGGTCCTGATCGCGCCCGCGGTGTATCGCGGCGGCGGTGCTCCCGCCTGGTCGCGCTGGGCGCTCCGCACGCCGCAGCTCGAGCGCATCGGGCCGCTCCTGATGCGCCAGCTCGGCGGCGAGCCGGGCGAGAGCCTGCTCCGCTCGTCGTACGCCGATCCCGGTCGGCTCGATCGGGACGTGCTCGACGCCTACCGGCGCGCCACGCGTGTCGACGACTGGGACCGGGCGCTGTGGGAGCTGGTCAAGGCGAGCCGAGAGCCCGACGTGGCCGCGCGCCTGGACGAGCTGCGGATCCCGGTGCTGGTCGTGACCGGGCTTCAGGACGAGATCGTTCCGCCCGATCAGACACGCCGGCTGGCGGGCGAGCTGCCCTCGGCCACGCTGGTCGAGCTGCAAGGCTGTGGTCACGTCCCGCAGGAGGAGTGCGCCGGAGCGGTGCTGGAGGAGGTCCAGCGCTGGTGGAGCGCCGAGGCGATCCGCTGAGGCGATTCGCTGAGGCGGACCGCTCGCGCCGCGGCGGGCGGCCCGCGCGAAGGCGGCGCGCGACCGGGTGGTACGCTTCCGGCATGGACTTCGACTACGACCTGCTGAGGAAGCTGTCCGAGACGCCGGGCATCCCCGGGCGCGAGGATCTGGTGCGCGAGCGCATCAAGGACGCGCTCGCGGGCCTGGACCTCGACGTCCGCGTGGACGCGATGGGCAACCTCATCGCCGAGAGCGCCGGCCTCGAGGGCGCCCCGAAGGTGATGGTCTCGGCGCACATGGACGAGATCGGCTTCGTCGTGCGGCACGTCGGCGACGACGGCTTCCTGCGGGTGCACAACCTCGGGGGCTTCGACCGACGCAACCTGTTCGCCCGTCAGGTGCTGGTCCATGCCCGGGCCGGCGAGCCGCGCATCGGCGTTCTCCACCCCGCCGCCAAGCCGGTCCACATCGCCTCGGAAGAAGAGAAGAAGAAGATCCCCGAGATGGCCGACTTCGCGGTCGACCTGGGGCTGGACGCCGAGACGGTGAAGCGCGAGGTGCGGATCGGCGACATGGTGACCCTGGCGCAGCCGTTCCAGGACCTCGGTCCGGTCGTCGTCGGAAAGGCGCTCGACGACCGCAGCGGCTGCTGGGTGCTGATCGAGACGCTCCGGCGCGTGCGCGAGCCCGCCTGCCGGATCCAGGCCGTCTTCAGCGTGCAGGAGGAGGTCGGCCTGCGCGGCGCCACCACGGGGGCGTACGGACTGGCGCCCGACGTCGGGATCGCGCTCGACACGACGCTGGCCGTCGACACGCCCGGGACGCCCGCCCACGAGGCGGTCACGCGCCTGGGTCAGGGCGTCGGCATCAAGGTCTCGGACAGCTCCACCGTCTCGCACGGCTGGCTCGTCGACCGGATGGCGGAGCTGGCCGAGCGCGAGGGGATCCCGCACCAGTTCGAGGTGCTCCCCCGGGGCGGCACCGACGCCGGCGCCATCCAACGGAGCCGCGACGGCGTGCCCAGCGTGACGTTGTCGACGCCGTCGCGCTACGTCCACACGGTGACCGAGATGGTCGCGAAGCGCGACGCCGAGGCGACGATCGCGCTGTTGACGGCGTTCCTCACCGACGAGCAGGCGCCGCTGGCGCCGAGCCGCTGAGCGGAGCCTCGTGGTTCTCGGCCTGATCAGCGACGTGCACGCCAACCTGATCGCGCTGGACGCCGCGCTCGAGGCGATGCGCAGAGCCGGCGCGGAGCAGGTCGTGTGCCTCGGCGATCTGGTCGGGTACGGGCCGGCGCCGAACGAGACGATCGAGCGGATCCGGGAGGAGAGGGTGCTGTGCACCCTCGGGGCGGCCGACGAGCGCATCGCGTTCGACTTCGCCCGCACCGCGGTCCCCCGCAAGGGCGTGGGCGACGCGACGCTCGAGTGGACGCGGGAGGTGCTCGAGCCGCAGCACGTCGCCTGGCTGCGCGAGCTGCCCGTGCAGCGGCGGCTGGCGACGCCCGCCGGACGGCTGCGGGCGTTCCACGGCACGGCCGAGGATCCGGGCGACCGGACCGACCTCCACCGCGATCCGCAGCAGCTCGCGCGGCTGCTCGACCGGCACCGCTGTTCCATCCTGGCCAGCGGAGGCACGCACGTGCCGTATCAGCGCCGCATCGACGACCGCGTCGCGGTGAACCCGGGCTCGGTCGGCCTCTCCCTGAACGGCGAGCCCGGAGCCGACTACGCGCTGCTGCGGATCGACGAGAGCGGCATCGACGTGCGCATGGACAAGGTCGAGTACGACGTCGCCGCGGTCGCGTTCGACATCATCGCGTGGGGCCTTCCCCCCGTCGTCGCCGAGGCGATCCAGCGCGGACGGATGCCCGCCGGCGAAGACGACGACGTCACCACCTGACGCCGCCTACGGAGGAGCGGCCAGCCAGCGACGTGCGCGCCCACGGGACGACCGTTCAGCCGGGCTCCTCGGCTTCGAGGCCCAGGGCCAGCGCCTCGCCCCCGCCGATGCAGATCGCCGCGACGCCGCGGCGACCGCCGGACAGCCGCAGCGCGTTGAGCAGCGTCACGACGATCCGGGTCCCCGACGCTCCGATCGGGTGTCCGAGCGCTACGGCGCCGCCCAGCACGTCCACCCTGTCCGCGGGCAGGTCGAACGTCTTCATCGCGGCCATCGTCACGACCGAGAACGCCTCGTTGATCTCGTACCGGTCGACCTCGTCGGGCGCCCAGCCGAGCCGGTCGAACAACGTGCGAAGGGCGCCCAGCGGCGCGGTCGTGAACCAGGCGGGCTCCTGCGCGTGCGAGCTCCAGCCCGACAGGCTCGCCAGGACCGGCATCCCGCGGCGCTCGGCCTCGTCGCGCGACGTGACGACGACCGCCGCCGCGCCGTCGTTGATCGTCGAGGCGTTCGCCGCCGTCACGGTGCCGTCCTTCTCGAACGCGGGCCGGAGCCCCGCGATGCGGTCGAACTTGACGGCCCACGGCCCCTCGTCCTCGGCGACGACCGTCACCGCGCCCTTGCGGCCCGGAACCTCGACCGGGACGATCTCGTGCGCCGCCGCGC
Organism: uncultured bacterium; assembly: GCA_964561595.1. Lineage (GTDB taxonomy): Bacteria > Deinococcota > Deinococci > Deinococcales > Trueperaceae > SLSQ01. The sequence continues at coordinate 19,168 of CAZLQH010000017.1, read as the reverse complement.
CGCTGCGGGTCGCCTCCTGCGCGCGCCGGTAGGAGCGCTCGGCGAACGCGTCCTGAGCGGCGCGGTCGAAGGCGTGCTCGCGGGCGCACAGCTCGGCGCAGCTGCCCATGTGGACGTCCTCGTAGGCGTCCCACAGGCCGTCGTGCACCAGCGAGTCGACCAGCTTCCCGTCCCCCAGGCGGAGCCCTCCCCGGGCACCGGGAACGAGGTACGGCGCGTTGCTCATCGACTCCATGCCCCCCGCCACGACGATCCGGGCGTCGCCCACGGCGATCGCCCGCGCCGCCTGAACGATCGTCTCCAGGCCGCTGCCGCACATCTTGTTGAGCGTCACCGTCGGCGTCGACACCGGCAGGCCGGCATGGATGGCGGCCTGCCGCGCGGGCGCCTGACCCTGCCCGGCCGAGAGGACGTTGCCCATCAGCACGAGATCCACGTCGGTCGCCGCGATCCCGGCTCGCTCGACGGCGCCCCGGATCGCGGCGGCCCCGAGCTTGGGCGCCGGAAGGGGGGCGAGCGCGCCTTGGAACGCGCCGATGGCGGTGCGCGCGGCGGATGCGATCACGATGTCCATGCCGGCGAGTCTACCGCCGCAGGCGCTCACTTGCGGAACGTGACCTCGACCGCCGCTCCCTGCCAGACGATCGTCAGCGGCAGGTCGAGGCGCGTCCCCGCGGGCAGCCAGGCGAGGGCGATCCACGGTGCGTCGGGGGCGACCGCATCGGCATCGCCGGCCAGCGTCTCGTGCCGGGCTCCCTTCGCGAGCAGCTCGCGGTCGCCGTCCATCAGCGCGATCCCCTCGAGCGCCGCGCCCGCCGTACGCGACGTCCCCACGATCAGCAGCGCGCGCGATGCGCCGGCGTCCGCCAGCGCGTCGTCCACCACGGCCCGAAGGTCGGGCGCCAGCAACGGCACGAGCGCCAGGTCGGTCAGCCAGATGGCGCGGTCGGCGACACCGTCCGCGCCGGGCTCGGACACGATCTCGACCGCGACGACGCCCGGCGCCGGTTGCAGGAGGGTTGCCCTCGGGTCGTCGCCGACCGTTCGTACGGGAGGCCGCACGTCCAGCGTCCACGCGCGACCCTGAGCGTCGTGGAGGGTCCGCGGTCCGGTGCGGATCAGCCCGAACGGCGCCCCGGCGTCGAGCGGCAGCCACCATCCGTCCGCGCGACGCTCGGCCGGAACCGACAGGGCCGTCTCTCCCGCTCGCTCCCCTGCCAACGTCCCGTCGGCCGAGCCGTCGAACAGCGTGAGCACGGCACGCTCGGTGCGGAGCACCAGGACGGACGCGTCCGCGAAGACCTCGGCGCCCACCACGCGGCCGAGCTCCTCGGCCCTCACCCACGGCTGCGGGGCGCCCGGGAGCGCCACCAGCACGCCCGCCGTCGTCTCCGTCGCCGACTGCGCCGAGGCGGGCGTCCATGCGAGCAGCGCGAGGAACGTCACGATCACGGCCAGCGGGACCACGGTGCGGTGGGAACCATCGCGCATCGGCCGGAGGCTAGCACGCCTGCAGGCGCCGGCGTGCCGCGACCGACGGTCCTCGCGCCGCCTCCGCGGTACGATTCCGGTGCGTCCGAAGCGATCCTCCGCACGGAGGCGAGGCTTCCCGAATCCGGGACCCGCCAGCGCAGACGGAGCGTCGGGCGCGGAAGGAGACATCGATCGACAAGGTCCACGGATCCCTGTCCGGCCTGAAGAAGAACCAGATCAAGCGCCTCGGCAACCTGTACCGGCGTCGCGTCCCGCCCGAAGCCGCCACCAGCGGCGACCTGGCGCGGGCGATCGCGACCCTCGCGCTGGAGATCAACGCCCCCGTCTCGGTCCTGGTGGACAGGCGTGGGCGTGTTGTCACGGTGGCCGTCGCCGACGCCGAAGACACGCCGGTCCCGCCGCGTGCCGGCGAGGCCGAGTCGCGCCTGCGCGGGCTTCGCCTGGTTCACGTCCATCCCGGCGGCGGCGAGCTGTCCGGCGCCGATCTGACGACGCTCTTCCTGGGACGGCTCGACGCGGTCGTGGCGATCGAGGCGTTCGCGGGCCCGTCCGGCCCCGAGCTCGGCCCAGCGCACCTCGCGTTGGTCGCGCCTCCCACCAGCGAAGAGGAGGATTGGCTGATCGATCCCCCGGCGGACGTGCGCACGCTGGAGCAGCACGATCTGCTGGCACGGGTGCGCGCGATCGAGGAGGAGATGGCCCGCAGCGAGCGGTCGCGCGAGGTGTCTCGCTCGTCCGCCGAACGAGCCGTCCTGATCGGCCTCGACACCGGCGAAACGATCGAGGCGCAGGCGCGTCTGCAGGAGCTCGGCGAGCTGGTCCGCTCGGCCGGGGCGACCGTCGCGAAGGCCGAGATGCAGCAACGCTCGCGCCTGGACCGGAGGACGCTGGTGGGCCGCGGCAAGCTGAGCGAGCTCGTCTCGCTCGCGTACCACGAGGACGCCGACCTGCTGGTGTTCGACCGCGAGCTCTCGCCCGCCCAAGCGCGCGAGATCGAGCAGGCGACGCGTCTGAAGATCCTGGACAGGACCCAGGTGATCCTCGACATCTTCGCGCAGAACGCGCGGGGCCGTGAAGCGCAGGTGCAGGTCGAGCTGGCGCAGCTCCACTACCAGCTCCCGCGCCTGTCGGGCCGCGGCGCCGCCTTCAGCAGGCTGGGCGGGGGCATCGGGACGCGCGGACCGGGCGAGACGAAGCTCGAGGTCGATCGGCGCCGGATCCGCGACCGCATCACCGCGCTCGAGAGCGAGGTCGATCGCATCAGCGCGCGCCGCGAGCGGACCCGCAAGAACCGGACTGCCGCGAGCACGCCGGTCGTGGCGCTGGTCGGCTATACGAACGCGGGCAAGTCCACGCTGTTCAACGTGCTGGCGAAGTCCGACGCGCTCAGTCGCGACGCGTTGTTCGCGACGCTCCGCCCCACCTCGCGCGAGGGCTGGCTGCCTGCGCTGGGCTCATGGGGCGGCAAGGTGGTCTACACCGATACGGTCGGCTTCATCCGCGACCTCCCGGACGAGCTGGTCGACGCGTTCCGCGCGACGCTCGAGGAGCTCGACGATGCCGACCTGCTGCTCCACGTCGTCGACGGAGCCGCTCCGGGCGCTCCCGACCGTGTGGCGGCGGTGGAACGCATCCTCGACCGGCTCGAGCTGACGCCCCCGCGACAGGTCGTGATCAACAAGGCCGACGCGATGGACGAGACGATCCGGGAGGACCTCGAGATGCGCTACGGGGCGCGGTCGGTGTCGGCTCGGTCCGGCGCGGGGATCGAGGCGCTGAAGGCGAGCCTCGCCGAGGCGCTCGAGGGCGAGGACCACGTCCCACTGCCCGACGATCCCGCCGCGGCGTGGGGCGTGGTCGCTCCGCACGAGCGCTGAGCGCGGGCGGAGCGCATCGGCCCGTAGGATCGGACGGGGGACGCGCCGCCGCGCGTCCCCCGTCCGATCAGGGCGTCCCGTCCGGTCAGCGCGTCCCGTCCGGTCAGGGGGTCGGCGCGCCCTGCAGCGCCCACTGGGCGTAGACGTCGACGAACGTGGCGCGCACGTCGGTCGTCCCCTCGCCCGCGAGGAAGCTCAGGAAGTCGCGCACGTCGCTGACGTCGCTCCGCTCGAACAGCTCGGCGCCGGTGAGCCCGGCGAACCGTCCGCTCTCGACGGTCGGCAGCGTCTCCTCCGCCGCGGTCGCCGCGGCGCGGAGCTCGTCGACGAGCCTCGAGACGACGGCGTCCTCGCGATCGGCGTCCGCGGCGCCGTACAGCGGCCGACCCGACGCGAGCGACGTGAGCACGACGTTCCGACCGATCAGGCGACGCAGCGGCTCGGGCTCGCCGGCCACCTCCGCCTCGCGGACCACGCTCGCCCGGGTGTCGCCGTCGCCCCGCACCGTCACCGTGACACGGTAGGTGCCCGGCCCCAAGTCGGTCGGCAGCTCCAGGCGGGCCTCTTCGATCACGTACCCGATCGCGTCGGCGGGGACGTCCACCGTCACCTCGTTCTGCGCGACGACGTCGCCGTCCGGGTCCTCGAGCGTGGCGCTGACGCCGAGACGAAGCGGCAGCGCCTCGCCCGGAGTCAGCGCCTCGAACCGCAGCCCGATCGGATCTCCGGGCTGCAGCGGCGGCTCGATCGGCTCGCCGCCGAGGACGAGCTCCAGCCGGTCGCCGCCGATCTCGAGCGGGGGCGGAGGCGCGGTGAGCACCGCGAGCCGTCGCTCCGCGGCAGCGTCGTACGGCGCGCCGAAGCCGCCCAGCTCGAGGAACGTCCGGTAGGCGTCGGCCGCGTCGTCACGGCGTCCCTCGGTCTCGTACAGCCTCGCCAGAACGTAGTGCAGCGCAGGCTCCTCGGGACGCTGAACGATCGCGTTCTCGACGTCCGCGAGCGCCTCGTCGTCCACCTCGGGGTCGGCGCTCAGCGCACGCTCGTAGGGGGGCATCGCCTCGTCCAGACGGCCGAACCGGGCGCGCACCAGTCCCAGGTTGTACGCCGCGATGGTCGCGCCCGGACGCAGCTCCAACGCCCGCTCGCTGGCCGCTTCGCTGCGATCCCAGAAGCCCAGCAGGTACCAGGCCCAGCCGAGGTTCGTCCAGTACAGGTCGTTGTCCGGCTGGAGGTCGACCGCCACGGCCAGCGCGCGCGCAGCCGCGAGTCCGTCGTCGGCGTCGAACGCCAGGTAGCTGAGCCGCTCGAACGGCCACGCGAACGTCGGCGCGGCGCGCGTGAGCCCCTGCAGCGCGGCGCGCTCGAGCGTCGGGTCGGCCCTCACGTCGGCCAGCAGCGCGACGACCACGAGCACGGCCGGGTCGTCCGACGCAGCCAGCGCGTCGAGCTCGTCGCTCGCTCCCCGGCGATCGCGCGCGAGCTCGTACGAGGCCAGCGTCGCCGCGCCGTACGGGTAGGCGCTCGCGGCACGCGCGTAGGCGTCGTCGGCACGCGCAAGATCGCCGCCGTCGGCCGCGACGGCGCCGATCCAGGCGTCGGCGGCAGGCATGCCCGCCCCGGCGAGACCCTCGAGGTACGCCATCGTGCGCTCGCCGTCCTCGAGCACCGTCAGCGCCAGCGTGGCCGCCAGGGCCGGTCTGGCCGGCGCCGGGCGACCTGCCCGCACGTCGTCGAGCACCGAGGCGAGCTCTCCGAGCCGCGGCGAGACGGCGCCGGCCTCCTCGGCGCGCGCGATCAGCTCGTCCACCTCGGCCGCGAAGCCGCCGGCCAGAAGCGTCACCGCCCGGCCCAGCGCGTCGTCGTCGCCGGCCATGTCGATCGGCTCCGGACGCGGCGGCGGCGGCAGGTCCAGGCGCGCGCTCAGGAGCGCCGCGGCCCGGCGGGCCAGCTCGGCGGGATCGTCCTCCGGCGCCCGCAACGTGGTCCGGGTCGTAGTGCCGTCGGCCGCTGCCGCCACGAGGTCGAGACGAAGCCCGTCGCTGTCGGTCGTCACGCGGCCCGACACGGCCAGATCGGCGCCGCTGCCGGCACGCAACAGCATGGCGCCGTGCAAGCGTGCCATCCCGCCCTCTTCGAGCAGGGCCAACGGGCCGACGTAGCCGTCGGCGTAGGAGAACGGGGGCACGAGCGCCGGGGCGGCGGCCGGCCCGACGACCAGGTCGGCGCTCGACTCGAGCGCCTCGGCGATCCGGTCGGCGACGACGGCTCCGAGGACCGACCCTTCGCCGAGGAACGGGTGGACGACCACCGTCTGGGCATGGGCCGCCCCGGCGAGCGCGAGGGCGACGAGAACAGTCCTGAGCAGGCGCATGAAAACCTCCGCCTGGGACGCTAGCACGCCCCGGATGAGGACTCTGGGCGCCCGGGCGGAGTCGCCCGGAGGAGCGCCGGAGGCCGGAACCGTGGCGCTCAGGCCAACAGGTCCTCGAAATCGTCCATCATGCGCTGGGCAGCGTCGACGCTACGGCAGATCACGAGGATCGTGTTCTGCCCGGCGAGCGTGCCGACCACCTCCTCGCGGTCCAGCTTGTCGATCACGTAGGCGATTCCGCTGGCGTGCCCCTCGTCGGTGTCGATCACGAGCAGGTTGTCGCCGCGGTCCAGGTCGCGCACGAACAGGCGGAACCGCTGCGCCAGCTCGCCGACGACGTCCTCCTGGGCGGCGAGCGGGGTCGAGCGGTAGCGATGCTGACCGTTCCCTGCCGGCAGCCGCACCAGACGCAGCTCGTTCACGTCGCGGCTGATCGTGGCCTGCGTGACCTTGATGCCTCGCTTGGCGAGGTGCTCGGCGATCTCGGCTTGCGTCGAGATGAACTCGTTCTCGACGAGCTCCTCGATCAGGCGCTGGCGGTACTCTTTACTCGGCATATTTATACGGTATACGTCACGTCGCGATCGCGCCAGGGGTTCCGACACGAAGCGGGCGCTCAGGCCCCCAGCTCGTGCACGGCGTGGTCGAGGATCCGCTCCGCCGTCTCGCGCTTGGACAGGCGCGGAAGGGCGTCCGACGTCCCGTCCGGCCGCACCAGCGTCACCTCGTTCAGATCGCCGCCGAACCCGCTCCCCTCGCGCCGCGGGTAGTTCAGCGCGATGAACGCCAGCCCCTTCCGGCGCGCCTTGTCGGCCGCCCGCTCGACCCCCTGATCGGTCTCCATCGCGAAGCCGATCATCGTCTGGCGCGTGCGCCGCTTCGCCAGCGCGGCCAGCACGTCGGGCGTCCTGACGAGGTTCAGCGACGACGTCTCGCCCGCCTTGGGCACCTTCTGGTCCGCCGGCTCCGACGGGCGCCAATCGGCGACCGCCGCGCTCATCACGAGGAGGTCGCACGCGTCGAACGGCGCCTCGACCGCTTCGGCCATCTCACGCGCCGTCTCGACCGCCACCGCGCGTACGCCGTGCGGCGCGGCGACCGCCATCGGGCCGTGCACCAGCGTGACCTCCGCGCCCCGGTCGCGCGCCGCCTCGGCCACGGCGACCCCCATGCGGCCCGAGGAAGGGTTGCTCAGGAAGCGCACGGGATCGAGCCACTCGCGCGTCGGGCCGGCCGTCACCAGCACGCGGCGACCGACCAGATCCCGAGGCCGGGGATCGCGCATCACCGCCGCGACCAGCGACGCCTCGTCCGGCAGCCGTCCCACGCCCGACCCCTCGTCCACCGCGCCCAGGCGACCGGACGCCGGCACGAGCACCTCGTGACCGTCGTCGCGCAGCCGATCGACGTTACGGCGGACGGCCGGCGCGCTCCACATCGCGGCGTTCATCGCCGGGGCGTACAGCACGCGCTTCATCGACAGCGCCAGCGCCGACACCGGATCGTCCGCGCGTCCCGCCGCCGCTGCTGCGAGCGCGTCGGCGCTCGCGGGGGCGACCAGCATCGCGTCCGCCCAGCGCGCCCAGCTCAGATGGCGCGCCTCGCCGTCGGGACGGAACCAGGCGTCCCGGTCCAGGATCTCGCTTCCCGACGCCGTGGCCAGCGCCAGCGGCGTCACGAAGCGGAGCGCGTCGCGGCTCACGGCCACGCGCACCTCCGCCCCGGCATCTTGCAGCCGCCGGACCAGCAACGGCGCCTTGATCGCGGCGACGCCGCCGGTCACGCCCACCACCACGCGGCGGGGACGGGTCATCTCAGAGCTCTTCGGCTCGCTCTTCGCGGCGCTGCCGCGCCCGCGCCTCGCGCAGGGAGACGTCGGTGGGAAGCTCCTCGCCCCACACGATCCCCTTGCCCGTACGGAGCTCCGCCATCGCGACGGAGACGGTGTTGGTCTTCGCGGCGGGCATCTCGTCGGCGTCGAGCAGCGGCGGCACGCCGCTCTTGAGCTGCGCGGCGCGCCTCGCGACGACGATCGAGAGGCGGTAGCGCGAATCGGTCAGGGACAGCAGTCGGTCGTAGCCTTCCTGGGCCATGGATCCTCCTTAGGGAAACGGGAGGCGGGACCGGGCGAGCACGCGCGAGCTGCGCGTCCGCCGGCGGCGCCCCGCGCCTCGTGCGATGCATCGTACCGCACCGTCGCCGGCCGACCGTCGCCGCGCGCGCCGGTCGGCGTCGTCGGTCGGGCCCGGACCCCTGCGGCCCCTCAGGATTCGCGCAGGAACGCGCGCACGTCCTCGTCGCGAAGCCGCGTGGCACGAACCCGCTCGGCCCGCACGACCGCCTGGAACTCGTGCACGGCGCGCCCGAGCTCGTCGTTCACCACCACGTAGTCGAACTCGCGGACGGCGCGGATCTCCTCGCGCGCCCGGGCAAGCCGCTTCTGGATCTTCGCCTCGTCGTCGGTGCCGCGGCCGCGCAAGCGGCGCTCGAGCTCGGCCAGCGAGGGCGGCGCGATGAAGATCATCACCGCCTCGGGAAGCGCGCGCTTGAGCTGACGCGCGCCGGCCAGCTCCAGCTCGAGCAGCACGTCGCGACCCGCCGCCAGGGCGGCCTCCACCGGGGCGCGCGGCGTGCCGTAGTAGTCGCCGACGTAGTCGGCCCATTCGAGCAGGCCGTCGTCGCGGAGCATCGACTCGAACCGCTGCGGCGTCAGGAAGTAGTACTGGACGCCGTGCTCCTCGCCGGGCCGCTGGCCACGGGTGGTGGCGGAGACGGAGTAGAACAGATCGCCCAGCGCCGGCACCGCCTCGCGTCGGATGGTGTCCTTGCCCACGCCCGAGGCGCCCGTCATGACGAACGGGATCCCGCGACGGCCGCCGCCGGGCGCCGTGGAGGCACCGGCCGGTCCCCCGGCTGCGGCGTGCATTCCTCGCTTCACGCGGCGCAAGGTACCACGGCGTCGCGGCCGAGGCCGGGGCGCGCGGCCTCGCGGTCGGCGTCGTCGGTCGCCGCCGCGACGACCGGTGGTAGCATGCGGTCCCGGAGAAGGTGAGGGCATGGTGACCAAGTACATCTTCATCACGGGCGGGGTGGTTTCGAGCCTCGGCAAAGGCATCTCCACCTCGAGCCTGGGAGCGCTGCTGCGTGCTCGGGGCTACCGCGTGACGGCGGTCAAGATCGACCCGTACATCAACGTCGACGCCGGCACGATGCGGCCGTACGAGCACGGCGAGGTGTTCGTCACCGACGACGGCGCCGAGACCGACCTGGACATCGGGACGTACGAGCGCTTCCTGGACACCGACCTCGGCCGCGGCAACAACGTCACGACCGGCCAGGTCTACCAGACCGTGATCGAGCGCGAGCGGCGCGGCGAGTACCTCTCGCAGACCGTCCAGGTCATCCCGCACGTCACCGACGAGATCAAGAAGCGGATCCGCGCCGCCGGCGAGGAGGCCGGCGCGGAGCTCGTGCTGGTCGAGGTGGGCGGGACCGTCGGCGACATCGAGTCGCTGCCGTTTCTCGAGGCGATCCGGCAGATGCGCTTCGAGGAAGGCCGCGACCAGACCCTCTACCTGCACGTCACCCTGCTCCCCTACCTCGGAACCAGCGAGGAGTTCAAGACGAAGCCGACGCAGCACTCCGTCGCCACCCTGCGCGGCGTCGGCATCCAGCCCGACGCGCTCATCGTCCGCAGCGAGCGCCCGGTTCCAGACGAGGCCCGCCGCAAGATCGCGCTGTTCTCCAACGTCGAGGCGCGCGACGTGTTCAACGCCTACAACGCCGACCACGTCTACGCCGTGCCCGAGATGCTCGAGCAGCAAGGCATCGGCCGCTTCACCGAGCGCGCGCTGCGGCTCGACAAGGTGCTGCCCGAGCTCCACGTCTGGCAGGAGGCGGTCCGCGTGCTTCGCAAGCCCGCCGGCCGGACCCGCATCGCCGTGGTCGGGAAGTACGTCGCGATGCCCGACGCGTACCTGTCGCTCAACGAGGCGCTGAAGCACGCCGGCATCGCGAACGACGTCGCCGTGGAGGTCGAATGGGTCTCTGCCGAGGAGGTCGCCGAAGGCGACCTGGGCTTTCTCGAGACGTACGACGGGATCCTGGTCCCCGGCGGCTTCGGGGTGCGCGGCATCGAGGGCAAGGTCCGGTCCGCCCGCATCGCGCGCGAGCGTGGCGTGCCGTACCTCGGTATCTGCCTGGGCATGCAGATCGCCGTGATCGAGTTCGCGCGCAACGTCGCGGGACTCGAGGCCGCCAACTCGACCGAGTTCGACCCCTATACGCCCCACCCGGTGATCGATCTCATGCCCGAGCAGCTCGACGTCGACGGTATGGGCGGGACGATGCGGCTGGGCAGCTGGCCGATGCGGCTCGAGCCGGGGACGGTCCTCGCGTCGCTGTACCGGCCGGGCGCGGATCGCATCGTGCGCGAGCGGCACCGTCACCGCTACGAGGTCGCCCCGGCCTACGTCGAGCGCCTGGTCGAGGCGGGCATGATCGTCTCCGGCGTGACCCCCGGCATGGCGGGACGCGGCGCCGGTCTCGTCGAGGCGATCGAGCTCGAGGGCCATCCGTTCTTCGTCGGCCTGCAGTCGCACCCCGAGTTCACCTCGCGCCTGATGCGACCCAGCCCGCCGTTCCGAGGGTTCATCGCGGCCGCCGCGCGCCGCGCCGAGGCGGGGGCAGCGCCCGCCGACGCCTCGCCGGGCGCGCTCCGGAATCCCGAAGCCGCGACCCCAGAGCGGCCGTGAGCGACGGGCTCTCGGCGAGCGGACCCCTGGTCATCGGCCTGGCCGGCGGCACCGGCTCGGGCAAGACCACCGTGGCCGAAGCGATCGTGCGCGCGGCGGCCGGGCGGGTCGCGATCCTTCCTCAGGACGCCTACTACCGCTCGCAGCCCGACCTGCCGTTCGAAGCGCGGGCGCTGACGAACTACGACGAGCCCAGCGCGTTCGACACCGAGCTCCTCGTCGCGCAGATCGACGCGCTCCGCGACGGGCTCGCCATCGAGCGGCCCGTGTACGACTTCGCGCAGCACGAGCGCTCGAGCGAGACGGTCCGCGTCGAGGCGCGGGCCGTGCTCGTGGTCGAGGGGATCCTGGTGCTGCACGAGTCGCTGTTGCGGGAGCGCATGACGCTCAAGGTGTTCGTCGACGCGCCGCCCGACGAGCGCTTCATCCGGCGCCTCGAGCGTGACGTCGCCGAGCGCGGACGCAGCGCGGCCAGCGTCATCGCGCAGTATCGGCGCACCGTCAAGCCGATGCACGACCTGTTCGTCGAGCCCACGAAGCAGCACGCCGATCTCATCGTTCCCGAGGGGGGCCGCAACCACGTCGCGCTGGCGGTGATCTCGAGCTTCGTCGAGCGCGCGGTGCGCAGGCCTGACACCACCGACGGCCTCACGGGCGGCGCCCGTGCCTGACGGCGTCCGGCGCGTGCTGTGGTGGCTGGTCGCGGTGTCGCTGCTGCCGGCCGCGCTGCTGACCTGGCAGCGGCATCGCGCCGAGGGCGACACGCGGCGCGTCGCGATCGTGATGGACGCGGACGCCCTCGAGACGCAGGCACGCACCCTGAGCCGTGATCCGTTCGAGCTTGCGCTCCACTACCGGTCGCTGGGGCTGCCCGGGATCGCGATCTACGAGCAGACGCCCCGGAGCCTGGCGGCCGACGGGCGCGCAGCGATGGTCACCGGCGCCGACGCGATCGCCCAGGCGGTCGCGTCCGGCCTGCCGGCTCCCGACGTTCCCGCGCACGCCACCCTGATCCGTGCCCTGGAGCCGGGCGCGACCGACGATCTGGTCGCTCAGGCGCCCGCTCGCCCCGACACCGTCGGACTGGGCGGGCACGACTGGTGGGCGCTGTCCGGGGACGACGCCGAGATCCGTCCCGCGGGTCCGGACCGCGCCCGCATCGCTCGCTACGCCCAAGCCGGCTTCGACGTCGCCTACCGCCCCCGAAACGCCCCCGGCCTGCGCGACGTGGGTGCGACGTTCCCCGCGCAGGCCCGCTACCTGATCCACGCCGGGCTGGACGTCGCAGGCCATCCGCACGACCTCTCCGGCTTGGCGGAGGCGTCGCGCGGGTACTGGACCGCGGTCATCGAGGGCACGCCGCAGGACGGCTTCGCTGCCCTGCGCGGAAAGGTCCCCACCGTCCGGCTGCTGAGCTTCAACCAGGACTACCTGAACCAGGGGCTGCCGCCCGCCGAGGTCGTCGACAAGTACCTGCTCGCGGCCGAAGAGCGGAACGTCCGGCTCCTCTACCTGCGCCCCTATACCGAGCAGCAGCTCGGCGACATGCTGGCCAACACCGAGGCGCTCGTCGGAGGGCTCGTCGGCGCGCTCGAGGCGTCGGGCTTCGAGGTCGGTCCGCTGCCGCTGGACGAGGCGAGCCTGGCGGCGTACGCGCCCTCGCGCTGGCTTCGGGCCGCCGCCGCCGTCGGCGTGCTGGCCGGGCTCGGCCTGCTGACGGCGCTCTACCCCGGCGTGTGGGGCGCGCTCGCCGCCGCGGCGCTCGCCGCTCTGGGCGTGCTGGCCGCCGGCCTCGACTGGGACGCTCTGGCGCTGATCGCGGCGCTGGTCTTCCCGGTGCTGGGATACGGACGGCCGCTTCGCGGCGGCTCCGCTCCGGGCGACTCCGGACCCGACCGGCGTGGGCCGTGGACGCTGCTGCGCGCCACCGGCGTGACCCTGATCGGCGCGCTCCTGCTCGTGGCCGTCGGCAGCGATCGCGCGTCGGTGCTGGGGATCGAGCCGTTCCGGGGCGTGGCGGCCACGCTGGTCGTGCCGCCGCTTCTCTTCCTCGCGCACGCGATGCTGCGCGAGCGCGGTCCGGCCGGCTGGCTGCGCACGCTGTGGTCGCGTCCGATCCGCCTCGGGCCGGCGGCGCTGGCGGTGCTGGGCGTGGCGGCGCTCGGACTGGTCGTGATCCGTCGGGGCAACACCCCGATCATCGGCGCGAGCGAGCTGGAGCTGGAGCTGCGCGAGGCGCTGGCCTCCGCCTTCGCGAGGCCCCGCTTCAAGGAGCTGTTCGGACACCCGCTCGGCCTGCTGGGGCTGACGGGACGGACGTGGCCGGAATGGATCCGCGCGCCGCTGCTGACCGGGGGCGTGATCGCGCAGGCCAGCATCCTGAACAGCTTCTCGCACTACCACACGCCGCTGGCGATCTCGCTGGAGCGCACGATCGTCGCGCTGGCGCTGGGTGCGGCCGTGGGCGCCGTCGCCGTCGTCGCCGCACGGCTGGTCGTCCGGCGGGGTCGCCGCTGGCTGGACGCCGCGCCGTGAGGATCCTCGTCTCGGGCTACCTGGGCCTGGGGAACCTGGGCGACGAGGCGATCTTCGCCGGGCTGGCGCGCGGACTCGCGGCGCGGGGCCACGCGGTCCGCGCGCTGAGCGGCTCGCCGGCCGAGACGCGGGCGGTGCACGGCGTGCCGGCCTGGCATCGGCTGCGCGACCTCCCCTGGGCGCTGGGGCGCGCCGACGCCGTCGTCTCCGGCGGGGGCGGGCTGCTCCAGGACGCGACGAGCTACCGCAGCCTGCTGTACTACCTCGGCGTGATCCGAGCCGCCCGGGCGACCGGCGCCCGGGTCGTGGTGTTCGGACAGTCGATCGGCCCGCTCTCGCCGCGGGGCCGCCGGGCGGTCGTCAGGGCGCTCGCGGGGCTGCCCGTCGCGGTGCGCGACGCGCCGTCGCAGGTGCTGCTGTCCGAGGCCGGGATCGACGCCCCGCGCTTCGCGGACACGGCGCTGGCCCTCCCGGTCGGGGCTTTCGGCCGCGTGGGCGGCGTGCTGCTGGTGCCACGCGCCGACGTCGCCGGCGCACGCGCCGGCCTGGAGGCCGTCGCGCGCGACGCGATCGCGGCGGGCCGGCCGGTCGGGGTCGTACCGCTCCAGAGCGGCGCGGACGAGGAGGACGCCGACGCGATCGTCTCGTCGCTTCCGGGCGTGGAGCGGCGGTCCGCCGACACCGCCGACGACGCCCTGGCCCGATGCGCCGAGGTCGACCTCGTCGTCTCGGCTCGGCTCCACGGCCTGATCCTGGCCGCGCGCGCCGGCGTCGCCCACGTCGGCGTCGCGTACGACCCCAAGGTCGCCGGGTTCCTCGCGGTCAGCGGCGGCGCGGCCGCGCCGGTCCCCGTGGACCCGGAAGCGCTCGTCCGCCTCGCGGCGACGGCCGCGACCCCCGGCGACGACCTCGGCGAATCGCTGCGGGCCTCCGCCGAGGCCGGGCTCGACTGGCTGGACCGGGCGCTTCGCGACGGCACGGCGCCCGGCGACGACCGTGCGAGCGACGCGCGCGTCGGGGATTCGCCGGGTAGCATGACGCCATGAGCCGTCCCCCCGCCCGCTGGGCGCCCCGAGCGAAGGCCTGGACGACCGTGGCGGCGGTCCTCGCCCTCGCCGCGCTGGCGCTGGCCGGGCAGGCCGCCGGCCAGCCGGATCCCGCCTCGGCGATGCGCGACCTGCTGGCCCGCGGCTACTACAACGCCGCAGCCCAGCTGGAGGGCCCGAACCTGGTCCAGCAGCGCCCCGACGATCCCGAGGCGCACTACCTCTACGCGCGCGCCGCCTGGCTGACGGACGACCTGAGGACCGCACGAGAGGAGCTGGACACCGCGCTGGCTCTGGTCGGCAGCCCGCCCGCCGCCTACGTCCACCTCAACGGGCTGCTGAGGGCCGCGGAGGGCGACACGGAGGGCGCCCTGCGCTCGCTCGAGAACGCCTTCCTCCGCAGCCGCGACTACCAGCACGGGATGGACTTCGGCATGATCGCCTGGCGCGACGGCCGCCTCGAGACCGCGCTCGCGGCGTACGCCGCGGCGGCCGAGACCACGCGCGGGCAGCGGGAGCCGTGGCCGCACCTGAACCGAGGCCGGATCCTGGCGCGCATCGGTCGGACCGACGCGGCCGTCGAAGCGTTCGAGACCGCGATCGAGGTGTTCGAGCGGGCCGATCCGGGCGGCGTCCGCCCGCCCTCGGCCGCGTACGTCGAGGCGTTCTACCGCCTCGGCCGGCTCAGGGAGGCGGCGGGCGAGCTGGCCCGCGCCGAGCAGGACTACAAGGCGGCGCGAAGCATCGATCCGAACTACACGCCTGCGATCCAGGCGCTCGACGCCCTGACGCGGCGCCTGGAGTGAGCCGCCGGCCGCGACCGCGGCGGGCCAGCGCGACGACGCTCGGCCGGCGCGGGCGTCAGTTCACCGTTCGCGTCCGACGCGCCGCGAAATCCTGAAGCACGTACCGCCCGATCGTGTCGGGCGTCGTGAAGTACGCCTTGCCGCGCGTCATCGCGCTCACCCGCTGCACGAACGCGATCAGCGCCGGATCGCGCGCCAGCATGAAGGTGTTGATCTGGATGCCCTCGCGCCGGCACGCCGCCACCTCGCGCAGCGTCTCGCCCATCACCATCGGGTCGAGCCCGTACGCGTTCTTGTACACCCGTCCACCGGGGAGCGTGATGGCCGACGGCTTCCCGTCGGTGATCATCACGATCTGCTTCATCTCCTTGCTCTCGCGCTTCAGCAGCCGCCGCGCGGTGGCGAGCCCCTGCGCGGTGTTCGTGTGGTACGGGCCGACCCGCGCCTGCGCCAGCCGGGCCAGCGGGATCTCCTCCGCCCCGTCGTGGAACAGCACGAAGCGGAGCGAGTCGCCGCGGTACTGCGTCCGGATCAGGTGCGCGAGGGCCAGCGCCACCTGCTTCGCGGGCGTGAACCGATCCTCGCCGTAGAGGATCATCGAGTGGCTGCAGTCCAGCATCACGACCGTCGCGGCCGCCGCCTGCAGCTCGGCCTGCTGGACGTGCAGATCGTCCTCGAGGAGCTCGATCCGACCGGGTTCGTGCCCGCGGGCCACCGCGGACTTGAACGTCTCTCCGAGATCGAGGTTCATCGCGTCCCCGAAGGCGTACGGCCGGCTCTCGCCCACCGCCTCGATCCCCGCGACGCGTTCCCGCGTCTCGTGAGCGCCCAGCGTGCCGCCGCCGCGACCCCCGAGCACGTCGCGCAGCGTCCGGTACCCGAGGAAGTCGATCGACTTGTCCGTCAGCTCGAAGCGGGCGCCGTCCGGGTCGCCCTGTCCGGGGTCGCCCTGTCCTGCGCCCTCCCCGGCCTCGGTGCCCGGACCGCCCGCTCCCCCCTCGGCACGCAGATAGCCCTCGCGCTCGAGCCGCCGGGCCAGCTCGCGCACCATCTCGCCCAGCTCGCTGTCGAGCCAGTCGTCCGACTCCAACGCCGCCGCGAGCACGTCGTCCGGGATCATGTCCGCCCGGAGAAGCGCCTCGGCGATCGCTTCGTAGAGGTCGCGCATCGTGCGGCCCGCGTCCGGATCGGGCGCGAACGGGTCGCGCTCGAACCCCGAGGAGAGCAGGCGCTCCTGGATGCCGCGCATCAGCTCCGCCATGTCCAGGTCGTCCAGCGTCGCCTCGTAACGGGAGAAGCGGGTGGATCCCATCGTCCGCCTCAGTTCCATCGGCGGCGCGCCGCACCCGCCTCGCGCGCGTCCGGCTCGGCCGCCACGTAGCCGCGCTCCTCGCTCCTGCCGATGCGCTTGCGGGCGTGGAGCCCCTCGAGCACGAACTCGCCGGCCGCGGCGCGCTCGTCCGCGTCGTCCCTGCCGGAGAGCGCCTCGCTCGCGTCCAGCAGTCCGGGCACCTGCGCCATCTCGTCCAGCCACCGCTCCGCGGGGACCTCGCCCGGCAGTCGCAGGACGCGGTCGTCCTCGAACCAGGCCACCACCTCGTCGACGTCGAGCGGGCCGGCGTGCGCCGCGAAGGTGCGCCCGATCGCCTCGCGGACGATGTCGCGGGCGACCGCCTCGCCGCCCTTCAGCTCTCCCTCGTACTCGAGCTCCAGCTTGCCGGTCACCGCCGAGAGCGCCTGGTACAGATCGCTGATCCGCGCCACCGGCCTCGCGTCGCCGTGCAGCAGGGCGCGACGCTCGGCGTTCGAGATCACCGTCTCGAGCAGCGAGATCGGCAAGCGCTGCGACACGCCCGAGTGCTTGTCGACGCGGGCGTCCTCGCGCGCGACGAAGGCGACCTGCTCGACGGCCTCGGCCACCCAGGCGGGCACCACCACGTCCGCGTCCCGTCCCGTCCAGGCCTCCTGAGCCGTGACCCGCATGCCTTCCTCGACCGTTCCCTGGTAGTGCGTGCGCACCTCGCTCCCGATCCGGTCCTTGAGCGGCGTGATGATCTTGCCGCGGGCGGTGTAGTCCTCCGGGTTCGCGCTGAACACCAGCAGCACGTCCAAAGGAAGGCGGACGGGGTAGCCGCGGATCTGGACGTCCCCCTCCTGCATCACGTTGAACAGCGCGACCTGTACCTTGCCCGACAGGTCGGGAAGCTCGTTGACGGCGAACACGCCACGGTTGGCACGAGGGAGCAGGCCGTAGTGCACGCTTCGCTCGTCCCCGAGCCGGGTCCCCAGCCGCGACGCCTTGATCGGGTCGATGTCGCCCACGATGTCGGCGACCGTCACGTCGGGCGTCGCGAGCTTCTCGACGTAGCGCTCCTCGCGGGGCAGCCAGGCGATCTCGGCCTCGTCGCCCCGGTCTGCCACGATCGCTCGGCCCTCGAGCGAGACCGGCGCGAGCGGATCGTCGTTCAGCTCCGAGCCGGCCAGCACCGGCACCACCGGATCGAGCAGGCTCGTCAGCTGACGCAGCATGCGCGTCTTGGCCTGCCCCCGCAGGCCGAGCAGGATGAAGTTGTGGCGGCTCAACAGCGCGTTCACGATCTGCGGAACGACGGTCTCGTCGTAGCCGACGATGCCGGGAAACACGGGGCCACCCTCGCGTAGACGGGCGACGAGGTTGGCCCGCAGCTCGTCCTTGACGCTGCGGCCCGCGTGGTGGGCCCACGAGCTCGCGCGCAGCTCGCCGAGGGTCGCCGGGCGGGCGCGCTCCACGCGGGCGACGGGGGTGCGTGCGGGTTCGTCCATGGGCCACCTTAGCACCGGCTCCGAGGGGGCCGATGTCGAGCCAGACTGCAATGCTGCGACCGTCGCGCCCGTGTACAGTGCGCCATGCACGCGACGGACGATCCGATCCGCAGCGCCGAGATCATCGCGGTCGGGACCGAGCTCCTGCTCGGCGAGATCGTGGACACGAACGGCGCCTGGCTGGCCGCGACGCTGGCCGACCGCGGCGTCGACGTGTACTGGTCGGTGCGTGTCGGGGACAATCTGGCGCGCGTCCGCGACGCTCTGGAGGCGGCCCTCGAGCGAAGCGACCTGGTGGTCACCAGCGGCGGGCTCGGACCGACGGAGGACGACCTGACCCGCGAGGCGATCGCGGCGGTCGCCGGCGAGACGCCTCAGGTCGATCCCGACCTGGAGCGGGAGCTCCGGGCGTTCTTCGCCCGGATGGACCGATCGATGCCGGAAGCGAACGTCAAGCAGGCGTGGACCATCCCTTCCGCCGAGCCGCTGCCCAATCCACGAGGAACGGCGCCCGGCTGGCTGGTCAGGCTCGCGCGCGGCGGCCGGACCCGCTACGTCGCCGCCCTGCCGGGGCCGCCCCGCGAGCTGGTGCGGATGGTCGAGCACGAGCTTCTCGGCAGGCTGCCGCTTCCTGGCGAACGGCTCTGGACCACGACGCTCAAGACCGGCGGCGTGGGCGAGTCGCACATCACGGAGCTGCTGGCGGAGCTGACGGCCGGCGCCAATCCGAGCGTCGCGACGTACGCCCGGGCGGACGGCGTGCACGTCCGGATCGCGGCCAAGGGACCGGACGCCGAGACGGCCGAGACGCTGGGGCGACCGGTCGCGATCGAGGTCGCCGCACGGCTCGGCGACGCCGTCTGGGGAGCGGACGACGACGATCTGGCGTCGGTCGTGATCGAGGCGCTGCAGCGATCCGGCCGCCGGCTGGCCGTGGTCGAGGGGGCCACCGGCGGACGCCTCGCCGCGGCCCTTTCCGCGGCCGACGAGCGGCGTTCGGCGCTGGCGGGGGCCGTGGTAGCATGGCAGGTCGATGCGATGGACGCGCTCGGGCCCCCGGCCGCCTCGCTCCAAGGCGCGATCGCCGCGGAGGCAGCGGGCCGAGCTCGCGCGTTCTTCGCCGTCGACGCAGCGATCGCCGTAGGCGAGCTTCGTGCGATGGACGACGAGGGCGGTGGCGTCTCGGTGGACGTCGCCGTCCGCGACGCGCAAGGGAGCGAGACGGACGAGGTCCGCCTCCTCGAGCGCAGCGGGCCCTGGGTACGCGACCGTGTCGTGCTTCGGGCCCTCGACCTCCTGAGGCGCCGCCTGCACGACGCCCGCTGACGAACATGGACCGCGCCCAGCCGGGCGCGTGGGAGGCGAGACCGAATGGCCGAGACGAGCAGCGATCCGCGCCGCAAGGCGCTCGAGACCACCCTTCTCCAGATCGAGCGTCAGTTCGGGAAGGGTGCGGTGATGCGGCTTGGGGACGAGTCGCAGC
>CAZLQH010000016.1:36997-41963 GCA_964561595.1 uncultured bacterium | reverse complement strand
CGGTAGTGCCGGATCTGCTCCCCGCGCTCCGCGATCTCGCTCATGGCCTTGATGCCGATCTCGATGTGTCGGTCGGTGTGGTCGCGGAACACCGCGCGGGCCGACGCGCGCGTCTTCATGCCGCCCTTGCGGAGCGGCAGGTCCGAGACCAGCAAGAGCGCTCCGATCGGGACCTTCGACGCGAATCCGACGGAGAAGAGCGTCGCGGTCTCCATGTCGATCGCGAGGGCGCGCTCCTCGTACAGCGCCGCCTTGAACCGCTCGTCGAACTCCCAGAAACGGTAGTCGGTGGTGTGCACCACGCCGGTGCGGTAGTCCAGGCCGTCCTCGACGATGATCTGCGAGACGAACTTCTGGATCTTGAACGTCGGCAGTGCCGGCACCTGGGGCGGCATGAAGTGCTTGGACGACCCCTCGTCACGGATCGCGGCGGTGGGGAGGACGAAGTCGCCGACCACCAGCGAGCGGTGCAGCCCGCCGCAGATGCCCAGGAACAGCGTGGCCTTGGGCTCCGCGGTGGCCAGCACCTCGATGATCAGGGCGGCGACCGGACTGCCGATCGAGAAGTCGATGATCGACACGCCCAGGCGCTCGCTGTGGGCCGCGCCCATCGCCGAGCCTCGCGTGGTTATGGCGTCGCCCGCCAACGCCTCGAACCGCTCGGCGTAGTACGCGAAGTTCGTCAGCACGATCTGCTTCTGGAATCCCTCCGGCGGCGTGCCGGTGTAGCGCTCCAGGAACTCGCGGCCGATCCGCCACTTCTCCGCGTTCGCGTAGATCTGGTTCCGGGTCGAGGGACGTCCGCCGGGCGGTTCGTGGTGGATCCGCTCCGGGCCGGGCGTCGCGTCGTCGTCTCGCTCCATGTGCCATGGTAGCGCGGCCGGGCGCGCGCCGCGGATCAGGCGGCGTCGCGGAACACGCCGGCGGCGGGCCGGTAGCGCCAGGCGAGGGTCGCGGCACGCGCCAGCATCAGCCCCACCAGCGCCCACCACACGCCGTTCAGGCCCCAGCCCAGCGGCAGCACGCCGGCCAGCAGCGCGCCCGCGACCGCCGCGGACAGCACCATCGCGACGGCCAGGAACGCGAAGTCCTCGATGGCCATGAACACCCCGTCCCAGACGAACACCAGCGCGTTCAGCGGCTGCATCGCGGCGACGAACGGGAAGATCGCCAGCACCTGCGCCACGACGGCGGGATCGTCGCTGAACGCCGACGCCAGCCACGGACGCGCGATCCAGAACGTCACGCCCAGCGCCACGCCGACACCGAGCCCCAGCACCAGCAGCCGGTCCGACACGGCGCGAGCGTCCGCCGCGCGCCCCTCGCCCACGTAGCGGGCCACCAGCGCCTGCGCCGCGATGGCCAGAGCGTCGACGATCAGCGCCAGGAACATCCAGAGCTGCGCCGCGACCTGGTGGGCTGCCACCTCGAGCACGCCCAGCCGCGTCGCCACGGCGGTCGCCGCCGTCATCGCCGCGATCAGCGAGAAGGTGCGGATCAGCAGCGCCCAGCCGACCCGCAGGAACGGCGTCAGCTCCGCCAGCGTCGGAAGCCTCCACGGCACCTGCCAGACTCCGCGCAAGCGGCCGTAGACCAGAGCCAGGAACGTCACGGCTCCCGCCCACTGGGCGATCATCGTCGCCCAGGCCGCACCGATCAGGCCCCAACCGAACACGAAGATGAACAGCGGGTCGAGGGCCAGATTCACCACCGCCACCATCGACGTCACGATCAGCGGCGTGCGGGTGTCCTGATGCCCCCGGAACGCGCCGTTCGCGGCGGTGATCAGCAGCAGCGCCGGGCCGGCCAGCGCCCGCACCCGCAGGTACCCCGTCGCCGGGCCCAGCAGCGCCTCGTCCGCGCCCATGGCCCGCAGGATCGGGACCGCCAGCAGCTGCAATAGCGTCAGCGCGACCACGCCCGCGACCGCGGCCAGCACGAACGCGTTCGCGACGACGCGACCGGCAGCCGCCCGGTCGCCCCGGCCCAACGCCCGCGCCACCATCGGCGTGGTGCCGTAGGCGAGGAAGTTGAACACGACGAACGCGAACGAGAACACCGCCACGTTCACGCCCAGCGCCGCGAGCGGCACCCGCCCCAGCCGACCGACGAACGCGGTGTCGATCAGCGACACCAGCGGATCGGCCGCCAGCGCGCCCAGCGCGGGCAGCGCGAGGGCGAGGATCTCGCGGTCGTAGCGGCCGGTCAGCACCCGAAGAGCCTACCGCCGCTGGCGTTGCGCGGGTCGCTGCGCCAGCCAACGTGCTGGCGTCAGTGCGCCAGCTTGATCACGAAGGCGTCCTCGTCCCCCTGGTTGGGACCCGCGAAGTCGCCGTACGTTCCGCCGACGAGCAGCAGGTCGTCCTGGCCGTCGAACGCGAGGCCGTACGCGAGGTCGTTGCTCGTGGTTCCAAACTGCTCGCCACCGAGGACCGTCCCGTCCGGTTCGATGGAGGCGAGGAACAGGTCGGCCCCTCCTTGGCTCGGCCCGAAGAGGTCGCCCTCCGTGAGGCCCGCGAGCACGACTTGGCCGGCGCTGTCCGCGGCGACACACGAGACGGCGTCGAAGCCGGAGCTTCCGTACTGGTAGCCCCACATCGGCGTGCCATTCGAGCCGATCTTGACGGCGAAGCCGTCGGTAATCCCGTTGACGGGCGCGAACATGTTTCCGAAGGTCTGCCCGACGAGAAGGACGTTTCCGGCGAGATCCGTCGCGATCGACAGCGGTTCGTCCGAATCGGCCGATCCGTACTGGTAGCCCCAAGCCGGCGACCCGTCCGCCAGCGCCTTCGCGACGAAGACGTCGTCGCTCCCGTAGTTGGGTGCGAACAGGTCCCCGTTCGTCGTCCCGGCGACGACTACGGCATCCGCCGCGTCGACCGCGAGGGCAGGAGCGCGGTCCGACCCGGTCGTGCCGTACTGCAGGGCCCAGATCGGAACACCGTTCGGCGCGAACTTGCCGATGTAGGCGTCGTCGAGACCCAGGTTCGGAGCGAAGAGGCTTCCGTACGTCGCACCTGCGACGTACACGTTACCGACACTGTCAGCCGCGACGCCGTTCCCGTAGTCGCTCGTGGAAGTCCCGTACTGGAACCCGGCCATCGCTCCGTTGGCCGCGACCACCGCGATGAAGGCGTCGCTCGCTCCCTGGTGAGGACCGAAGAGGCTGCCGTGGGTCGTCCCGACGACGAACACGTTGCCCGTGGGGTCGACCGCAACGGCGACCGCGGAGTCGGACGTGCTGGTGCCGTGCTGGATGCCCCACAGGGGCGTGCCGTCGGCGGCGATCTTGGCCACGAACGCGTCGGCATTACCCTGGTTCCGCGCGAAGAGGTCGCCGAACGTGTATCCAGCGATGATGACGTTGTCCGACGCGTCGATGGCCACGTCCATGACGACCTCGGCTGCATCCGTGCTCTCCTGGAAGGCCCAGATCTGATCGACGTGAGCCGCGACCCGAATCGTCGCGCTCGCGTGGGCCGTGGGCGCTTCCACGCTCGTCGCGGTCAGCGAGTATGCGTCCAGGATGTTCGGAGCCACGTAGTCCACCGTGGTGCCGGAGCCGATGATCGTTCCCCCGGTCGTACTCCACGTCACGGACGTGTCATCGACGCCGGAGACCGTGGCCGTGAACTCGTGCGTGCGGTTGGGTGCGAGAGTGACGTCTGCAGGGGTGACCACCACCATGGGTGCGATTTCGGTCGTCACCGTGGCGGAGGCGCTCTTGCTCGTGTCGGCGACGCTGGTCGCGGTGACGGTGCAGCTGCCCTCGCTCGCGGGGGCGGTGTACGTGACGGTGCTTCCGGTTCCGGTGATGACGCCGCAGGTGACGCTCCACGTCACGCCGGTATCGCTGCTTCCCGTGACGATCGCCTCGAAGGCGGTGCTCGTCTCGGGCGCCATCGTCACGGCCGTCGGATCGAGCGTGAGGATGACGTCCTCTGGTGCCTTCCCCGTCTGGCACGACACCAGGGAGAAGGCGAGGAGCGCCATCATGGATGCGAGAAGGATGCGGATACGCATGGCCGGCCTCCGAACGGCGCGGCTCGGCGACCGTGTCGGGGCCGTGGGACGGCGAGGAACGCGTCGAGCCGGTGGAGACGGTGGAACGGCTCGCCACGCCGGCGATGGACGCGAGCGGCTCGGCCGGTGGGCGGGACACCCCTGCGGATGCGGCGCGATGACGAGCGCGGCGCTACGCCGACGCCCGGGCGCCGCCGCGTCCACAGAATGACTCCTAGCGCATCACAGACGAACGTGCAAGGGCTATTTGTCCCGTTCCGACGAGTGCCACGGCTGGCTGCGAGAGGTGGAGTGACGCCCAGCGAGACAGGGCGTCACCGCGCACCGATCGGGCCCCAGCCGAACCTGAAGAGGAGCACCGGGTCGAGGACCAAGTTCACGTCCGCGCCGTAGCCCGCAGGATCGGCACCGCCAGCACCCGGATCTTGCGGTCGTAACGACGCGACAGCACCCGCAGCGCCGTATGCAGCGCGGGTGCCGTCGCGTCAGGCACCGTCGCTCACGGACCGAGTACGATCACGAAGGCGTCGACGGAACCTTGGTTGGGCCCCGCCACCTCGCCCCACGTGTGGCCGGCGAGCACGATGCGGCCGGCGCCGTCGACCGCCATCGCATCGATCACATCGCGGCTCGTGGATCCGGACTGCACCTGGCGCAGCGGTGCTCCGTCCGGCCCGACTTCGGCGAAGACGATATCGAACGATCCGTTGTTGACGGCGAACAGGTCGCCGTCGCTGTGGCCTCCCATGAGCACGTTGTCCACGCCGTCGACCGCCAACGCAGCGACCGCGTCGTACCCGCTCGAGCCGTGCTGAACGGCCCACTGCGGCGTCCCGTCGGCTGCGACCTTGGCGACGAAGGCGCCCTCGTCGCCGAGGTTGGGCGCGAACAGAGCGCCTTCGGACGAGCCGGCGAGAACGACGGCGTCGGAGCTGTCGACCGC
>CAZLQH010000016.1:0-36897 GCA_964561595.1 uncultured bacterium | reverse complement strand
ACAGAGCGCCTTCGGACGAGCCGGCGAGAACGACGGCGTCGGAGCTGTCGACCGCTACCGCTCGGACGTAGTCGTCGCCGACCGTGCCGTACTGGACCGCCGAGATTGGCACGCCGGTCGGTGTGACCTTGGCGATGAACGCGTCGTAAACCCCCTGGTTCGGCGCGAACAGGTCTCCGGACGTGAACCCTGCCAACACGACGTTGTCGGCGCTGTCGACCGCGAGGGCCTCGACCGCCTCGCTTTCGCTGGTCCCGTACTGGAACCCCCAGAGCGGGAGGCCGCCTGGCGTCATCTTGGCGATGAACGCGTCGTAGCCGCCCTCAGTCGGGGCGAACAGGTCACCGCCGGTGAACCCGCCGAGGATGACGTTGTCCGGGCCGTCGACGGCGACGGCGTACGCCATGTCCATTCCGGGCGTCCCGTGCTGGACGACCCAGAGCGGTACCCCGGCTGGCGAGATCTTCACGACGAAGGCGTCGCCGGAGCCCGCGTTGGTCCCGAAGAGGTCGCCGAACGTGTGGCCCGCGAGCAGGATGTTGTCCCCGCTGTCGACCGCCAATGCGTCCGCGTAGTCGTAGTCGGCCGTTCCGTACTGGAACCCCCAGAGCGGCGTGCCGTCTGCTGCGATCTTCGCGACGAAGGCGTCGTAGCCCCCCTGCGGGACGGGGAACAACGCGCCGTTCGTGGTGCCGGCGATCACGACGTTGTCGGCGCTGTCGACCGCTATCGCGCTCACGACGTCGTCCATGTCGGAGCTGTACTGCGACGCCCATGCCTGCCCGGGGTAGGCCACCACGTGAACCGTGGCGGTCGCGTGCGCACCCGGATCGACTGTACTCGTGGCCGTCAGACTGTAGACGCCGAGGATGCTGGGCGCCGTGTAGCCGATCGTCGCGCCGGAGCCAGAAATCGTGCCACCGATCGTGGTCCACGTCACGCCCATGTCGGTGGTCCCGGTGATCATGGCGGTGAAGTCACGGCTCCGATTCAGCATGACCTCGACGTCGCTGGGGTCGATGGTGACGACCACCTGTTCGGCTGCGGCCACGATATGCACGGCAGCCGTCGCGGAGACGCTCGGATCCGCTGTGCTAGTGGCCGTGACCTCGTAGTCGCCCTCGACGTCGTGAGCGGTGTACGTCATTTCGACGCCCGAGGCGTGCACGACGAACGTGCCACCTGTCGCGCTCCACGTCACCCCGGTATCGCTGGTCCCGGTCACCGTGGCTTCGAAGTCCACGCTCGCGGAAGGCGCCACCTCCACCGCCGCAGGCTGAAGCGTAACGCCCACCGCCTCGCCCTCGGTCGAGGTCCGACACGAGACAAGCCCGAGGATCAGGAGTGCCACCGCGGCTGTCGATACGATGCGAACACGCATGCCCCGCCTCCCAGGGGTGCGCCTCAGCGACCACTGCGGGGGCCGTGGGGCTGTCGTGTGCACGTCGAGCCGATGGAAGCGATGGAACGGCTCGCCACGCCGACCGGGGACGCGACCGATCGAGCGGGTGGGCGGGTCGCCCCGGGAGTGCGATGCCTCGGTCCGCGTCGTCCGCCGCCGAAGCTGAAGCGCCGCCGCGTCCTCCGTTTCGAGCGGTAGCACTCGTGTGCACGCTCCGCAAGGGCCATACGTCCCGCCTACGCCTCCTCGGTCTCGATCGTCACCTCCCCCTCCAGCGCCCGGTGGACGGGGCACCGGTCGGCGATCTCCATGAGACGCCCGCGCTGCTCGTCGTCCAGGTCGCCGACGAGGCGGACGCGACGCTCGAAGGTGGTGTGGACGATTCCCTCTTTCCGCTCGCTCTTCGAGTCCACCTCCACCTCGATCGATCGCACGGGCCACTCCTTACGGTCGGCGTACATGCGCAACGTGATCGACGTGCACGACGCCAGCGCCACGCGCATCAGCTCGGTCGGGGTGGGGCCGGTGTCGGTGCCGCCGACCTTCTCGGGCTCGTCCGCTCGGATCGGGAAGCCGCCCGCGTAGGCGTCCGTCGCGTAGCCCTCGCCGGTCACGGCCCGGTCGGTGCGCTGGTCCAGCCGCTCGCGTCCGGCGGACCCCAGCGCCGACCGGTCCGTCGCCCGAGTCCCGCGGGCGTCCCCCGACGCCTCCAGGGTCGCCGCGGCCCACGCGCCGACGGCGTGCCCCGCGAAGCGGGCGTCCACCTCGCGTGAGAGCAGGTGGTCGGCCTGGCCCAGCGACACGTACGACTTGCGAGGATGCTTGGCCGCCTTGAACAGGCGCTCGGCATGCTCGATGCCCACCACCTGGTCGGTCACCGCGTGCAGCACCGCGACGGGGATCTTCAGCCCGTGCAGGCACTGAAGCGGCGTGCGGGCGTCCAGCTCGTCGAAGAACCGCTTGGGCAGCTGGAACGAGCGGCCCGCCAGGACGGTCTCGATCGTCTCGCCCTCCTGGAGCTCGGCGGGGTCGCCGGTCACCAGGTGCCGCACGTGGCCGGGATCGGACGGCGTGCCGATGGTGGCCACCGCCGCCAGCGAGGGAAGCCGCTCGGCGACCAGCAGCGCGGCCACGCCACCCAGCGAGTGCCCGATCAGCAGCGAAGGGGCGGCGACCTCTTCGGCGAGCCAGCCGGCCGCGTCCTCCAGATCGTCCGCGTCGCCGCCCAGGCCCTCCTCGGCGAAGTCGCCCTCGCTCTCGCCCAGCCCGGTGAAGTCCAGACGCAGGACGGCGAAGCCGTGCTCCGTCAGGGTCCGGCTGAGGCGCACGAGACCCTTGAGGTCCTTGCCGCACGTGAAGCAGTGCGCCAACAGCGCGGTGGCCGACGCCTGGCCGCCTTCTGGGAGCTCCAGACGGGCGGCCAGGCGTCGGCCGCGACGGTTCTCGAGTTCGATGCTGCGCGTAGCCATGCGACGAGCGTAGCCTGGCCCGCGCGACGTGCCTGTCGGGATTTCGACGACGCTTCGCCGCTGCGGCGACCCGCTGCGACGACCCGCCTCGACGCGGCGCCGAGGAAGGCCGACGCCCTCAGCCCAGCAGCGCCTCGATGCGGCGCAGCGCCTCGCGCACGTTCTCGGTGCTGGTCGCGTAGCTGAGCCGCCCGAAGCCGGGCGCGGCGAAGTCCGTTCCGGGCACCACGCCCACGTGCGCCTCCTGGAGCAGGCGCAGCGCGGCGGTGCCCTCGTCCGGATCGATCGGCGTCATGTCCGCCATGGCGTAGAACGCGCCGTGCGGCATCGGCGTCGCCAATCCCAGCGCGTTCAGCCCCTCGACCAGGATGCCGCGGCGCTCGCGGTAGGCGGCCCGCGTCTCGGCCTGGAACGCGGCGGTCTTCTCGACCTCGTTCAGCGCGGCGACGGTGGCGTGCTGCGCCAGAGCGTTCGCGCCGCTCGTGACCTGCCCCTGCAGGCGGGTCATCGCCTTGATCAGCGGCTTCGGGCCCACGCCCCAGCCGATCCGCCAGCCGGTCAGGGCGTAGCCCTTCGAGGCGCCGTGCACCGTGAGCGTGCCGTCGGGGTAGAGCGGCTGGACGGGCGTGAACGCGCCCTCGTAGATCAGGTGCTCGTAGAGGTCGTCGCTGATCAGCCAGACGCCGCGCTCGCGCGCCAGGGCGGCCAGCGCCTCGACCACCTCGCGCGGGTAGACCGCGCCGGTCGGGTTGGACGGGCTGTTCAGGATCAGGGCCTTCGTGCGCGGCGTGAACGCGGCGGCGACGGCGTCCGGGTCGGGCACGAAGCCGTCCTCGGCGCGGGCCTCGACCGGCACCACCACGCCGCCGGCCACCTCGACCTGCGCGGGGTACGACACCCAGTACGGCGCGATCAGGATCACCTCGTCGCCCGGGTCGACCATGGCCTGGATGGCGTTGTAGAGCACCTGCTTGCCGCCGGTGCCGACGATCACCTCGGACGGATCGGCGCTCCAGCCGTTCTCTCGGGCGTGCTTCGCGACGATCGCCTCGCGCAGCGCGTGGGTGCCTTCGGCCGGCGTGTACTTCGTCAAGCCCAGCTCGATCGCCTCGCGCGCCGCGTCCAACACGTGCGCGGGCGGCTGGAAGTCGGGCTCCCCGGCGGTCATGGCGATCACGTCCACGCCCTGCCGGCGCATCTCGCCAGCCTTCGCGGCGAACGCGACGGTGGACGAAGCACGAACGTTCTGAATCCGATCCGACAGCTGCATGCGGCCTCCTGGTGGACGCGCGCATCGGAATGGGCCACGCGCCTCGGACGGCATCCTAGCAAGCGCCGGTCGACGCGGCCGCCAGCACGGGCCTGCCGCGCCGCGCGCCCGGGCGAGCCCGACCTCCGCGAGAGCGATCCGGACGACGCTCCGAAACGGGTCGGCTCGACGCTCCAGGGGGCGCTACGGCGCTGAACGCCGGGACGAGACGCACGGCGCCCCCGGGGTCTCGGAGGCGCCGTGGGTGCGAATCGAACCCGCTACGGGGCTACGGGCAGTACTGCGGACTCGGGCCCGTATAGTCGAGCGGCACGAAGTAGGTCACCTGGTACGGAGCGCTCTGGTTGCCCGTCGGATCGGTCACGTAGAGTGTCAGCGTCACATTCTGGAGCTCGAAGCCGGTGAAGTCGTAGCAGAGGTACTCCTGGATCCGCACGCTGTCGAGCGTGCCGTCGCCGTCGAGATCCCCAGGGTCGCGGCCCGAGGGCGCGGGGGCGGTCGGCACATCGACCACGCCCCAGAAGACGTCGAACCGATCGGCTTCGGCGAGGTCGGTGGTTCCCCCGATGTACGCCCTGACGAACGGAGAGACTCCTCCGACCGTGGCCTCCACGACCTCTGGAGCCGTGAGGTCGGGGGCGACCTCGGTCGCGACGGGGGGTTCGACGACCTGAAGGGTCTGCGAAGCGGTCACCCCGTTGAACGCCATGCCATCCA
This sequence comes from uncultured bacterium, assembly GCA_964561595.1. GTDB lineage: Bacteria > Deinococcota > Deinococci > Deinococcales > Trueperaceae > SLSQ01. The sequence continues at coordinate 32,039 of CAZLQH010000016.1, read as the reverse complement.
CGAGCGGCCCCGTGCCGCTTTGCGGGTCGTAATCGGCGACGTTGATCGCATCGAATCCGTTGACGGGAAGCGACACCGATACCGTTTGTCCCGGCGCGGCCGTGCTGGGCACGGCGAACTGGAGACCGCGCTTGGAGGTCGAGAGCAGCGCCGACGTCGTCACGTCCTCGTCGCCGAGTTCGACGGTGGCCGGGCCGATCCCGAAGTCCCCGAACGGGACGAGCGGATCCTGCAGGTTGACGCCGCCACCAAAGCAGATCTCCGCTCCCGTGCCGAATCCGAACGGGAAGAGGTAGAGCGTGACGGTTTCGCCGGGTTCGACCTCGACGTCGAAGGGAGGACACTCCGCCACGTCGTTCGGGTCGTAGGTCCGGAAGAACGCGTTGTCCAGCCGGGATGTGAGCCCCTCGAAGCCCAACGTGGTGGCCGTCGTCAGCTCGGGAATCGCTTCGGAGGCGAACGCGTTGGTTACCTCGATCGTCGTTCCGATGAGCTCGCTTCGCACGTTGAGGAAGAAGTCGTAGGGAATCGGCTCGCCCGCGCTGTCGCGAGGGGGCAACTGGAGCGTTCGAGGGGTGACCGAGCTTCCGTCCCAGATGGAGAACGCGCAGTCGGCGGTGGTCGCCCCGATCCCGTCGACGGTTCCGTCGCTCGCGACGACGAAGCAATCGGGTGCGGTCGAGGGCCCTCCCGTCGAAGCGTCGCGTACGAACACCAGCACATCCGAAACGACGAGATCTCCCGAGATCCCCTGCGGCGACAAGCCCGCCGATGCCAGCGACGGCGCCAGCGTCACGGCGACGGTCTCCGAACCTCCGCCGGGCGACCCGACGGTTTCCTGACAGGCGGCGAGCAACAGCAGACTCGCCGCCGCCAGGACGAACGCGCCGAAGCGCAACGGACGAAACGGATCGTTCATGATCGAGTCCTTTCGACGAAGCGGAAGGGGTCAGCGGGACCCACCACGCCACGAGGGGCGGCGGGATCGATCGAGCATCTCCAGCGGGCATCAATTCGGCGTCAATTCGCGGTGTTCGCCCCTTCATGCACGTTTCGGCCGACCGTGCTGCGTGACGACACGCCGTTCCTGGACGGCGAACTTCGGTATCTTGGCGAAGCATGCCCCCCACCGGCGACGCCGCACCGTCCTCCGACTCCGCTCCCGCCGAAGGCCCCCGGCTCGACGCGACGCTGATCGGACCGCCCCGGCTGGTGTGGCGCCGTTCCGAGGGCGACGAAGCGATCGAGCTGCCCAGCAAACCGTTCGCGCTGCTCTGCTGGCTGGCGCTGGAGCCGCGGGCGGTGCCCAAGGACGTGCTGACCGAGCTGTTCTGGGGCCCTGGCAGACGCCACAACCTGCGCGTGGCGCTTCACGCGCTGCGCAAGCTGCCCGGATCCGACGCGTGGCTGCGCACCGACGACGACGGGGTGGAGGTGACAGCCGCGAGCGACCTGGCGCGCTTCGAGCGGGCGCTCGAGGCGACCGACCCCGAGCGGGCGGTGGCGATCTGGCGGGAGGGTGCCGGCGAGCGGCCGGCCGACACGGCGCTCCTGGCCGGGGTCGAGGCGGCCAACGCGCCGGCGTTCGTCGACGCGCTGGTGGACGTACGGCGGCGCTGGGCGGAGCGCTACCGCGCGGCGCTGGCAGGCGCGGCGCAGGCGCTCGAGAGGCGCGGCGAACGTGCAGCGGCGCTGGACCATCTCGGCGCAGCGCTGGCGATCGACCCGCTCGACGAGGCGTTGGTTCGCCGCGCGATGTGGCTCGAGGACGCGCTAGGGCGGCGCCCGGCGGCACTGGCGCGCTACGAGCGGTTGCGGCGCGAGCTGGCGGCCGACATGGAGGTACGACCGGCCGCCGCGACACGCGAGCTCTACGCCGCGCTGCTGGCGGCCGACGACGGGCGCGCAGCCCCGGCGAGAGCCGCCGATCCGCTGGCGGCGCTGCGCGGATCGCGCCGCACGCCGTTCGTCGGGCGCGAACGCGAGCTGACGACGATCGAACACGCCTTCGGAGCGGGAAGCTGGGTCACGCTGCACGGACCGGGCGGCGTCGGCAAGAGCCGACTGGCGCTGGAGTACGCCTCGCGGCTCGGCGGCGTGCCGGCGCCGGCGTCGCCGAGCGCCGCACCCGACGTCGGGGTCGTCGCCTTCGAGCGGCTGGTCGATCCGTCGGCCTGGCCCGAGGCGGTGGCGCACGCGCTCGGCGTGCCGCTTCCCGGCGGCGGACCGGCGCTGGCGCAACTCGAGGCGGCGCTGCGCGGACGCGCCGCGCTCCTGGTCCTCGACGGGCTCGAAGGCGCGCGGGCGGCGTGGCCGGAGCTGGCCGCGCTGGCGGACGCCGCTCTGCGCTTGCGGGTGCTGGCGACCTCGCGGGTCCGCCTCGCGCTCCCCGTCGAGCGAGTGGTGGCGGTGGCGCCGCTCGCGATAGTGCTCGACGACGGGGCGCTGGGCGCCCCGCTGGCGAACGATGCCGGGCGGTTGCTCCTGGCCGCGGCGCGACGCGACGACGCGAGCTACGATCCGGGACCCCGCGAACGGCGGGCGCTGGCGCGGATCGGCCGCGCGGTGGAGGGGATGCCGCTGGGGCTCGAGCTGGCCGCGGGGTGGCTGCGGCTCTACGGCGCCGAGCGGCTGGCCGATCGGATCGAGGCCGATCCGCTGGCGCTGGAGGATCCCGACGCGCCGGCCGAAGCATTCGATCGGGGACGCGATCCGGCGGCGGCGATCGCCCGCTCCTGGGCGCTGCTGCCCGAGGCGGGGCGGCGGACGCTCGGAACGCTCGCCGTGCTCCGTGGCGGGTTCGACGCCGCGGCCGCGCTGGCGGTGAGCGGTGACGACGACCCGCGGGCGCTGCTTGCGCTCGTCGACGCGTCGCTGCTGCTGCGCGTCGGCGACGGCCGGTTCGACCTGCACGCCGGCGTGCGGCGTTGGATCGCCAGCAAGAGCGACCCGGCGCGTCGCGTCGCGGCCGCCGAGCGGCACGCGGACTACTTCCTGCGATCGCTGCTGCCCGGCGCGGCCGAATCCGCTCCGGGCAGCAGCGACGGAGAACGGCTGGAGCGCGAACGGCTCGAGCGCGAGCACGACAACGTGATGTCCGCCTGGCGTTGGGCCTGCGAGGCGGCCGACACCGCGCTGATCGGCGCTGCGCTCGATCCGGTGGCGCTCTACCTACGCGCCACCGAACGCAACGACGAGGGGCGGAACGCCATGGCGCGGGCGGTCGCAGCGCTCGAGGGCGGGACGGACGACGCGGTGCCGCTCACCGCACGAGCTCGGGTGCAGCGCGCCTGGTTCGCGAGCATCACGGGTCGCAACGACGAGGCGGTGACGGCGCTCGAAGCGGCGCTGCCCGCGCTGGGCGACCGTCCGCAGCTGGAAGCCGAAGCACGGCGCAACCTCGGCGCGGCGCTGTCGAACCTGGGACGCTTCGAAGCGGCCGCTCGGCAGCTCGAGACCGCCGCCGCCATGTTCGAGGCGGTGGGCGACCGGCTCAACCTGGCGCGCACCAGCAACTACCTGGGGATCGACGCGCTGCGGCGCGGTGATCCGGCCGCCGCCCACGAGCACTACCGCGCCTGCCTGGTCCACGCCCGCGACGCGGGCTCGGAGCTGGGGATCGCCACGGCGCTCGCCAATCTGGGCGAGGTCGCGCTGCACCAGGGGACCCTGACCGAGGCCGAACGTCTGCTCAGCGAAGCGCTCGAGCGCTTCGAGGCGCAGCGATACCGCAACGGCGAGGCCTCGACGACGTTCGATCTGGGGTTGCTGGACTGGCGACGCGGCGCCCGTGAAGCGGGGCGCGCCCGACTCGACGCCGCGCTGGCGATGTACCGCTCGCTGGGGCGCGTTCGCGAGGAGGCCGAAGTCCTGGCCGAGCTCGCGCGCATCGGCGGCGACGAGGGGCGACGCCACGCCGAAGCGGCGCTGGCGCTGGCGCGCCGGATCGGACACCCCACCACCGAGGCGGTCGCGCTGGCGCGACTGGCGGCGCTCGAGCGCGATGCGGGGCGGCACGAGCGACACCGTGCCGCGCTCGCCGAGGCGCGCCGGGTGGCGGGGCCGCGCGCGGCCCCGCGGCTGATGGCGGCCCTGCGTGACGCGGAGGAGGCCGCCGAGGCGCCCGAAGGCGCGGCGTCGACGGGCTAGGCGGACGACCACCCTTGACGCGCGCCACCGTGCCTTCCCGATTCGGCGCACCGCTTCGCGACGGAGCCTGAGATGCAATCTCGCGTTGCTATCCTCTCGATGGTTAGGAACGTGCCCTGAAAGGAACCCTATGCGAACAGCCCTCGTCACCGGCGCATCCTCCGGCATCGGCACCGAGCTGGCGCGCGCCTTCGCCCGGCGCGATCACGACCTGATCCTCTCGGCCCGCAGCGAGGAACGATTGGAGACCCTGGCCGCCGAGCTTCGGGACGCCCACGGTCGCGAGGTCACGGTGCTGCCCGCCGACCTGGCCCATCCGAACGGCCCGGCCGCCCTGCTCGAGCGGCTGCGGACGGGCGGCCACGAGGTCGACGTGCTGGTCAACAACGCCGGCGTCGGCCGCCACGGACGCTTCGACCGTATCCCCGCGGACGAGGATCTCGATCAGCTGCGCCTGAACGCGCTGGCCACGACCACGCTCGCGAAGGCGCTGCTTCCCGGCATGGTCGCGCGCGGTCGCGGCGGCGTCCTGAACGTCGCCTCGACCGCTGCCTTCCAGCCCGGGCCGGGCATGGCGGTCTACTACGCCAGCAAGGCGTACCTGCTGCACCTCAGCGAGGCGTTGTCCGAAGAGCTTCGGGGGACCGGCGTGACCGTCACGGCCCTCTGCCCCGGCCCGACCGAGACGGCGTTCCAGGAGCGCGCCGGGATGGAGGGCGCGCGGCTGGAGCGACAGCGGTCGATCCATATGGACGCCGCCACCGCCGCCGAAGCGGGGGTGCGCGCGTTCCAGCGCGGCCAGCGGGCGTACGTGCCCGGCACGCTCAATCGGCTGGGAACCGTGATCGGCCGCCTGTCGCCACACCCCTGGACGTCGCGGGCGATCGCGTGGCTGCACGCCCGGGAGGACGAAAGCGTCCGCGGCTGAGCCGCGGACGCCGTGGTTCGATCGGACCGAGGGGGATGCTCAGCCCAGCTCGGGGAAGAACAGACCGATCTCGCGCACCGCGGTAGCGGGCGCGTCGGACCCGTGCGCGACGTTCTCGTCGATCGTGGTGGCGAAGTCGCCCCGGATCGTGCCGGGCGCGGCGTCGGCGGGATTCGTGGCGCCCATCATGCCGCGCCAGCCCGCGATGGCGTTCTCGCCCTCGAGCACCATGGCGACGACGGGGCCGCCGGTGATGAACGCGACGAGCCCGTCGAAGAACGGCTTGCCGGCGTGCTCGCCGTAGTGCTTCTCGGCGGTGGCGCGCGGGATCGTCATCTGCTTGAGGGCGATCACGTCGTAGCCCTTGGCCTCGATGCGCGAGACGAGCTCGCCGACGAGGCGACGGCGGACGCCGTCGGGCTTGATCATGGCGAAGGTGCGTTCGATGCTCATGGGGCGGAATCTACCACGCGTCCGGCACGGCGCGGCCTGCCGGGCGGGGCCGGACGAGCCCGGGCGGTCCCGCTCCGGCCCTCCTCAGCCCGCCAGGATGGCGTCGATCTGCGCGAGGTGGTTCAGGTCGTGCCCCGCCAGGAAGCGCACCAGCTCGTCGACCGTCTCGCTCTCGCCACGCTCGGGGTGGTGGTACGACGCCAGCCAGTCGGCCAGCTCCAGCCGAGCGAGCCACGCCAGGTTCCAGGCGCGAAGCGCCGCGAACGACGCGATCGCCAGCGCGGGATCCATCCGCGGGTAGGCGCGCGCCCAGGCCTCCTGGTCGTACGGCTGCGCGACGTGGAGCGCCTCCTCGCCGCCGGCCTCTCGGGCCGTGGCGGCCGCCGCCACGGCCTGGCGGGCACGGAAGGCGAAGCCGATCTCCTGGTCGCTCAGGTGCGCCACGATCTCCCGACCGGTCCAGCCGCCCGGCCGCCAAGGAACGTCCCAGTCGGTGCGCGGATCGGCCGCCGCGGCGTCCAGGCGTGCGGGCGTGGCCCGGAGCGTGAGGATCGGATCGCGGTCGCCCAACAGGGCGGCCAGGCGGGCAAGATACGGATCCATGCGCGGCAGGCTAGCACCCGCTGACCGTCGCCGGGGCCGCGCTGGGGGCCGAGCTCAGTCCTCCGGCACGACGACGGGAAGCTCGCCGTCGTCGAACGCCTCGCGGACCGCGACGACGACCTGCGGATCGAACTGCGTGCCGGCTTGGGCCTCGAGCTCCGCCATCGCGGCGGCCGGCGGGCGCGCCGCCTGGTGGCTGCGGTGGTAGGTCATCACGTCGAACGCGTCGACCGCCGCGACGATCCGCCCTTCGAGCGGGATCGCCTCGCCCGCCAGTCCGGCCGGATAGCCGCCGCCGTCCCAGCGCTCGTGGTGCGTGAGCGCGACGGACGCCGCGAGCCGCAGCAGCGGCGCGTCGCCGCCGGTCAGGAGGCGGTGGCCGACGGCGGGGTGCGTTCGCACGACGGCCAGCTCCTGGGGCGTGAGCCGGCCCGGCTTCAGCAGGATCCCGTCCGGAACGGCGATCTTCCCGACGTCGTGGAGCCTCGCGGCACGGACCAGCAGCGCGCGCCAGGCGGGATCGACCCCCAGCCGGGCCGCGACGAGCTCCGCGCCGCGGGCCACCCGCCAGACGTGCCGGCCGGCCTGGTCGTCGCGGTACTCCGCGACGAGGGCCAGGCGGGCCAGCGTCTCGACGTGCGCCCGCTCGAGCTCCAGGGTGCGCTCGCGCACCAGCAGCTCCAGCCGGTCGTTCTCGTTCTGGAGCCGTAGGTGGAACGAGCGCGCCTCGAGCAGGTTGTGGATGCGCAGCAGCACTTCGGCGCCGCGCACCGGCTTGGTGAGGAAGTCGCGCACGCCGGACGCCAGGGCGCGCTCCCGCAGATCGGGGCGCTCGTCGGCGGTGAGCATCAGGACCGGCAGATAGCCCGGCATCAGCGGACGGAGCGCGCGCAGCACCTCGAGACCGTCCATCACCGGCATGTGGAAGTCGGTCACCACCAGGTCGGGCCGCACTTCGCGGAAGCGCTCGACGGCCCCGACCGGGTCGTTCAGCGTGTGCACATTCCGGTAGCCGGCCCGCGTCAGGATGCTGCGCAGCACGACGAGGTTCGCTTCCTCGTCGTCGATCACGAGGATCGTCATGCGTTTCAGGTCGTCGGACACGAGGGCAGGATAGCGTCCGGGGCGGGCGTCCAAGATGAAGAACGCCCGCCCCGAGGTCGCGTCGTCGTTCGTGCCCGCGTCAGAGGCCCGCTTGGATCACCAGCCGAACCCCTTCGAGGAGGCCGTACCAGACGCTCGGGAACAGGCCCAGCGCGACCGTGCCGGCGGCGGCCAGGCCGATCGCCCAGCTCGCGGCGCCGCTCCGCAGGGGCGTCCCCTGCCCGCCCTTCGTGAGCCACATGGCCCACACGACCCGAAGGTAGTACACGACGGCCACCACCGCCGTGATCAGCGCCAGCACCGCCAGCGCCGTCCAGCCGGCCTGCAGCGCGGCTTGCACCGCCAGCGCCTTGCCGAAGAACCCGGCCAGCGGAGGCAGCCCGGCCAGGCTGAACAGGAAGAGCGTCATGGCGATCGCCAGCCCGGGCCGGCGCGTACCCAGCCCCTCCCACGCCTCGATGCGGTCGCCGCGGGGATCGTCCCCCATGACGAGGCTGAGCACCGCGAACGCTCCGGCGTTCATCACCGTGTACGCCAGCAGGTACCAGGCGACGGTCTGCTGACCGAGCATGCCCTGACCGGCGGCCAGCACGGCCAGGCCCAGGTAGCCGGCGTGCGCCACGGCGGAGTACGCCAGCATGCGCTTCACGCCGCTCTGCAGCAGCGCGCCGAAGTTTCCGACCAGCAGCGTCAGCGCGACCAGCGCGGCCAGCAGCGTGTCGAGCTCGGGCAGCGCTTGCGGCCAGGCGAGCGCGAACACGCGGACCAGCGCGCCGAACGCCGCCGCCTTGACGACGACGCTCATGAACGCCGTCACCGGCGTGGGCGCTCCGGTGTACACGTCCGGCGCCCACTGGTGGAACGGCGCGAACGAGACCTTGAAGCCCAGCCCGGCCAGCACCAGCACGCCGCCCAGGAGCGCCAGCGGAGCGGTGGGGCCGTCGCCCAGCGACGCCGCGATGTCGGTGAACGCGAACGCGCCCGTCGCGCCGTACACCAGCGCCACGCCGTAGATCAGCACGGCCGACGCGAACGCGCCCAGCAGGAAGTACTTCAGGCCCGCCTCCTCGCTCTGGCGGTCGCCGTCGCGCCAGGCGGACAGCGCGTAGACCGAGAGCGAGAGGATCTCGAGCCCGAGCAGCAGCACCACGAAGTCGGCGGCGTGGATCATCGTCATCGCGCCGGCGGTCGCGAGCAGCAGCAGCGGGTAGTACTCCGGGCGGTCCATCCCGGTCCGCGCCAGCGCGTCCCAGCCGATCAGCACCGCCAGGAACGCGCCGATCAGCACGGTCAGGGCCAAGCCGGCCGAGGGGGCATCGACCTGCCACTGCAGGCCGAACGAGGTGACGGGCGCGCCGCCGGCGGCGTCGAACAGGCGCAGACCGGCGAACAGGGCGGCGACGAGCAGGCCCAGCACGGCCAGCGCGCCGCCGTTGCGGGCGTCGCCGGTCGTCACGCCGATGAGGAGCGCGGCGGACGCCGCGATCAGGAGCGTGAGCACCGGAGCGAGCGGAAGCAGGGCGACGCCGTCGGGGGGCGCGATCATGGCTCACCTCCCAGGGCGAGGTCGGGGGCGGGGATCGCCTCCTGGTCGTTCGCGAGCCGCTCGGCGGCGCCGGCGGGTGTCTGGCCGGTCGTCTCTCCGGTCGTGTCGACCTCGAGCTCCAGCGCGACGACGGTCGCCGCGTCGATGCGGGCGATCTGCGGCGCGGGCGCCAGGCCCAGCCACAGGATGCCCGCCAGGATGGGCGCGATCACGAGGACCTCGAGTCCGTTCAGGTCGCGCGTGCCCTCGCGGGCGCGGCCTTGGTACAGCCGCTGGTAGGTGTTCACGCCGTACACGCCGGCGGCGACGACGGAGCCCAGCGCCGCGAACGAGATCAGCCACGGCGAGGCGGCGTAGCCGCCCATCAGGCTCATGAACTCGCCGGGGAAGTTCGACAGTCCCGGCACGCCGATGGCGGCGAACAGCACCAGCAGCGTCACCGCGGCCAGGGCCGGGGCGCTCTTGGCCACGCCGCCGAAGGCGTCCAGCTCGAACGTGTCGCGGCGACGGTGCAGCATGCCGGAGAGCAGGAACAGCCCGCCGGTCGAGAGCATCTGCGCGGCCAGCAGGATCATCGCGCCGTTCATGCCGGCCGCGGTGAGCGAGAACACGCCGATGCCGACGAGCCCCATGTGCGAGAGCGACATGTACGCCATCAGCGACTTCAGGTCCTTCTGCTGCGTGGCGGCCAGGCCGCCCCAGACGGCGGTGACCGCCGCGAGCGTCAGCAGCCACGGCTGGAACGCCTGCGCGCCGGCGGGAAGGAGCGGGATCGCCCAGGCGAAGAAGCCGAAGCCGCCGACCTTGTACAGCGTGCCGGCGACGTCCGCGACGCCCGAGGGGTGGTTCTGGCGGTGGAAGTCGATCAGCCAGGAGTGCAGCGGGAAGAGCGGCAGCTTGACCGCGAACGCCGCCGCGAAGCCGGCGAACAGCCACGCCTGCGTCACCGGGTCCAGCGCCCGCGTGGCGGGCAGCAGGTCGGCGAACGCGTAGCTCTCGGCTCCGGACAACGGGCGCAGCGCCAGGATCGAGGCCAGCATCAGGAACGAGCCGGACACGGCGTAGATCAGGTACTTCGTCACCGCGCCACGGCGGCGGTCGCCGCCGAACAGGCCCAGCATCAGCAGGCTCGGGATCAGCGTCGCTTCCCAGAACACGTACGTCAGCACCAGGTCCGAAGCCAGGAACAGGCCGTTCAGGCTGGCCTGCATCACCAGCAGCAGCGCCAGGAACGCCGGCGCGTCCCGCTCGCCGACGTGGCGGCCGGCGACGAGGACGGTGGGGATCATCGTCAGCGAGGCTGCGAGGATCAGCACCGAGGAGACGCCGGCCGGGTCGAGCCGGAAGCCGATCCCCAGCGCCGGCAGCCAGGCGATCTCGAGCGCCGGGGCGCCGGCCAGGAAGGTGGCCACCAGGAAGGTGGCGATCGTGCCCACGAGCGCGACGACGGCGGCGACCCGGCGGGGAAGGCGCCAGGCCACGATCGCGGCGACCAGCGGAATCAGGATGGCCGCGGCGGTCATGCCCGCACCCCCATCCACGCGACGAGGATCACGAGAACGCCCACCCCCACGAACATCGCCAGCGCGTAGGCGCGGACGAACCCCGACTGCAGACGTGCGGACAGCCGGCCGAAGAACGTCAGCGCGGTGCCGAGCCCCAGCAGGCCCCGGTCGACCAGGTCGCGGTCCAACACGGCCACGCCGCTCGCGGTGCCTTCCGCGCCGCCGATGAACAGCGCACGGTAGGCGGCGTCGAAGCCCAGGCCGCTACGCGACAGGCGCGCCAGCGGACCCTCGGCCAGGCCTCGGATCGGGGCGCCCTTGCGGGCGGCGTAGATCCACCAGCCCAAGGCGAGACCCGCCCCGGCCGCCACGATCGAGGCCAGGATCAGCATCCACTCGACCCAGGCGGCGGGGTGACGGAAGGGAACCTCGGTCAGCTCTCCCAGCGTGGCCGGCTCGAGCCAGTGCGCGATCCAGTTCGGGAACGCGAACTCGGGCAGGCCCAGGTACCCGGCGAAGACGGCGAAGAACGCCAGCACCATCAGCGGGACCGTCATCGTGGCGGGCGACTCGTGGACGTTGGCGGCGGCCTTCGCGGTCATGCGGCTGGTGCCGCCGAAGATGCCGTAGTACCAGCGGAACATGTAGAACGCCGTCAGCGCGGCGGTGAGCAGCAGCACGCCGTACAGGCCGTAGGTGCCGTAGCCGTCGAGGTGAATGCTGGTGAACGCGTGCGCCAGGATGGCGTCCTTGCTGAAGAAGCCCGACAGGAGCGGCACGCCCGCGATCGCCAGCGTGGCGATCAGGCTGGTCGTGCCGGTGATCCTCATCTTCGCTCCCAGGCCGCCCATCCGACGGATGTCCTGCTCGCCGCCCAGCGCGTGGATCACCGAGCCGGAGCCGAGGAAGAGCAGCGCCTTGAAGAACGCGTGCGTGAACACGTGGAAGATCGCGACCCAGTAGGCGCCGACGCCGACGGCGACGAACATGTAGCCCAGCTGGCTGATCGTGGAGTAGGCGAGGATCTTCTTGATGTCCGTCTGCCCCAGCGCAGCCAGCGCCGCGACGAGCGCGGTGAGCGCGCCCACCCAGGCGACGACGGCGGACGCCAGCGGCGTCATGCTGAACAGCGGCGCCGTCCGCGCGATCAGGTACACGCCGGCGGTCACCATCGTGGCCGCGTGGATCAGGGCCGAGACCGGCGTGGGGCCGGCCATCGCATCGGGCAGCCAGACCTGCAGCGGGAGCTGCGCGGACTTGCCGGCCGCCGCGACCAGCAGGAAGAGGCCGATCAGCGCCAGCGTGCCGGAGCCGAACGCCAGCCCGACGGCGCCCGCGTTGACCTCGGCGATGTTCAGGGTGCCGAAGGTCGCGACCATCAGGAACATCGCGAGCAGGAAGCCGACGTCGCCGATGCGGTTGACGATGAACGCCTTGCGGGCCGCGTCGGCGTTGGCCTTCGTCTGGTACCAGAAGCCGATCAGCAGGAACGACGAGACGCCCACGCCCTCCCAGCCGACGAACATGAGCATGAACGAGTCGGCCAGCACCAGCACCGACATCGCGGCGATGAACAGGTTCAGGAACGAGAAGTAGCGCGAATAGCCGGCGTCGCCGTGCATGTAGCCGACCGAGTAGAGGTGGATCAGCGTTCCGACTCCGGTGATGACGAGCATCATCAGGACGCTGAGCGGATCGACCATCACGCCCAGCGACAGGTCGAACGAGCCGGCCTGCAGGTACGGCCACAGCTCCAGGGCGACGTGCGCCTGCTCGCGGCCCTGCAGCGCGACGAACGCGACGAAGGAGAGGACGAAGCCGGTGGCGGCCACCACGGTCGCCAGCACGCCGGGGAACGGCTCGCGGAACGAGCGTCCGAACAGCCCGTTGATCAGCGCGCCGGCCAGCGCGATGGCGGGCACCAGGGCGATCCATGCGGCGGGGTCGCTCACAGCCTCACCTCCGAAAGGGTGTCGACGTCGGTGCTGACGCGGTCACGGAAGATCGCGACCAGGATGCCCAGCCCGACGGCCACCTCGGCCGCGGCGATGGCGAGCACGATGAACACGACCGTCTGGCCGGACATCGCGACCTGCGTGCCGGCGACGGCCCACTGCCGCGCGAAGGCGACGAGCGCGAGGTTGGCGGCGTTGAGCATCAGCTCGACGCTCAGGAACACCAGGATGGCGCTCCGCCTGGTCAGGACGCCGATCGCGCCGATGGCGAACAGCGCCGCGCTGAGCGCGACCCAGGCTTCGGTCGGTACGGGACCGCCCATCTCAGCGGCCCTTCTCGGCCGTCGCGCCGGCGTCCATGGGGGGCGCCTGGGGGGGCGTCCGGCCGGCCGCGCCGACCGCCCGGCCTTGCGCGGAGGCGCTCACGGCCGCCTTGCGCTGCACCAGTCCGACCGCGCCGACGATGCCGGTGAGCAACAGCACGCCCACGAGCTGGAACGTCAGCACGTACGGCCCGAACAGCTGGTCGGCGATCTGCTCGACGCCGCTGCCGGTGAACACCGCGGCGAGGGTGGCGGCGTCGGGAAGCGCTCTGGGGTCGGCGTAGACGGTGACGACGATCGCGACCGCCGTCAGCGCGCCGACCGCCCAGGCGGCCGGACGGATCCAGGCGAGCCGGGGGGTCGGAGACTCGCCGCCCAGGTTGAGCAGCATGATCACGAACAGGAAGAGCACCATGATCGCGCCCGCGTACACGATCACCTGGATCGCGGCGAGGAAGTGCGCGTGCAGCTGCACGTACGCGATCGCCAGCGTCAGCAGCGTGCCGACGAGCGACAGCGCCGCGTGAACGGGCTGGCGCAGCGTCACCACGCCGACCGCTCCGATCAGCATCACGACGGAGAGCACGATGAAGACGAGCATCAGTAGTCCACGCCTTCGAGCTCCACGCGGTGGGTGGGCTTGAAGCCCAGCTCGACGTCGCGGCCTTCACGCTCGGCTTCGCGACGCTGCCACTTCGAGCCCTTCACGCCGACGAGCATGTCGTCCTTGCCGTACACGAACGCGTCGTAGCGGAAGTCGGCCAGCTCGAACTCGTGACCCAGCACGATCGCGCCGGTCGGGCACGCCTCCTCGCAGAAGCCGCAGAAGATGCAGCGCAGCATGTTGATCTCGTAGATGCTGGCGTAGCGCTCGCCCGGCGAGGTGGGGTGATCCGGGTCGTTCTCGGCGGCTTCGACGTAGATGGCGTAGGCGGGGCAGGCGGCGGCGCAGAGGCTGCAGCCGATGCACTTCTCGAGGCCGGTGTCGGGATGGCGGAGCAGGTGGTGACGGCCGCGGAAGCGGGGCTTGATGTCCACCTTCTCTTCCGGGTACTGCACCGTCACCGGCTTCTTGAACAGGTGCGAGAGGGTGACGCCCATCCCCTTGGCGATGTCGAGCACGCTCATGCGGTCCCCCTTCGGGCTTCGGGCGCTTCGCCGCGCGGTCGCGCGGCGTGCGCGGCGCGGTCGGTCGGCGCATCGTTCGCGGCGCGCCGGGCGCGTCCGCGGATCTTCGTGGCGGATCGGCGCTCGGAGGCCGAGCGCTGGGATGCCTGACGCTCAGAGGACAAAGGCGATCACCGCCCCCGTCAGCAGGGCAGCGCCCAGCGCGATCTCGAACAGCCAGATCCAGCCGAACCGCATCAGCTGGTCGTAGCGGAATCGCATCAGCGATCCTTGCAGCCAGAGGAACACGAACAGGATCACGGCCATCTTCAGGAACAGCCAGATGAACGGCCACTCGCTCATGCCGGGGATCAGGGCGTCCAGGAAGCCGGGCCCCTTGTAGCCGCCCAGGAACAGGGTCGAGATGAACGCCGAGGCGGTGATCATGCCGACGTACTCGGCCATGAAGAAGAGCGCGAACTTGAGCGAGGAGTACTCGGTGATGTAGCCGGCGATCAGCTCCTGCTCGGCCTCGGGCAGGTCGAAGGGGACGTTGTTGACCTCCGCCGTCGCGCTGATCCAGAAGGTGAACAGCGCGACGATCAGGCCGGGCCACAGCCAGGGGCTGACCGACCAGACGTTCAGCTCGACGATCTCGCGCAGGTTCAGCGTTCCCGCGATCATGATCACCGTCAGCACCGACAGGCCCAGCCCCAGCTCGTAGCTGATGATCTGCGCCGAGGAGCGGAGCGATCCCAGCAGGGCGTACTTGCTGTTCGACGCCCAGCCGCCCAGGAAGATGCCGTACACGCCGATCGACGTCGCGGCCAGCACGTACAGCAGGCCGATGTCGAGGTCCATGACCCACGGGTCGAGCCCGAACAGCGACCCGGCCGGGCCCGCCGGGATGGCGCCGAACGCGACGAGCGCGAAGACGACGCTGATGCCCGGGGCGAGGATGAACACGAACTTGTCCGAGGTCGTCGGGGTGACGTCCTGCTTGAAGATCATCTTGATCGCGTCCGCGATCGGCTGCAGGATGCCGTACGGCCCCGTCCGGTTGGGTCCGTAGCGGTGCTGGATGCGTCCGAGCACCTTGCGCTGCACCAGGGTCAGGTACGCGAACCCGCCCAGCAGCAGCACGGAGAGCACCAGGGCCTTGAGGAAGACCACCCAGAGCGGCTCCATGTCAGGCCACCTCCGCCGTCTCGCCGCGGGCGCGCCTGAGCGCGGACGGGTCGGCGGGGTACAGCCCGACCGGCTGGTCGGGCAGCGCGGGGACCAGCCACAGCCCGTCCGGGACCCCGTCGCTGGTCACGACCCGCAAGCGGCGCGGCAGGCCGCCGACGGTGAGGATCACGATCTCGCCGGCGGTGAGGCCGTGCGCGTGCGCGTCGGCGGGGTTCAGGCGGAGCGCGGCGTCGCCGTGCTCGGCCCGCAGCTTCGGATTGCGGTCCAGGTGCTCGATCCGGACCATGCTGGGCACCACCAGCGCGCGGCCCTCTGCGCCGGCCACGGCGCGCAGCGCCCGGGCCCGGCGCGAGGCGCGCCTGGGGAGCTCGAGCAGCTGGCCTGCGGCGGGCAGCTCGGCGGGATCGACGTTCAGCATCTTGCGCAGCACGCGGCGCGCGCTGCGGACGCTGCGTCCGTCCATCCGCACCCCGAGCGCCTCGCCGAGCCGCTTGACGGTCCCGGTGAGGTCCGCGGCCGCGCCCGCCTCGACGGGTGCGGGGCGGACGGGGAGCATGCGCCCTTCGGCGTTCACCGTCACGCCCTCCTTCTCGAAGCCGGTGCGGGCGGGCAGCACGACGTGCGCCAGGGCGGCGGTGGCGTTCGGGAACGAGGTGTGGACGACGAGCAGGTCGAGCTCGCCGAGCCGCTTCGCGACCTTCGGGTCCTGCGCCGGGTCGAGCTGCGAGAGGATCAGCGCCTTCGCCTCGCCGCTCAGCATCGAGGCGTAGTCGTAGCGGTCGTGGCTGGGGAGCACGCCGATCCGCTCCAAGCCGTACGCGTTCGCCATCGGGCCCAGGATCAGCACCTTGGCCCCGACGGCCTTCGCCAGCGTGCGGGCGGCCTCGTCGGCGTCCGGATCGGCGCTGACGAACCCGCTCCAGATCATCACCGGCGCGCTGCCGGCGCGCAGGCGGTCCAGCAGCGCCTGAGCCTGCTCGCGCGTCATCCCGACCGTGTCGTCCCAGGCCGCGGCCGACGCGCCGGACGCGTCGCCCTCCGGCTCTTCGGTCGGCGCCTCCGCCTGCTCGGCGGCAAGGGCGGCGAGCGCCTTCAGCAGCGCGGCCTCGCCGCCGGCCGGGGTGACGTGCGCCTGCCCGGCGTGCTTCATCAGACTGGTCCGGTACGGCGCCGCCACGGTCAGGATCTCCGCCTTGCGCGGCATCCGCTCCTTGAGGCGCAGGTCGGCGATGGGCACGCCGTGCGCCATCAGCTCGGGCGGGGCGACGCCCTTGAGCGCGTCCTTGATCCGCAGGTCGACGATGCCCGCCTCTTCGGTCGGGTCGCCGACGACGAACAGCGCGTCGCTGGTGGCGACGTCGCTCATCGTCGCGGCCGCGCCGTCGGGGATGACCGAGGCGGGCGGCCGCGGCGCGTGGTCCAGCCGGCCGGTGCCGAGCTGGCGTGCCAGGGCGGTCGCGGCGACCCCCTCCTCGAGCGTGGCGTCGGCGCGGATGGCCACGCCGATCGCCTTCGGGTCGACCTTGCTCAAGCCTGCGGCGACGACCTGCGCGGCCTCCTCCCAGGAGACCGGCACCAGCTCGCCGTCGCGCCGGACCAGCGGCATGGTGATGCGGTCCGCCGCGTCGACGTACTCGTGACCGAAGCGGGTCCCGTCGTCGATCCAGGTCTTGTTCACCTCGGGGTTGAGGCCGGCCTTGACACGCTCGATGCGACCCGTGCGCGCGTCGACGGTGAGCGCCGCGCCGCCGGGATCGTCCAGGCTGGTCGTCTCGGTGTGGTCGTACTCCCAGTTGCGGCCGCGGAAGCGGCTGGTCGAGTCCAGCAGCGCGCCGACGGGACAGATGTCGGTGATGTTGCCGGTGAACGGGCTGGGGAGGCCGTCCTCGAGCGTGCCGATGTAGGTGTGGCCGCCCCGCTCGATGAAGTCGAGCACCTTGTCGCCGGGGACCTCCTCGAAGTAGCGGACGCAGCGCTTGCAGTGGATGCAGCGCTCGCGGTCCAGCGTGATCAGCTCCGAGAGGGCGTGGTGCTTCTCCTGGTGACGCTTGTCGAACTCGAAGCGGCTGAGGCCCGAGCCGTACTCGTACGCCCGGTCCTGGAGCTCGCACGCGCCGCCCTTGTCGCACGTCGGGCAGTCCAGCGGGTGGTTGATGAGGGTGAACTCGACCATCCCGCTCTGGGCGCGCTTGACCTCCTTGGAGAGCGTGTCGACGACCATGCCCTCCATCACCTGCGTGGTGCAGGTCGCCATCGGGTTCGGGAACCAGAACACCTTCGGCTCGCCGCTCTCCTCGTCGAGGATCCAGTCGCCCGTGGCGCGATCCTTGCGCGGCGCGCCGATCTTCGCGAGGCACATGCGGCACGCGCCGACCGGCGACATGTACTCCTGGCTGCAGAAGTACGGGACGTCGTGGCCGGCGGCGAACACGGCGTCGATGACGCTGGTGCCGGGATCCACATGGATCGTCGCGTCGTTGATGCGGACCTTCACGCCAGCCACCGGTCCTTCCTCGGATGCAGCGGCGTGCCGTGCTGCGCCAGGTGCTCGTACTCGTTCCGGAAGTACTGAAGGCTCGCCTGGATGGGCCAGGCGGCCGCGTCGGCCAGCGGGCAGAACGCCGTCCCGCGCAGGTTCTTCGCCACGTCTTCCATCACGTCGACGTCCTCGGGCGTGCCCCGTCCGCTCAGCAGCTTGCGGTACATCTGCGGCATCCAGGTGCTGACGCCCTCGCGGCACGGGGTGCACTTGCCGCACGACTCGTGGGCGTAGAAGCGCGTGACGTTGTACATCGCGTCCACGATGCACTGGTCCTCGGGGATGACGATCACCGCTCCGGTGCCCAGCATCGAGCCGGCCTTCGCGACCGCGGAGAAGTCCATCGGCATGTCGAGGTGCTCGTCGTCGTAGGGGAACAGCGGACAGGAGGTTCCGCCCGGGATGAACGCCTTCGCCGGCGAGGACGGTCCCCCGCCCAGGTCGTGGATGATCTCGCGGTAGCTGATCCCCATGGGCACCTCGTACACGCCCGGGCGGGCGACGGCGCCGGAGATCTGCACGTGGTGGATCCCCTTGCTGTCGTCGGTCCCCATCGCCGAGAACCAGTCCGCGCCCTTCTCGACGATGTGCGGCACGGAGGCCAGCGTGGTGACGTTGTTGATCGTGGAAGGCAGGCCGTACACGCCGGCCTGGGCCGGGAACGGCGGCTTCAGGCGCGGATTCGCGCGCAGCCCCTCGAACGAGTTCATCAGCGCCGTCTCCTCGCCGCAGATGTACGCGCCGGCGCCCCGGTGGACGACGATGTCGAACGCGAACCCGCTGTCCAGCACGTTCGCGCCCAGGTAGCCGCGCGCCCTCGCCTCCTCGATCGCGCCCGTCAGGCGCTCGTAGGCGTGCCAGTACTCGCCGCGGATGTAGAGGACGCCTTTCGTGGCCTGGATCGCCCAGCCGGCGATCAGCATCCCCTCGATCAGCTGATGGGGGTCGTCCTCCATCAGGTAGCGGTCCTTGCACGAGCCGGGCTCGGACTCGTCGGCGTTGCAGACGATGAAGCGCTGCCGTCCGTCGACGGGCGGCATGAACGACCATTTCACGCCGGCGGGGAAGCCGGCTCCGCCTCGGCCCCGCAGGCCGGAGGCCTTGACCGTGTTCACGATCTGCCCAGGCTCGCTGGCCAGCGCCTTGCGCGCGGCCTCGTAGCCGCCGTGCTCCAGGTAGGCGTCCAGGGTGTGCGCCCCCTCGACCCCGACGTAGCGGTAGAGGGTCACCTCGAAGCGCGGGTCGTGCCGGCTGGTGATCGGTTTCGGTCGCTCGGCGACGGCGTCGGCCATCAGGCGCCTCCTTCCTCGTCGTTCGCAGCGGCGTCGGCCGCCTGGGCCGGCGCCTTCGCGGCGTTGCCGGCCATCGGCGCGCCGCCCAGCGCTTCGTTGTCCCCGTGGCGCTCGCGCCACGGCGCGGGCTGCTCGTCGCGCGCGAGCGCTTCGAGGAGCTCCTCGAGCCGACCGCGCGTGACGCGCTCGTAGTAGGTGTCGTTCACCTGCAGCACCGGGGCGGTCGTGCAGGAGCCCAGGCACTCGACCTTCTGAAGGCTGAAGCGCCCCTCGGCGTCGGTCTCGCCCGGGACGAGTCCCAGTCGCTCCTCGAGGTGGTCGCACAGCTCGTCGGCGCCGGCCAGCTTGCAGCTGAGCGTGCTGCACACCTGCAGGTGCCAGCGACCGACGGGCTCGCCGTGGTAGGTCGAGTAGAAGCTCATCACGCCCTTGACCTCGGTCGCGTGCAGGTCCAGGATCGCGGCGATCTCGGCGACGCGGGCCTCGCTCACGTACCGTTCGGCGCGCTGGACCTCCCAGAGCAGCGGCATGACCGCGCTCCTGCGTCCGTAGTCGGGGTAGCGGCCCAGGATCTCCTCGAGCAGCTCCTGCTTGTCCTCGAAGAAGGGCGTCACGGTCTGAAGCTCGATCATCGGAAGTCCGTTTCCGCGTCCCGGCAGGGGCGCCCCGTCCGGCGGGTCACCGGTCGTCCCGGCCGCGCCGCGACGTCACGAGCAGGGCACCCACCGCGATGCCCGCGGCCAAGGTCCAGAACGGGCTCGCGCCGTTCAGCGCCGCCCAGATGGCCGCCCCCGCCACGGCGGCCGCGGCGATCTGGAGCGCGGACCTCACTTGTCGACATCGCCCATCACGGGATCCATCGTGGCGATGTTCACGATCATGTCGGCGAACGGGCCGCCGATCGAGGCGGGCGCGATCGCCTGGACGTTCGGCAGGCTGGGCGTGCGGACCTTGACGCGGTACGGCATGCTGCCGCCGTCGCTGACGAGGTAGTAGCCCAGCTCGCCACGCGCGGACTCGGTCGGGACGTACACCTCGCCCTTGGGCGGGTGGAACCCTTCGGTGACCAGCTTGAAGTGGAAGATGACCGCCTCCATGCTGGTCTCGAGCTCCTCGCGCGGGGGCAGGCTGATGCGCCGGTCGGGGTCCCGGATCGGTCCGGGCTCGAGACGGTCGAGCGCCTGCTGCACGATCCGGAGGCTCTGCTCCATCTCGTCGGCCCGGACGACGAAGCGCTGGTACGCGTCCCCTTCCTCGGAGACGGGAACCTCGAAGTCGTAGTCCTCGTAGCCCGAGTAGGGCACCGCCTTGCGGAAGTCCAGGTTCACGCCGCTGGCCCGCGCGGAGGGCCCGGTCAGGCCGACGTCCAACGCCGTCTGCCGGCTGATCACCCCGACGCCCTTCGTCCGGTTCACCCAGATGTCGTTCTTCAGGAACAGCTTCTTGTACTGATCCAGCGCGGCCGGGAAGTCGTCGATGAAGCTCTGCACGAGCTCCTCGAACCCTTCGGGCAGGTCGCGGTACAGCCCGCCGACGCGGAAGTAGCCGTAGTTCATGCGGACGCCGGTGACCAGCTCGAGGATGTCGAAGATGCGCTCGCGCTCGCGCATCGTGTAGAAGAACGGCGTCAGCGCCCCCATGTCCAGCAGGCCGGTCCCCAGCGAGATCAGGTGGCTGGCGATCCGGTTCAGCTCGGTGAGGAGGACGCGGATCCGCTGGGCGCGCTCGGGGACGCGGGCGTCCATGAGCTTTTCGGCGGCCAGCACGTAGGCGAGGTCGTGGCCCAGGCTGTGCGCGTAGTCCATCCGGTTCGTGTACGTGATGACCTGCTGCCAGGTCCGGTTCTCCATCGTCTTCTCGAAGCCGGTGTGCAGGTAGCCGATGCGGGGCGAGAGGCTCACGATCTGCTCGCCGTCGAGGTCGATGACGAGCCGCAGCACGCCGTGGGTGGCCGGGTGGACCGGCCCCACGTTGATCCGCATCAGCTTCGTCTCGAACGCGCCGTGCCGCTCCTCGCTCAGCACCGCGGCTCGCGGTCCGGACTCGTGGCCGGCGTTCCTGGCGTTCTTGCGGTGCGAGCTCATGCCTCTCCCCCGTCGCCGTCGGCGCGTCCCTGCTCGCTGCGGACGCCCTTGCGGGCGCCGCCCGCCCAGCCGGTCCGGCCGGCGTCGCGCCCCATCATCCCGGCGCGGAACGTGGCGGGGTCCAGGAAGCGGCCGTCGTTGAACAGCGTCGGCGTCTCGCCCAGCGGGAAGTCCTTGCGCAGCGGATGTCCCTCGAGGTCGTCCGGCGTGACGAGCTTGCGCAGGTCGGGATGGCCGTCGAACTCGATGCCGAACAGGTCGTACACCTCCCGCTCGAAGAAGCCGGCGGCGGGCCACTGCGGCGTGATCGACGGGACGCTCTCGTCCTCGTCCACGTTCACGCGCAGCATGAGGCGGGACGCGTCGCTCAGCGCGAACAGGTTGTACACGACGGTGAAGCGGGGCCCCTGGTGACCGGGGTACTCGAGCCAGTCGATCGCCATCACGTCGGAGAGCTGCTCGAACCCGGCCTCGCGGCAGCGCCGGACGGCGTCGGGGACGCGCTCGCCGGCGAGGGTGACGTAGGTCTGGTCGAACCGCTCGGACCGCTCGCCGCCGAGGTCCGCGAGGGCGTCGGCCATCCGGTCGGCCAGCCGCTCGCCGCTCACGAGCGGGTCCATCCCTCGACCATGGGCAGCTCGACGCCGTCCTGGTCGAACGTCTCGCCGCGGACCTTCTTCTGCAGCTGCATCACCGCGTAGACCAGCGACTCGGGCCGCGGCGGGCAGCCGGGCACGAAGATGTCGACCGGGACCACGGAGTCCACGTTCTGCACGATGGCGTAGTTGTTGAACATGCCGCCGGAGCTGGCGCAGGCGCCCATGCTGATGACCCACTTGGGCTCGGGCATCTGGTCGTACACGCGCCGCATCACGGGCGCCATCTTCTTCGACAGCCGGCCGGCGACGATCATCACGTCCGCCTGGCGCGGGCTGGCGCGGAACACCTCGCTCCCGAAGCGGGCCATGTCGTTGCGCGCGTTCGTCGACTGCATCATCTCGAGCGCGCAGCAGGCCAGGCCGAACGTGACGGGGTACAGGCTGTGGCTGCGCCCCCAGGCGACGAGCTTGCCGAGCGTGCCGAACAGGATGCCCTCGCGCTCGAGCTCCTGGAAGTCCTTCTCGAACAGGTCGGTCAGCGCCACGACCTCACCTCCAGTCCAGGACGCCGCTACGCAGGACGTAGACGTAGCCCACCGCGAGGATCGCGATGAAGATCACGGCGTTGAGGAACAGGTACTGGGGCGCGGCCTGGAAGCGCACGGCCAGCGGGTAGAAGAACGCGGTCTCGAGGTCGAAGATGATGAACAGCATCGCGACGAGGTAGAAGTGGATCGGAAAGCGCTCGCGAGCGCCCCCGGTCGAGACCATCCCGGCCTCGTACGACTCGAGCATGGCGGGAGGACTCTTCTTCTTCGGGCCCAGCAGCGCCGTGACCGCCAGCGCGGCCACGCCGATGAAGCCTGCCGCTAGGAACATCATGAACATGGCTGTGTACAACTCGGGCCTCTCTCTCCTGGGACCTGTGGTGCACCCGCCGAGCACCGCACCGTCGTGAAAACGCGCCCACTTCGTGCGGCTTTTCACGTTGTCGTCGGGATCGACGATACCAAACGCCGGACACCGCCCTCAAGGGACGGGGACCCGCTCCCAGGCGCGCTTCCGACGCTACCGCCAGGCCTCGGGGACAAGGGTCCCGACCCCGCGCACGATCGACCCCGACCGGCGCCACGGGGACGTTAGGCCCTTCTTCGCCGTCCACCGCGCACGTAGCGTATCCGCCGACAGGATCGAGGCTGCCGCCGAGCCGTGCGCCAGGCGCGACGCAATGCTCGGACCTCGCGGGGCTCGCCCGCTTGAACGCGCGTCCGGAGACGACCGTCTCCGGGAAGGAGAGTCGAATGGCACGTACCTGGGTCTACCTATTCCGCGATATCGACGAAGCCGAGAAGAAGGAGGGCAGCTGGGAGGCCACCCGTGCGCTTCTCGGCGGCAAGGGCGCGAACCTGGGCGACATGACGCGCCTGGGCGTGCCGGTCCCGCCCGGCTTCACCGTCACCACCGAGGCGTGCAACGCCTACCTCGAGGCCGGCGAGACGTTCCCGGACGGCGTCTGGGATCAGGAGATGGAGGCCCTCCGGGCGGTCGAGGAGGCCACCGGCAAGAGCTTCGGCGACCCGAGCCGTCCGCTGCTGGTCTCCTGCCGCTCCGGCGCGAAGTTCAGCATGCCCGGCATGATGGACACGATCCTCAACATCGGCCTCAGCGACGAGGTCGCCGAGGGGCTCACCCGACTGACCGCCGATCCCCGCTTCGTGTGGGACAGCTACCGCCGCCTGGTCCAGATGTTCGGCAGCGTGGTCCTCTCGGTACCGGACGAGGTGTTCGAGGCCGTGATCACCGCCCGCCGCAAGATGGCCGGCGTCACCGTCGACAGCCAGCTGGCCGCCGACGACTGGCGCGAGGTCACCCGCAAGTTCAAGGAGATCGTCCGCACCTACACCGGCCGCGACTTCCCCGAGGATCCGTACGAGCAGCTGCGCCTCGCGACCGAGGCGGTGTTCAAGTCGTGGAACGGCAAGCGCGCCCGCGACTACCGCAACGCCAGCGGCATCCGTCACGACCTCGGCACCGCGGTGAACATCCAGACGATGGTGTTCGGCAACATGGGCGAGGATTGCGCCACCGGCGTCGCGATGAGCCGCAACGCCACCACCGGCGAGCCCGTCCTCGAAGGCGACTACCTGCACAACGCGCAGGGCGAGGACGTCGTCGCCGGCACCCGCGCCACCCAGCCGATCAGCGAGATGAAGACCGAGATGCCGGCGGTGTACGAGGAGTTCCAGCAGATCGCCACCCGGCTCGAGCAGCACTACCGCAACATGCAGGACATGGAGTTCACCGTCGAGCACGGCAAGCTCTGGCTGCTCCAGACGCGCGACGGCAAGCGCACCGCGCAGGCCGAGGTCCGCATCGCGGTCGACATGACCGAGGAGGGCCTGATCAGGCGCAGCGAAGCGGTCCGCCGCGTCTCGCCCGAGCAGGTCGACGTGTTCCTCCACCCGCAGTTCACGCCCGCCTCGCGCGAGACGGCGATCAAGCTGGCCACCGGTCTGAACGTCTCGCCCGGAGCCGCCGTCGGCCGCATCGCGTTCGACGCCGACACCGCCGAGCGCTGGGCCAAGAGCGGCCGCGCCGTGATCATGGTCCGCCCGGAGACGAAGCCGGACGACGTGCACGGCATGCTCGCCGCGAACGGCATCCTCACCAGCCGCGGCGGCCGCACCAGCCACGCGGCGCTGGTCGCCCGCCAGTTCGGCAAGCCCGCCGTCGTCGGCGTCGCCGATCTCGAGATCGATCTCGAGAACCGGACGATGACCGTCGGAGGCCACGAGCTCGAGGAAGGCGACGAGATCAGCATCGACGGCACGATCGGCGAGCTGTACGAGGGCACGCTCGAGACCGTCGTTCCCGACCTGGAGAACCCCTACCTCTCGAGCCTGCTCGGCTGGGCGGACGAGTACCGCACCCTGGGCGTGCGCGCCAACGCGGACTACCCCGAGGACGCCCGCAAGGCCCGAACCTACGGCGCGGAAGGCCTGGGCCTGGTCCGGACCGAGCACATGTTCTTCGAGGCCGACCGCATCGGCGTGGTCCAGCGCATGATCCTGGCCCGCAGCGCCAGCGAGCGGATGGAGTCGCTCGACCTGCTCCTCCCCTACCAGCGCGCCGACTTCGCCGGGCTGTTCCGGGCGATGGACGGGCTCCCCGTCATCATCCGCCTGATCGACCCGCCGCTGCACGAGTTCCTGCCCGACCACACCACGCTGGTCCGCGAGCTGGCCGACCTCAAGGTCCGCCTGCAGCACCAGACGAACCTGGCGGAGATCGACGCGCTGCTTCTGCTGCTGCGCGAGAAGCAGGACCAGCTGGTCCGGGTCGAGGAGCTCCACGAGTCCAACCCGATGCTGGGCACCCGCGGCGTGCGGCTGGGCATCCTGATGCCGGAGCTGACCCGCATGCAGGTGCGCGCCATCTTCGAGGCCGCCTGCGAGGTCGCCCGCGAAGGCGTCGCCGTCGATCCCGAGATCATGATCCCGCTCACCAGTCACGTCAACGAGCTCAAGCTCCAGATGACCGCCCTCGAGAACGAGGCGAAGGAGGTCATGGAGGAGCAGGACCGCGACGTCCCCTACCGCTTCGGGACGATGATCGAGGTGCCGCGCGCCGCCCTGACCGCCGGCGAGCTGGCCGAGGTGTCCGACTTCTTCAGCTTCGGCACGAACGACCTGACCCAGACCACCTTCGGCATCAGCCGCGACGACGCCGAGAAGGGCTTCCTGATCCGCTACCTGGAGCAGGGGATCCTCGAGGACAACCCGTTCGCGACGATCGACGTCGCCGGCGTCGGCCGCCTGGTCGAGATGGCGACCGAAGCGGGACGCGCCGTCAGGCCCGACCTCGAGGTCGGCATCTGCGGCGAGCACGGAGGCGATCCCGCCACCGTCGCGTTCTGCCACCGTGCCGGCCTGAGCTACGTCAGCTGCAGCCCCTTCCGCGTGCCGATCGCCCGCCTGGCGGCCGCGCACGCCGCGCTCGACGAGCGCGATTCCTCCCCCTCGGCGACCACGTCGGATGGCGAGCCCGTCTCGGCGTAGGTCCGACTCTCCTTTCGGATCGGGCCCCACCACGGTGGGGCCCGATTCGTGTGGGCGACGGCCTCGGGCTCCCCTTACGCGTCCAGCAGCACGTCCTCCAAGCCGGTCTCGCCGAGCAGCATCGGCTCCGGCTCCTCGAGACCGCGGACGACGTGGACCAGGAAGCGGGTCGCCTCGGCCCCGTCGATCAGGCGGTGGTCGAAGGTGAGCGACAGGTAGAGCATCGGCCGCGCCACGATGCTGTCGTCGTCCAGCACCACCGGGCGCTTCCGGATGCGGTGGACGCCCAGGATGCCGGCCTCGGGCGCGTTGAGCACCGGCATGCTCAGGAGCGCGCCGACCGACCCGATGTTCGTCACGCTGAAGGTGCCGCCCCGGAGCTCCTCGGGCGTCAGTCGCCGGCTGCGGGCGGCCTCCGCCAGACGGGCCGCCTCGGCGCCGAGATCCAGCAGGGCACGCCGCGACGCGTCCCGGATCACCGGCACGATCAGCCCCTGGTCGGTGTCCACCGCCACGCCGAGGTGCGCGTCACGGAAGCGCACGATCTCGCCGGCGTCCTCGTCCCAGCGGGCGTTCATGGCCGGGAACGCCGCCAGCGAGCGCGTCAGCGCCTTGAGCACGAACGGCAGGTAGGTCAGCTTCACGCCGCGGTCCGCGGCGCGGTCCTTCAGCCGCGTGCGAAGCGCCACCAGCTTCGACACGTCGGCCTCCTCGACCGCCAACGTCGGGACGGTGCTCAGATGCCCCTCGAGCAGCTGGTTCGCGATCGTCCGACGCACGCCGCGCAGCGGCACGCGCGTCGTCTCCGGCGCGTCCGGCGGCGGCGCCAGCGGCGAGGAAACGTAGCTACCGAGCGGCGCGGGTCCGGCGCCGGCCTGGACCGACGCGCTGCGCCCCGAGGCGCGCTGCGCCTCGACGTCCTCGATCCGGATCCGTCCGTGCGGACCCGAGCCGAGCACCTGCTCGAGCGGGATGCCCAGCTCGCGGGCGCGCTTGCGCGCCGCCGGAACCGCCAGCGGCCGGCCCCACGGGCCGCGCGGGCGCCCGGGTTCGGGCTCGGCCGCGGCAGGTGGCTGGCTCGGACGGGCCGTCTCGCGGGCCGGCGTCCGGACCGGCTTTCGGACCGTCGGGAGCGGTCCGTCGTGCGACGGTCCGCCCGCCTTGAACAGGGTCAGGGCGTCGCCGTCGTCGGTGCCTTCGGCGTCGTCCGAGGCGCGGTCGGGCTCGCGTCGGGCCTCGCCACCGGCGGGCGGGGACGTTCCGGAGGCGGGCTCGGGCGCTGACGTTCGCGTCGCACCGTCGCCCGTTCCCGCCTGCTCGTCCGGCGCCGCGTCGAACCGCGCGATGGGCGCGCCGACCGGCACGGTCTCGCCCTCGGCGGCCAGACGCTCCACCAGCACGCCGCCGAACGGCGAAGGAATCTCGACGGTGACCTTGTCGGTCATCACCTCGAGAAGCGGCTGGTCGAGCGCGACGACGTCGCCCTCTTCGGCGAGCCACTGGACGATCTCGCCCTCGACCACCGATTCGGCGAGCTCGGGCATGGAGAACGTTCGGGACATGGTTCCTCCGTGGACGCGGTCGGCGGGGCGGCGCTGGGCGGGCGGCCCGCCCAGCGCCGCCCGCACCAAGCTCAGTAGTCGAGAACCTTCTGCACCCCGTTCAGGATGCGGCGGGGTCCGGGAAGGTAGGCGCGGTCCTGGGCGTACGGGTAGGGCGTATCGGCGCCGGTCACGCGCAACGGCGGCGCCAGCAGGGCGTCGAGGATCTCCTCGGCGATCACCGCCGCGACCTCGCTCATGAACCCCAGCGTTCGCGGGGCCTCGCTCACCAGGACGCAGCGCCCGACGCGGGCGACGTGCTCCAGCACGGTGGCCTTGTCCCACGGCATCAGCGAGCGCAAGTCGATCACGGTGCTCTCGATCCCCTGCTGCGCCAGGGCGTCGGCCGCGCGGGCGGTCTCCGCCATGCTGGCGCCGTAGCTGATCAGCACCACGTCGTCGCCGCGCCGGCGGACCGCCGCGCGCCCGAACGGCACGAGCCGGTCGGGATCGTCCGGCACGTCCTCCTTGACCGCGCGGTAGAGCCGCTTGGGCTCCAGGAACACGACCGGATCCTCGCCCCGCACGGCGCTCCTCAGCATGCCGACGGTATCGGACGGCGTGGAGGGGTACACCACCTGCAGGCCGGCGGTGTGCGCGAAGTGCGTCTCGGGGTTCTGGCTGTGGTGATGCCCGCCCTTCACGCCGCCACCCGCCGGCATCCGCACCACCATCGGCGCGGTGAACTGCCCCGCCGAGCGGTAGCGCGTCTTGGCGACCTGCGAGACCAGCTGATCGAAGCCGTGGAACACGTAGTCGGCGAACTGGATCTCGGCCACCGGGCGAAGTCCGTGCACGCTCATCCCCAGCGCGGCGCCGATGATGGCGGCCTCGGAGAGCGGCGTGTCGATCACGCGGTCGGGGCCGAACCGGTCGAACAGGCCTTGCGTGGCCAGGAACACGCCTCCGCGCTTGCCGACGTCCTCGCCCAGCACGACGACCGAATCGTCGCGCTCCATCTCCGAGCTCAGCGTGCGGGTGACCGCCTGCACGATGTTCATCACCGGCACGACGCGACCTCCCGGTCGTCCCGGCGGTACGGCGGCGCGGCGGGCTCTGCCGTCACCTAGCCCTCCGCCTCGGCGCGCTGCTCGCCGAGGTGCCACGGCATCTCCGCGTAGACGTCGTCGAACATCCACGCGAACGGCACCTCGCCGGCGGCCTCCGCCTCGAGCGCCGCGTCGCTCAACGCCGCGTTCGCCTCGGCGCGGAGCGCCTCCTCGGCCGCGGCGTCCCAGAGCTCGCGGCGCTCGAGCAACGCCCGGTAGCGCGGCAGCGGATCGCGGCGGCGCCAGGCGGCGACCTCCTCCGCCGGGCGGTACATGCTGTCGTCGTCCGCCGAGCTGTGCGCCCCGTAGCGGTACACCGTCGCCTCGACCAACGCCGGTCCGAAGCCGTCCCGGGCGCGCTCCACGACCTCGCGCATCAGGTACAGGCAGGCGAGCACGTCCATGCCGTCCACCCGGTAGCCGGGCATGCCGTAGGCGTGGGCCTTCTCGGCGATCGTCGCGCTGCCGGACTGCTTCTGGAGCTCGACGCTGATCGCGTAGCGGTTGTTCTCGCACACGAACACCACGGGCGCGCCCTGGACGCCGGCGAAGTTCATCGCCGCGTGCCAGTCGCCCTCGCTGGTCGCGCCCTCGCCGAACGAGGTCACGCACACCTCGCCGCGTCCGGCGAGCTTCATGGCGACGCCCGCGCCGACCGCGGGCGGGACGTGCGCCGCGATGGGGCTCACGGCCGTGAACATGTTCAGCGCCCGGCTGCTGGGGTGCGACGGCATCTGTCGCGCCTTGGCCGGATCCGCCCGGGTACCCATCATCTGCCCGAAGATCTCGACCAGGGGCACGCCCAGCGTGCTGGCGACGCCGTAGTCGCGGTAGTAGGGGAACAGCCAGTCGCGGCCGGGCCGCACGGCGTGCGCGATGGCGATCTGGATCGCCTCGTGGCCCGAAGAGGGCGCGACGAAGCTGCTCTTGCCCTGCAGCTGCAGGCGAACGAGGCGTTCGTCGAGCAGGCGCGCGAGCACCAGATCGCGGTACAGCTGGACGAGCAGCTCGTCGCTCAGGTCCAGCTCGAACGCGCCGAGCCACTCGCCCTGATCGCCGACGAGGCGCACCGGTCGCTCGCTGAACGGCTGGAATCGACTCGAATCCCGGATCACCAGGGACCTCCTCTCGGAACACCGCTCGCAGGTTCGGCTCGCAAGCATGCTAGCACCCCGTCCCGGAGCCCGCCGCGCCCCGTCGCGCGTAGACTGGTGGACGATGACGCGACGACGCCTCGCCCTCCTTCTCGTCCTGATCGGCGCTCTCCTGATCCTGGACCGGATCGCGACGACCGACGGGTGGCTGTGGACCGGCCTCGCCGCGGCCGGGTTCCTGGTGGCGTACGCGCGGCAGCGGGTGCGCGGCCTGCTGGTGCTCGGCTGCGTGCTGGCCGGCATCGCAGCCGGCCTCCTGCTCGGTGGCACCGGCGTCCCCGGCGCGTTCTGGGTGGCGCTGGGCATCTCGGTGAT
This sequence comes from uncultured bacterium, assembly GCA_964561595.1. GTDB lineage: Bacteria > Deinococcota > Deinococci > Deinococcales > Trueperaceae > SLSQ01. The sequence continues at coordinate 2,484 of CAZLQH010000016.1, read as the reverse complement.
GGCGATCGACCGGGTCGAGCCCGAGCCGGACAAGCGAACGTTCCGGATCGGAGCGGGGCTGACCGCCTTCGGCGTGCTGTTCGGGGTGGCGTCGTCGGGCTGGCTCGACGACGCGCGCTTCGCGATCGTGCTGATCCTGGTAGGTATCCTGCTGCTCGGACGCCGCGGCGAGCGGTCCGAGGAAAGGCTGGGTTGATGGGCGACGAGACGATCTGGGCGATGCTGATCGCCGCGCTTCTGGGGATGCTCATCGGGCTCGAGCGCGAGCGCAAGCGCGAGCGCGCCCAGACCCTCTTCGCCGGGGTGCGCACGTTCACGCTGATCTCCCTGCTGGGCGCCCTGTCGGGCGTGCTGCTGGAGCCGATCGGCACGCTCCCGCTGCTGGGCTCGCTGGTCGCGCTGACGGTGCTGGTCGCGCTGGGCTACTGGCGCGAGTCGTCGGGCAACAAGGTCGGGGGAACGACGCAGATCGCCGCCCTGGTGGCGTTCGGGCTGGGCGTCCTGGCCGGCATCGGCGACCAGGTGCCCGCACTGGCGGGCGCCGTGATCGTGACCGGCATCCTGTCGCTGCGCGAGGAGCTGCACGGCCTGGCCGGCGAGCTCACCCGCGAGGACCTGCTGGCGGTCGTCCGCTTCGCCGTCGTGTCGCTGGTGGTGCTCCCGCTGGTGCCGAACGAGGCGATGGGCCCGTGGCAGGTCTGGAATCCCCGCACGATCTGGCTGTTGGTGGTGCTGATCTCGGGCGTGTCGTTCGTCGGCTACGTCGCCATCAAGGTCGTCGGCCCCCGGCGCGGCATCGGCCTCTCCGGCCTCCTCGGAGGCCTGGCCTCGTCGACCGCGGCGACGCTGTCGTTCGCCGAGCGCGGCCGGGACAACCCGGAGCTCGGCCCGACGCTGGCGCTGGGCACGATGGCGGCCAGCGCCGTCGCCGCGCCGCGCCTGCTGGTCCTGCTGGGCGTCGTCGAGCCCGCCCTCGTGGCGTACGCCGCCGTGCCGATGGCGGCGCTGTTCGCCGTCAGCAGCCTCGCGGGGCTCGCGCTGTCGCGGCAGCACGACGATGTGGACAGCTCCGTCAAGCTCGAGAACCCGTTCGAGCTCAGGCCCGCGCTGCAGTTCGGCCTGCTCTTCGCCGCGATCGTGCTGGTCGTTCGGACGGCGCAGGAGACGCTGGGCGATCCGGGCGTGCTGCTCGCCAGCGCGTTGGCGGGCGTCACGCAGCTGGACGCGATCACGCTGTCGCTGGCCGAACAGATCCGCACCGGCCTCGATCCGGTCCTGGCCGGTCGCAGCCTGGGCTTCGCGGTGGCGGCGAACAGCGTGTTCAAGGGGGTCGTCGCCTGGGGGATCGGAGGCGCGCGCTTCGGCCGTCTGGTCCTTCCCTGGCTGTTCGTCGCCGGCGCGGCGGCGGCCGCCGCCGCCTGGTGGCTGGTCCCGCTGCTGCCGGCGGCGATGCCCGCCGCGCTGCCGCCCGCCGGATGACCGCCGGGACGACCGCCATCCGCCGTCGGCGTACGCACGACGTACACGCGGCGCCAGCGGACGCGAGCGTCCGGTAGACTGAGCGTCCAACTCGAGGGAGTCGGCTCGCTCTCGGACGCGACGGTCGTCGCACGGGAGCCGCCACCCACGCTCTGGCGCGGTGTTCGCGGCCGCGTCCGCTTTGGAATCTGGAGGAAGCGATGGAGACCATCTACCGCGGTCTGAACGGCGTCAACGTCGACACCAGCGAGATCTGCTCGATCGACGGCGAGCGCGGCGAGCTGATCTACCGCGGCTACGACATCCGCGAGCTCGCCGACAACGCCTCGTTCGAGGAGGTCGTGCACCTCCTATGGTTCGGCGACCTGCCGACCCGGGAGCAGCTGCAGGCGCTGCGCGACGGGGTGCGCCCCTCGTTCCACCTGCCCGCCGGCGTGCTCGAGCTGCTCGCCCACCTGCCGCAGGGAACCCATCCGATGCACGCCCTGAGGACGGCCGTCAGCGCCCTCGCGGCGTACGACGACGCGCCCGACTTCGTCGACGAGAAGAGCATCCGCCGCATCGGCTTCTCGCTGCTGGGGCAGGTTCCCGCCATCGTGGCCGCGTTCCAGCGTCTGCAGGCGGGGCTGGAGCCGGTCGCGCCCGATCCGAACCTGTCCATCGCCGCGAACTTCCTGCGGATGGTGAACGGCGAGGAGCCGACCGACGCCGCGGAACGCGTGATGGACGTCGCGCTGGTGCTGCACGCCGAGCACGGCTCGAACGCCAGCACGTTCGTGGCGCGCTCCACCGCCTCCTCCCTCACCGACGTGTACAGCGCGATCACCGCCGCGATCGGCTCGCTCAAGGGCCCGCTCCACGGCGGCGCCAACGCGGGCGTGATGAAGGCGCTCGAGGAGATCGGCAGCGTGGACGGCGTCGAGCCGTACGTGCTCGAGACCCTGGAGTCGGAGAAGGGCCGCGTGATGGGCTTCGGGCACAGGGTCTACAAGGTGATGGACCCCC
>CAZLQH010000015.1:0-42723 GCA_964561595.1 uncultured bacterium | reverse complement strand
GGCTGTTCCACGGCGCGGCGACCGAGCTGGTCCTCGGTCAGGGCGCCAAGGTGCGCTACGTGAGCCTGCAGAACTGGGGCCGCAACGTCGCGCACATGAACAGGGTCGCCGCCAAGCTGGGCCGCGACGCTCGGCTCGAGTCGCTGAGCGTCAGTGTCGGGGCAGACGCGGCCCGGGCCGAGGTCGATTCCACGATGGAGGGCCCCGGCTCCGAGTCGGAGATGCTGGGCCTCTACTTCGCCGACCGCGGCCAGCACTACAACCAGTACACGCTGCAGCATCACGCCTCGCACCACGCGTTCAGCGACGTGCTGTTCAAGGGCGCGCTCCGGGACGCCAGCACGGCGGTGTACTCGGGCGTGATCGTCGTCGACGAGGGCGCGCAGAAGACGGACGCGTACCAGACGAACCGGAACCTGCTGCTCGACGCCGAGTCCGAGGCGGTCAGCATTCCCCAGCTCGAGATCGGCGCGAACGACGTGCGCTGCTCGCACGGCTCGACCACCGGCCCGGTGCCGGAGGACCAGCGGTTCTATCTCATGAGCCGCGGCATGCGGGCCGAGGTCGCCGAGCACCTGCTCGTCACCGGCTTTCTGTACGAGGTGACGAGCCGCGTGACGCTGCCCAAGGTCGCCGAGTACGTGGGTCGCGTCGTCCAGGCGAAGCTCGGCGTACCCGGGGTGAAGGAGAAGCTGTGACCGAGACGCGCTACGACGTCGGATCGGTCGCTGCGTTCGACGAGGACTCGATCACCGCCGTCACGGTCGAGGATCAGGAGCTCGTGGTGATCCGCCAGGAGGGACGAGTGTACGCCGTTCCCGACCGCTGCACGCACGCGAAGTACCCGCTGCACGACGGCGAGCTGCTCGACGGAAAGATCCGCTGCGTGCACCACGGGGCCACCTTCGACCTCGCGACGGGGCGCCCCACGATGCCGGCGCTCAAGAAGCTGCGCCTGTTCGGCGCCGAGATCGAGGACGGCCGCGTCTACGTGACGCTGCAGCAGACCTGAGCGAACCGTCGCGACACCATCGCTCGACGAGGCGTGCGTCCCCGGAGGTCGGGGACGCGCGCCTCGTTTCGGGAACGGGACGATCGCGTCCTCAGAACGCCTCGACCCGCATCAGCACCGTCACGCGCGCCTGCACGTGACGAGGCGCGAGCCCCTCGCTCGTCTTGAACCCCAGGCCGACGCGACCGGGCTCGATGCCTAGCAGCTCGCCGAGGGTCCGCTGGATCGCCAGGCGGTGCGGCCCCAGCTTCGGTCGGTCCAGCGTCACGACCGCCGCGACGTTCACCACCGTGGTCTCGCCGATCGCGTCGTGGATCCGGCTCTGGACGGTCTGCAGGATGACCTGGCTGTCCAGGCCCGCGTAGTTCGGGTTGCTGGGCGGGAAGTACTGACCGATGTCGCCCAGCCCGAAGCAGGACAGCATCGCGTCCGACAAGGCGTGCAGCAACGCGTCGCCGTCGCTGTGGGCCGCCGCGCCGCGCGGACTGAGCGGGATTTCGAAGCCGCCCAGCACCAGGCGTCGGCCGGTCACCAGACCGTGCGCGTCCTCGCCGAAGCCGATCCGTAGGGAATCCATATCCGCGCATCGTACCCCCGAGCTCCGTCCCACGGCGGGGACGCCGCGGCCGCCCGGTGCCGCGGCCGCGGCGTGGCATGATGGCCGGCATGCCGTTTCCGCTCGGGGTCGCCGTCCTGGTGCTCGTCACGCTGATCTGGGGCACGACGTTCATCGTCGTGAAGGAGACGCTCGAGGTCCTGCCGGTCCCCTTGCTCCTGGCGCTCCGCTTCTCCGTCGCCGCGGCCTGCTTCGCGTGGGTGCCGTTCCGTCGCGCCGCCCTGCGGCCGGCGCTGATCCTGGGTCTGCTGGCGTTCGCGGGCTTCGGGACCCAGACGCTGGGGCTGTCGATCACCACCGCCTCGAAGGCCGCGTTCATCACCGGACTCTCCGTCGTCCTCACGCCGATGGTCGCCGCGGCATGGCTCCGGGTGGGCGTGCCTGCGCGCGCCTGGGCGGCGGCGTTCGTCGCCGTGGCGGGCCTGGCGCTGATGACGTTGCGTGGCGGCGTGGACGGTGGCGGAGCGGTTCAGGGGGTGAACGGCGGCGACCTCTGGGTGTTGGGCACGGCGCTCGCGTACGCGCTCTACATCGTCTACCTCGGGCGCGTCGCGGACGCCGCGCCGGCGCTGTCGCTGGCGGGCATGCAGCACCTTCCCATGGCCGCGCTGGCATGGATCTGGGCGATTCCCCACGTCTCTGCGCTGCCCAGCGTGCCGCTGTCCGCCTACGCCGCGATCGCGTACCTCGCGATCGTCTGCACGGCGCTCATCGCCGTCGCGCAGGTGTACGCGCAGCGCGTGGTGCCGGCCCACCTCGCGGCGCTGATCTTCGTGCTGGAGCCGGTGTTCGCGTCGATGTTCGCATTCGTTCTGCTGGGCGAGCGCCTGGGCGCGCTCGGCTGGGTCGGCGGCGCGATGGTCGTGCTGGCCATGGGCATCGCCGAGCTCAGGCCAAAACGGCGCCGGGCCGCCCGGCGGGCCGCGGCCGGAGGCTGAGGCCCGCCGCACGCGCGGGCCCGTCTAGTCCTTCTGCAGCAGCTTGTCGACCACCGAGCGGTCCTCGAGCGTGCTCACGTCGCCCGACAGCTCCTGGCCCGACGCGATGTTGCGGAGCAGGCGTCGCATGATCTTTCCGCTGCGCGTCTTCGGCAGCGCATCGGCGAAGTGGATCGACTCCGGCTTCGCGATCGCTCCGATCTCGGTCGCGACGTGGTCGCGCAGCTCGGCGCGCAGCTTCTCGGTACCGCTGCGCGAGCCTTCGAGGGTCACGAACGCGACGATCGCCTGTCCCTTGACCTCGTCGGGCCTGCCCACGACGGCCGCCTCGGCCACGGCCGGGTGGGACACGAGCGCCGACTCGACCTCCATCGTGCCCAAGCGGTGACCCGACACGTTCACGACGTCGTCGACGCGTCCCATGATCCAGTAGTAGCCGTCGGCGTCCTTGCGGGCGCCGTCGCCCGCGAAGTAGACGTGCGGGATCTCGCTCCAGTACTGGTTGCGGTAGCGGTCGTCGTCGCCGTAGACGGTGCGGAGCATCGACGGCCACGGCTGGTTCAGCACCAGGTAGCCGCCCTCGTCCGCCCCGACCTCGTTCCCCTCGACGTCCACGATGGAGGGGTCCACGCCGAAGAACGGGACCCCGGCCGCGCCCGGCTTGGCGTCGTGCACGCCCGGCAGGGTGGTCAGCATGATGCCGCCGGTCTCGGTCTGCCACCAGGTGTCCACGATCGGGCAGCGGTCGCCGCCGATCACGCGGCGGTACCACATCCACGCCTCGGGGTTGATCGGCTCGCCGACCGTGCCGAGCAGGCGGAGGCTGGTGAGGTCGTGCTTGTCCGGGTGCTCGTCGCCGAGCTTCATGAACGCGCGGATCGCGGTCGGAGCGGTATAGAACACGCTGACCTGGTAACGCTCCACCATCTCCCAGAGACGGTCGGGGGCGGGATGGGTCGGTGCGCCCTCGTACATGACCTGGGTCGCGCCGTTCAGCATCGGTCCGTAGACGATGTAGCTGTGGCCGGTGATCCAGCCCACGTCGGCGGTGCACCAGAACACGTCGTTGGGCTTCAGGTCGAAGACGTAGCGCGTCGTCAGCCAGGTGTACGTCTGGTAGCCGCCCGTCGTGTGCAGCACGCCCTTCGGCTTGCCGGTCGAGCCGCTGGTGTAGAGGATGAACGACGGATGCTCGGCGTCCAGCGGCTCGGCCGGACACTCCGCGGAGGCGTGCTTGACGAGGTCGTGGTACCAGAAGTCGCGGCCCGGCTCCATGTCCACGTCGTTCTCGGTCCTGCGAACGACGATGACCGTCTCCACGTCGGCGGCGCGCTGCAGCGCTTCGTCCACCGCGGGCTTGAGCGGAAGGACGGCGCCGCGGCGGAACCCGCCGTCGGCGGTGATGACCGCCTTCGCCTGGGCGTCCTCGATGCGGTCCGCCAGCGCGTGCGCGCTGAAGCCGCCGAACACCACGCTGTGCGTGGCTCCGATCCTGGCGCACGCCAGCATCGCGACGGCCGCCTCTGGAATCATCGGCATGTAGATCGCGACCCGGTCGCCCTTCTCGATGCCCCGGCCTTTCAGCACGTTCGCGAAGCGGCTCACCTCGTGCAGCATCTGCGCGTAGGTCAGGACCCTGCGGTCGCCCGGCTCGCCCTCCCAGAAGAACGCCACCCGGTTGCCGCGACCGGCCTCGACGTGGCGGTCCAGCGCGTTGTACGACAGGTTCGTCGTGCCGCCCTCGAACCAACGTACGAACGGCTCGTCCCACGTCCGAACTTCCGACCAGGGCGAGAACCAGTGAAGCTCGGAGGCCACCTCGGACCAGAACGCCTCGGGCTCTTCGAGCGAGCGGCGGTGCATCTCGCGGTAGCTGGCCTCGTCGGCGATGCGTGCGTTGGCCCTGAACCGCTCCGGCGGCTTGAACCGCCGCGCCTCCTGCAGGACCGATTCGATGTTCTCGGACATGAGCGCCTCCTCCGTGGCCGTGGACGCGTGCGCGGCAGGACGCCCGAGCCCACGGGCAGGCGTCCGTTCGCGTCGTGGTGGACGTGACGGCGCGAGCATACCGCACGTGCCGGAAACGTCAGTCGGGGCGCCCGCGGGACGGTCGGGCGCGCAGTCGCTCCCATGCCGCCACGCGCCAGCCACGAGGGACCTTCCACCAATCGAAGGTGAAGATCACGAACACCGCCACCACCTCGAGACGCCCCAGGTACATGGCGAACGTCAGCAGGACCTTGATGGCGTCGGGAAAGCCCGCGTAGCTGCCCATCGGTCCGACCTCCCCGAGGCCCGGACCGATGTTGCCCAGCGTGCCGATCGCCGCCGTGAACGCGGTGACGAAGTCGGCGCCCGACACGGCCAGGATCGCCGTCAGCGTGGCGAACACGGCGAGGTAGAGCGTCAGGAAGGCGCTGACGGCGCGGAGCACCTCGTCGGGCACGGTGCGCGTGCCGATCCGGACCGGCAGCACCGCCCGCGGGTGCAGCGTGCGCCGGACCTCGCGCGCCGTGTGCCGGGCGATGATCAGGAGGCGGACGACCTTGATGCCCCCCGCGGCGCTCCCCGCGGAGCCGCCCACGAACATCACCAGGATCAGCGCCACCTGCGCGGACGGGTCCCAGGCGGCGAAGTCGGTGGTGGCGTAGCCCGTCGTCGTGATGATCGAGACGACCTGGAACAGGGCGTGGCGCGGAGCGTCGTCGCCGAACGCCGGCCACAGCATCCAGATCGCCACCGCGCTGGCCGCCGCCACGATCGAGATGTAGGTACGGAACTCCGGATCGCGCAGCAGCGCGGACGGCCGGCCCGAGAGGGCGCGGTACTGCAGCGCGAAGTTCACGGCGGCGAACAGCATGAACGCCGTCGCCACCCATTGGGTCGCCGCGGGCAGCGTCTCGAACGAGCGGGCTTCGGGGCTGAAGCCGCCCGCCGCCACGGTCGTGAAGGCGTGGATCAGCGCGTCGAACGGCGGCATCCCGGTGGCCAGGTAGGCCATCAGGCACGCGCTCGACAGGCCCAGGTAGACGAGCAGCACCGCCCCGGCGGTGTTGCGGAGGCGGGGCGTGAGCCGCTCCTCGCTGGGCCCCGGAGCCTCGGCGGAGAACAGCTGCCGTCCGGCGATCGCCAGCTGTGGGAAGACCGCGAGGAACAGCACCACGATGCCGATCCCGCCGATCCACTGCGAGAGCGCGCGCCACAGGAACAACGAGCGACCGAACGCGTCGAAGCGAGCGGCGTCCAGCATGGTGGCGCCGGTGGCGGTGAAGCCGCTCATCGACTCGAACGCCGCGTCGGCCCACGGCAGGCCTCCGTCCAACAGGTAGGGGAACAGCCCGGCGATCGGGATCACCAGCCAGAGCAGCATCACCGACAGCAGCGTCTCCCGCCGGGACGGCTCGCCCTGGGCGCTGCCCAGCCGCACCAGCAACGCGCCGGTGCCGCCGGCCAGCACCGCCGTGGTCAGGAAGCCGCGGTTCGGCTCGCCCAGCAGCGCGGCCAGCAGCGCGTGACCGGCGGCCAGCGCGGTGATCCCCAGCAGGCCGATCCCGACGACCCGGGGCGCGAAGCGTCCGCGCTCGCCGCGTCCCGGCCTCACGCGGCGCTCCCCCGGCCGCGGCGACGCGGCGCGCTCGGGCCGCGACGCGCCCGCGGCAGCTTCCACCAGTCGGCGGTGAAGACGACGAATACCGTCACCACCTCGAGCCGACCGGCGTACATGGCGAACACCAAGGCCGCCTTGGCGGGCTCGGCCAAGGAGGCGAAGTTCTCCATCGGCCCGACGGCGCCCAGGCCGGGTCCGACGTTGCCCAGCGTGGCAAGCGACGCCGTGACCGCCGTGAGGTGGTCGGCGCCGTACAGGATGAGGACGCCGACGGTGACCAGCGCCAGCGTCAGGTAGAGCGTCAGGAAGGCGGTGACGGCCCGCAGTACCTCGTCCGGCACGACGCGGCGACCGACCCGTACCGGCAGGACCGCCCGCGGATGGAGCGCGAGGCGCACCTCGCGCGCGGTGTTCCTGCCGGCGATCAGCAGTCGCACGACCTTGATGCCGCCCGCCGCGCTCCCAGCCGAGCCGCCCACCAGCATCAGCGCCACCAGCACCGCCTGGGCCCGTCCGCCCCACGCCTCGAAGTCCAGCGAGGCGTAGCCGGTGGTCGTGAGGATCGACAGCGACTGGAAGAGGGCGTGGCGCAGCGCCGCGACGGGTTCGTGGTCGGGCAGGATCAGCACCGTCAGCGCGGCGCTGGCGGCCAGGCCGATGGCGAGGTAGGCGCGGAACTCGGCGTCGCCGAGGAGCAGCCGCGGCCGGCCCGCCAGCGCCCGATACTGAAGCGCGAAGTTCGCGCCGGCGAACGTCATGAACACGATCGCCACCCACTGCGGACCGGCCCCGAACGCCTCGAACGAGCGCGCTTCGGGGCTGAAGCCGCCGGCCGCCAAGGTCGTCAGCGCGTGCGCCGTCGCGTCGAAGGCGCTCATGCCGGTGGCGAGGTAGCCGAGCAGGCACGCCACGGTGAGCCCCACGTAGACCGACAGCACCGCCCCCGCGGTATGACGCAGGCGCGGGGTGATCCGGTCCTCGTCGGGTCCGGGCGCTTCCGCCAGGAACAGCTGCCGACCCGCGATGGCCAGGTGCGGAAACACGGCGATGAACAGCACGATGATGCCGATTCCGCCGATCCACTGACCCAGCGCCCGCCACAGGAACAGCGTGCGGCCGAAGCTTCCGAAATCGACCAGCACCGTCGCTCCGGTGGTCGTGAACGCGCTCATCGCTTCGAACAGCGCGTCCAAAGGCGGCATCGAGCCGTCGACCGCGTACGGGATCGCACTGAAGGCCGGCACCGCGATCCACAACAGGAGCACGGCCAGAAGCGACTCCCGGCGCGAGGGCTCGCTTCTGGCCCTGCCTGCGGCGAACGCGGTCGCCCCGACCAGGCCCGCAGCGGCCGACGCCGCGACGAAGCCCGCGAATCGCTCATCGGCCACCAGCGCGGCCAGCGCGAACAGCGCCGCGGCCGTCGCGACGCCCAGCAGCCCGATCCCCACCACGCGGGGCGCGAAGCGTCCGCGCCCGCGGCGCCGGGCGACGGTCATCTCAGCCGCCCGGGCGTCGCTGCTGCCGCTCGAGCCACGCCTCGACCGCCGCGACGTTGTCGGGCGTGGTGACGATGAAGAGGTGATCGCCGTGCTGGATGGTGGTCTCGCCCGACGGGATGATCACCTTCTCCTTGCGGAGGATCGCCCCGATGAGGCTGTGCGTCGGCGCTCCGAGGTCCTTGATCTTGCCGACCTGGGCTGCTTGCGGGTAGGTGACCTCCATCACCTCGGCGCGGTCCTCGATCGTCGCGAGGTGGTCGACCTCGTCGAGGTGAAGCCAGTTCATGACCTCGGTGAGCGCCGCCGTCCGTGGCGTCAGGGGCGAGTCGATACCGACCCGCTCGAACAGCCGGCGGTTGCGGCTGCGGCCCACCCGCGTCACGACCTTCGGAACGCCGAGCTGCTTGGCGAGCAGGCTGGCGAGGAGGTTCTTGCCGTCGTCGTCGGTGACCGCGACGACCACGTCGCTGTCGTCCAGGCGCTCCTGCTCCATCAGCTCCAGGTCGGTGCCGTCCCCCAGGAGAACCAGCGCTCCCGGCAGGAGCTGGGCGAGCTTCTCGCAGCGCGCCTCGTCGTGCTCGATGATCGTGATCCGCGCGTGCGCGTCCTGCAGGCGTTCCGCGACCATGAAGCCGACGTTGCCGCCGCCGATGATCGTGACGCGGACGCGCTGCTTCCTGGGCGCGAAGTGCTTCTCGACCGCGCGGATGCTCTCCGTCGTTCCCAGGAACACGACCTTGTCGCCCGGGCACAGCACGGTCCGCCCCGACGGCACGATGAAGCTGTCGTCGCGGATCGAGCCGACCAGCAGCGCGTTGGCCGGAACGTCGGCGTCCGCCAGGCTCTGGCCGACGAACGGATCGTCCGGCTCGAGGCGGTACTCGCGCATGTGGAGGCGGTCGTCGGCGAAGCTGGCGCTGTCGACCGCGCGGGGAATCCGCACGATGTCGGCGATCTGGCTCGCGAGGATCCGCTGCGGCCACAGCACGTGGTCGATCGACAACCCGACGTGGGTCATGGCGCCCTCGTGCGAGAACGCGTCGAGGTAGCGCTGCCGCGAGACGAACGCCAGCGTTCGCTCCGCGCCCAGGCCCTTCGCGGAGAGGCAGGCGAGCACGTTGACGTCGTCGTTCGCGGTGCACGCGATCACCGCGTGCGCCTCGGCGGTTCCCGCCTCGGCGAGATCGTCGGGGTCGGCGCCGTTGCCGCGCACGAAGCGCACGTCCAGCGTGTCGAACGCCGAGCTGCGGGTCTCGTCCTGTTCGACGACGGTGACGTTGTGATGACGGTGCAGCGAGGCGGCGATCTGGAGTCCGATCTCGGCACCGCCGATGACGACGACGTTCATACGCGCGCCATCTTAGCCGACGCCGCCTCGAGGGCTGCCAGGCGTCCGTCGGGTCGGCGTGCGCGAGCCCCCGTCATGATCGCCGCGCCGCCGCCGCCGCGACGGTCGCCAGCACCGTCGCGGCCGCCAGCAGCCAAGGCGTCAGGTGCCCATATCGCACGTACGGCGTGAGGACGTCGGAGCGAGCGAAGTCGGCCAGCAGCGTGCCTCGAACGCCGCGGTCCAGCTCGGCGCGGGTCGTTCCGGTCGGGTCCACGACCGCGGTGATGCCGTCGTTGCCGGCCCGGAGCAGCCAGCGGCGCGCCTCGATCGCGCGCAGGCGGCCCATGTCGAAGTGCTGCCGTGCCCCCGTCCCGCGCGCGAACCAGGCGTCGTTCGTCACGTTGATCAGGACGTCCGCGCCGCGGCGGACCATCTCACGCGGGATCGCCGGGAACACCGACTCGTAGCAGACGTAGGCGGCGACCGGTCCTCCCGCCGTCTGCAGCGGCGCGGGGCCGGGGCCGGGAACGGTGTTCTGCAGCAGCGGCAGGCCGAACACGCCGAAGACCGCCCGGTAGAACGGCGCCGCGGCGTCCAGCAGGGGCCAGCGCTCGCCGAACGGCACCAGCACGTGCTTGTCGTAGCGATCGGTGAGCTGGGCGTCGCTCATGGCGTAGACGGCGTTCGCACCGCCGCCCTCGACGCGCGCCCGGCCGCCCACGACGAAGGTGGACGCCGGCGACGCCGCCTGGATGGCGGCGCGCGCCGGCTCGCCGCGGAACCCCTCGAGCGGATAGCCCAGCACCGCGCCCTCGGGCCAGATCACCATCTCGGGCGCCGCGCCGGCCGCGCTCACGCCCGACGCCGTCAGGTCGACGTGGACGTCGAGCTCCTGCGAGGCGCTGGCGGCGCGACCGAACGGATCGACGTCGCCCTGGACCAGCAGGGCGGTGCGGTCGGGGGCCGGTAGCGCGGCGGCGATCCGCTCGGCTCGTTGGGCGCCGCCCCACCAGGCGCCGGCGAGCACCAGGACGGCCAGCGCCGGCGTCACGACGCGTCCCGCGCCCGAGGGTCGCGCTCTGGCGCCGTAGCCCCGACCGGACGACCCCGACGAGGCGGGCACGAACGGCGCGGCGAGGGCCGCAGCGATCGCGGCGACCAGCAGGCCCAGTCCGTGCACGCCGATCAGATCGGCCCACTGCGCGACGGGCGTGTCCAGCCAGCCGTAGCCGAGGCTTCCCCAAGGGAAGCCGAGGAAGCCGAGGCCGCGGAGCCACTCGACCAAGATCCACAGGGGGGCGAGGACCAGAAGCGTTCCGCCGCCGCCCCGGCCCAGCCAGCGCGCCACGGCGGCGGTGCCGCCCCAGATCACGGCCAGGGCCGCCAGCAGGAGCGGGAACAGGATCCAGAACACCGGGCCCAGCAGCACGGAGAAGCTCGCGGGCAGCCACAGGATGTGCAGGGCGAAGAGGCCGACCGCCGCCGACGCGCCGATCACGAAGGCGCCGCGGGGTCCGGCCGACGCCGCGATCAGGCCGAAGATCACGGCCATGGCGAGGGGAAGGATCGGAAGGGCGGAGGGGGGCAGGGCGGCCGACGCCACGACGCCGGCGGCAGCGGCCGCCAGGGCGCGCACGGTCACGGCGTCACGCTATCACGCGTCCCAGCGCCGTTCATGACGGCGTTCGCGTCACGACTCCGTGGTGAGGGACGTCTCGCCGGGAGCGGAGCCCATCAGCAGCGACGCCAGCAGAGCGGTCCGTCGTAGCGTCTCGCGCACGCGGACGTGCTCGCTCCGAGCGTGCGGGCCGCCTCCGACCGCCCCGAGCCCGTCGAGCGTGGGAACGCCCAGCGCGGATGTGAAGTTGCCGTCCGATCCACCGCCGACGACCGCCTCGGCCAGGGCGAGTCCCAGCGCGTCCGCGTGCGTGCGCGCCTCGGCCAGGAGCGCCTCGTTGCCCGGCGTCGGCTCCATGGGCGGCCGGTTCGACCCGCCGGCCATCTCGACGCGGACCCGATCGTCGTGCGGCCGGTAGGCGCGAAGCGCGTCCAGGACCCGGCGACCCTCGTCCGTGGTCGCGAACCTCAGGTCCAGGCGCGCCGTCGCTGTCTCGGCGATCACGTTGCCGGCGCTGCCGCCCGAGGCGACGGTGACGTTCACGGTGGTGCCCTTCGTGGCGTCGGCCAACGCCTCGGCGGCGAGAAGGAAGCGGGCCAGCTCGCGTAGCGCGCTGGCGCCCTGCTCGGGGTTCAGGCCGGCGTGCGCGCTGCGCCCGACGAAGCGGACGGTCATGTCGCCCACGCCCTTGCGGCCGACCTTGATCGCGCCGTCGTCGCGCCCGGGCTCGACGACGAGCACCCGCGCGTGGCGCAGCGCCTCCGCCTCGATCCGCGCGCGCGAGTGCAGGCTGCCCGTCTCCTCGTCGGAGCTGACGAGGAGGGTGACCGGTCCCCTGAGCGACCCCGCGGCGCTGGCCGCGCGGACGGCGTGGACGGCGGCGGCGATCCCGGCCTTCATGTCCAGCACGCCGGGACCTCGGGCGACGTCGCCGTCGACCGACCACGGCATCTCCGCCAGCGTGCCGACCGGCCAGACGGTGTCGTAGTGCGCCAGGATCAGGGTGCCGTCGCCCGGATCGTCGCCCTCCAGGCGGCCGATCACCACGTCGCCCACCTCGTTCCGCACGTCGCGCTCCACGCGCCATCCGTCGCGTTCGAGCAGCGCGGCGAGCGCGTCGGCGAGGTGGTCCGCCGCCTGCCGGTCGTGACTGGGGGACTCGATCTCGACCAGCGAGCGCACGGTTTCTACGAAGATCGCCTCGTCGGCGAGAACGGACGCGAGGAGCTCGGAGCGGGACATGCCCGGCATGGTATCCGGATCGGGCCTCAGTCGGTCGACGCGTCGTCCGCGGAGCGGGACACCGCCCTGCGCTCGCGGCGCATGCGCTCCGCGAGGTCGCGAACGTGCGGCTCCTGCGTGGTCCGGGCGTAGCTGTAGCCCAAGCGGAAGTCGGCCTCGGCCCGCTCCGGGTCGACGTCCGCCTCGATCCGGGCCCGCGACAGGTACACCTGCGCGAGCAGCACGTCCCGCATGCGTTGCGGCTTCACGGCGTGCAGGTCCAGGAGCGCGTCCTGATACGCCACGGCCGCGCCGCGCACGTCGCCGCGGTCGGCCAGCGAGGTGCCGCGCTTGAAGTGCCTGGCAGCGCTGAAGAGGAGCTCACGCACGACGGGAGTCTACCGTGACGCGGGACCGTCCGACGCCGGCAGGCGTGCGACCGCGCTCCGGTGACGCGCCCGGTCGTCGCCCAGGCGCAGCGCGAGCAACGCCGCGAGTGCGAACGCCGCGCCCGCGACGGGCCCGATCGCCCAGCGGAGGCCGGAGACCGTCGTCGCGGCCTGCTCCACCGATCCGGGCCGGTAGCCGAGCAGGGCGGCCGCCGCGCCGGTGGCGAAGACGCCCGCCGACCCGGCCGTCTTCTGCGCGAACGTGAACAGCGCGTACAGCAGTCCTTCGCGCCGCGCGGCGCCGCTGCGCGCCGCCTCGATCTCGACCAGATCGGGGAGCAGCGACCAGGGGAGCAGCAGCGCGCCGGCCAGCGCCACGCCGGCGACGCCTGCGGGAATCAGCAGGCCTGGCCCCAGCCGGCCGACCGGAGCGAGCGCCGCCAGGGCGGGCAGCGACGTCGCCAGCAGCCCGCACGCCACGGCCAGGGCGCGCGCCTTGCCGATCCGGCCCGCCAGCGCCGTCCAGCCCGGAAACGCGACGATCCCCACGCCGAAGAATCCGCCGAGGAGCGGCGTCTGCCAGGCGCCCGGCAGGCGCAGGACCGACTCGAGCACGAACGGCAGCAGCGAGGAGAGGAGCATCAGGCCGACGGTGACCGCCACGAACGAAGCGATCAGCGTCCGGAGCCCCGGCGTCGTCCACGTGCGCGCCAGCATGCCGATCGAGGAAAGGCTCGAGGACGGGTCGACGCGCTGGGGCCCGGCTCCCGAGGGTCGGTGCGGTCGCGTCGGCTCCGGCACGAGCGTCGCCGTCGTCAGGTAGGCGGCTGCCGTCACGGTGCCCAGCACCAGGCCGGCCAAGCCCCATCCCTCCGGGCCGGCCTCAGCCAGGGGGCCGCCGCCCGCGCCCCACAGCACCAGCGTCGGCGGCAGGGCGGTGGCGATCAGCGAGGCGGCCGTGCCGAACGCGACGCGCCACGACGTCAGCTCCGTCCGAGCGCGATAGCTCGCGGCCAGCTCGGGGGTGAGCGCCATCACCGGGACCTGAACGACCGTATAGAGCACGGACACGGCCACGAACGCGGCCAGAGCGACCCAGGCGGAGGCGTCCCCGGCGCGCGCGGGCAGCGCGAACAGCGCCCACAGCGCCAGTCCCAGCGGGACCGCCCCGGCGCGAACGAACGGCAGCCTGCCCCAGCGCGGCGCCCAACGGTCGGACGCCAGCCCCATCCACGGATCGAGGAGCGCGTCCACGCCGCGCCCGACGACGAAGACCGCCGCGGCGACGGCGGGAGCCACGCCGGCAGCGTTGACGAGGCTGTAGAGAAGCCAGGTGTTGACCGCGACGAACGCGGTCGAGGCGCCCACGTCGGAGACGCCGTAGGCGATGCGGACGCGGCGCGTCGGCCCGGTCGCGTGCGAGGTGGGATGCAAGGTGGCGCGAGCGTAGCACCCGCTCCGCGGCGTCGCGCCACGCTTCAGGCGGTGGTCTCGCTCGTCGGCGGCGCGAACGGACGCTCGAGTCCCTCGCGGGCGGCCTCGCGCGCCGGGGCGGGTGCCCACGACAACGCCAGCACGCCGCGGTACGACCGTTTCGCGTCCTCCCGACGGCCGTCGAGATCGTAGAGCTGGCCCAGACGCGCCAGCAGCCAGCCGGGCAGGTAGGGGGGCTCTGCGAAGTCGCCGCGAACGGCTTCGCGCAGGACGCCCAGCGCCTCGGCGGCGTGGCCGTGCCCGAGCAGCGTCTCGGCTTCCGCCAAGCGGGCCTCCGGCTCGTCGATCTCGCGCAGCGCCGCGATCAGGCCGGCGGGGTCGTCGGCCTCGCCCGCGAACGCGGTATCGAGCAGCGCACGCTGGCGTGCCGCAGCGCTGGGAGGCACGTCTTCCGCGTCCGAGGCGGCCTCGCCCAGCCGGCGCCGCACGGCGGGAAGGTGATCGACCGGCGTGAGGACGACGGCGTGCCGGTCCGACCACGGAGCCAGCAGCTCGGCCATGCGGTCCGCCCGGCGCTCGAGCCAGTCGGTGCCCGGGCCGTCGCCGAACGCCTCGGAGCGTGCGTCGTGGAACGCGGCGACGGCGGGCAGCAGCTCGCGCTGGATCCGCGGCAGGTCCAAGGCGCGCCCGAGCAGCTCCTCGAGCGGGGCCCTGGCGTCCGCGAGTCGCCGCAGGGCAGGGTGATCCTCCGCCGACTGCGCCAGGTACCGCACGAAGTCCGTCGGCGCGTCGGGATCGGGCGACGGCTCGCCGACCGCGGCGAGGGGGATCGCGGCGTCGCGAGCCCAACGCACCACCGGTGCGAGGCCGGGCTCGTCCACGTCCTGCCAGCTGGGATCGTCCAGCGCTCCCGGCGGCAGCGCGGTGGTCAGGATCGCGTCGGGCTCCGCCGCGGCGACCACCTCGCGGACCGTGACCGCGTTGTAGCGCGGAAAGCGGCGGTGGAACGGCCCGACGAGCGGCACGAGGAGGAACGACATGGCGTCATGGTACCGTCCCTGCGCGGGACTCTCGTGTCCACGAGGCCTGGGAGGAGGCGGCATGTACGGAGATTCGAAGACGCCCGGATGGCAGCGCGACGCGATCTGGACGACGGGGACGATTCTCGTCGTCGCCGCACTCCTCCTGGCGGCCGCGCTGGCGTGGACCCGAGCCTCGGACGCGGCGTCCGGGACGGACGCCCTCGAGACCGGTCTGCGCCTCACGCTGCTGCCCGGGGCGGACGGCCGCGACGGCGCCGCGGACACGGCGACGACGCTGGCGGTCCGCACCGAGTCCGAGATCGTTCCCGGCGAGCCGTTCGAGCCCCTCCCGGGGTCCGGCGTCGTCGTCGATCCGACCGAGCTGCCCGGCTTCGACGTCCAGGCGGCGCTCGACCGGATCGCCGGCGTCTGGTCGCTGCGACTGCTCGACGAGGGCCGAGAAGCGCTGTTGGGCCGAGTCGACGATGCGGGGCTGCGGTCGCAGCTGTCGCGGACGATCGACGGTCCGGGCACCGACCTGGTCGACGCCGAGCTCGCCGACGCGATGATGCCCTCCGGGCTGGACAACGGCTCGCGCATGGCGAACTGGCCGCTCCAGGCGCAACGCGAGCCGGGCGAGCCGGTCCAGCCCATCGTCGGCGTGTTCGTGTTCTTCGACGCCGACGAGCTCCGGCCGCTCACCGAGCGGCAGATCGGCGCCCGCGTGGTGCGGCGCCTCGCGGAGATCGCCGTCACCGAGGGCGCCGAGGTCGGTCGGGTCGCGATCACGAACGACAACCTCGCGGTCCGGTACGAGCAGGGGCTGAGCGGCGCGCGCGAGGCGCTGCACCAGCTGACGGTGGCGATGCTGGCCGGCAGGAGCGAGGAGATCGAGACGCGTCTGGACGAGGCGCGCGCGGTTCAGGCGGGCGAGACGCCCGAGGTTCCGGGCCTGGCCGGCTTGGCGGCCAGCGCCGAGCTGGCGGGCTTGCCGGTCGACGCGGCCAACGAGCGGATCGTCGCGGAGCTCGCCCGGCGAACGTGGCAGAGCGGCACCACCGTTCTGGACGAGCTGCTGGCCGGCGACCCGCGTAGCGACCGGCTTGCGGCGGCCCGCCCGGTGCTGGCGCCGTTCACGCGCGTCGGACACGATCGCGCGCGGCGGCTGGCCTGGTCGTCGGGGGCGGTGGCGGTGATCGCCGCGGCGCTTCTCGCGGTGCTGGCACGGGGTGCGGGACGCCTGGCCCGACCGGGCATCGCGCTGGTGCTCGCGGCCGCTCCCGGGGCCGCCGTGGCGTGGGCGGCGACCCGGGCGTCGGAAGCGGGGGAGCCGCCACCTCTGCCTCTCGGCGCGCGGGTCGAAGGCGTGTTCGGCGAGCTGGCAGGACTGCTCCAGCATCTGCTGGCGTCGCTTCCGCCCGGTACGGCCGAGGACGCGCTCCGCGTGCACCTCGTCCTCGGCGGGGTGGGAGCGCTGGCGCTCGTCGTGGCGGCGCTGGTGTCGTTGGGCGGCGCGGTCCGTCCGCGCCGGCGCGGCTACCTCTGAACCGGGCGGCCTTCCGCGTCACCGTCGCCAGGGTCGGCCTCGAGCGCCTGCCCAGCGGCTAGGCTCGAGACATGGACCCCGCCTCGGAGACCGCCTCGGACAGCTCGCTGACACCGGTTCGCCACGCGCCGTACGACCTTCCCGTCGCGGTACGGCCCGGTCGCGTGCCCGATGGCGCTCCGCTCGATCATCCCTCGCTCTACCTGAACCGCGAGGCCGGCGATCTCGACTTCGACGCGCGCGTGCTGGCGCAGGCGATGGATCACCGCGTGCCGTTGCTCGAACGGGTCCGCTACCTCGCGATCGCTGCGTCGAACCTCGACGAGTTCGTGATGAAACGCGTCGGAGGCCTGCGTCGTCAGCAGGCCGCGGGCGTCGTGGCGGTCAGTCCCGACGGGCGCACGCCCACCGAACAGATCGCGCTGGTCCGGTCGGCGATGCGGCCCCTCTACGCGCGCATGGAGTCGTTGTGGCGCGACGAGCTGCGGCCCGCGCTCCGCGCCAACGCCGACATCGACGTCGTCGACGAGGACGACCTGGACGAGCACGAGATCTCCGCCGCCGCGGACCTGTTCATGCGCGACTTCTACGGCATCGTCACGCCGCTCGCGGTCGACTCCGGTCGGCCGTTTCCGCTGATCAGCAACCTGAGCCTGTCGATCGCGGTGATGCTGCACCGGCCGGGAGGCGCGGAGGAGCTGTTCGTCAGGATCAAGGTTCCGACCTCGCACGGACGGTTCGCCCGCACCTCGCGTGGTCGGCTGCTGCCCGTCGAGCAGCTCATCGAGCGGCACGTCGGCCGTTTCTTCCCGGGCATGGAGGTCGTCGGGGCGTGGCGCTTCCGGGTGACGCGCAACGCCGACATGCGGCTCGACGAGGAGGAGGCCGACGACCTGATCGCGGCCATCGGCGAGGAGCTGCGCGAGCGGCGCTTCGCCCCCGTCGTGCGTCTCGAGGTCGAGGCCGCCATGCCGCCGCGGGTGCGGCGCTACCTCGCCGATCAGCTCCAGGTCGCCGAGGAGGACGTGATCGAGGCGGCGAGGGTCCTGGCGCTCGCCGACCTGGCCGAGCTCGCCGACACCGACGACCCCGAGCACCTGTTCGCGCCCTGGCACGGCATCACGGCGCGCCGCATCGCGACGCACTTCGCCACAGACGAGCACGCCTCGATGTTCGACCTGATCCGCGCCTCGGACGTGCTGGTGCATCATCCGTACGACCTGTTCCGCACCAGCGTGCAGCGCTTCATCGAGGAGGCGGCAGACGATCCCGACGTCCTGGCGATCAAGCAGACGCTCTACCGCACCAGTCGTCAGAGCCCGATCGTCGCGGCACTGGTGCGGGCGGCCGAGCGCGGCAAGCAGGTCGCGGCCCTGGTCGAGGTCAAGGCGCGCTTCGACGAGGCGAACAACATCGAGTGGGGCGAGCGCCTCGAGGCGGCCGGCGTGCACGTCAGCTACGGCTTCGTGGACCTGAAGATCCACACCAAGGTGGCGCTGGTTGTGCGCCGGGAGCGGGACGGCATCCGTACCTACGCGCACGTGGGAACGGGGAACTACAACGCCAAGACCGCTCGGCTGTACACCGACGTGGGCCTGCTCACCTGCGATCCCGACATCGGCTCCGACCTCGTGAACCTGTTCCACCACATCACGGGCTTCGCGCCCGAGCAGCGCTACCACGACCTGCTCATCGCGCCGTGGGACATGCGCGACCGGTTCCTGGCGCTCATCGAGCGCGAGATCCGACATCAGCGCGCGGGTCGCCAAGGACGGATCGTGGCGAAGATGAACGGCCTCGACGACGTCCCGATCATCCAAGCGCTCTACCGCGCCTCCCAGGCGGGGGTGCGCATCGAGCTGATCGTGCGCGGCCACTGCCGCCTGCGGCCGGGCGTGGAAGGCGTGAGCGACAACGTTCGCGTGATGAGCGTCATCGGACGCTTCCTGGAGCACGACCGGATCTTCCAGTTCGACAACGGTGGCGAGACCGAGGTGTTCCTCGGCAGCGCCGACTGGAAGCGCCGGAACCTGAGCGACCGGATCGAGGCGATCGTCCCGGTGCGCGACCCCGAGCTGAGGGGCCGACTGATCGGCGTGCTCGACGCGGCGCTCCACGACAACCGCAGCGCCTGGGACCTGATGCCCGACGGCCGCTACGTGCAGCGCTGGCCCGCCCCGGGCGAGCCCGAGCGCGCGCTGCAGGAGGAGCTGATGCAGCGCGCGCTAAGCGCCGAGCTCTGATCCGACCTCTGGGCGGGACGCGAGCGGCGTCGCGTCGGGCGTCGCGTGGGGCATCGCGGCGGCGTCGGCCGGGGCCGCCTCCCCGGCGCGCCACACGTCCGGCGCGAGACCCGCTTCGGCCACCATCGCGTCCAGATCGTCCAGGGGAAGCGGGTGGCGCCCCGCGACCGCGACGAACGCCGCCTCGAGCAGGTTCGTGGGGAGGCTGCGGCCCGCGATGCGCGGCGTGGTGGTCGCCACCCGCCGCGCCCCGCGCGCCGCGAGGTCCTCCAGGTCGGCCGACGTCGTGGTGTTCGTGAGCACCGTCTTGCCGGACAGGTCGGTCGGCGCGTAGCGGGCGATCAGGTGCCAGTCGCCCGCCACCACCTCGGCCTGGTCGAACCAACGCGCGCGCCAGCCGGTCACCGCCCGCTCCTGCTTCGCGCCGGTGGGGTAGATCCACGACATCGGCGCACGCACCACGATCGGCGCGATCACGCGGACGCGGCGCTCGAACGCGCTCAGGTCGTGCTGCGGGATGGGAAGGCCGAGCAGGAAAGCGAAGTCGCCGATCGTAAGCCGCGCGCCTGCCCGCTCGAGCGCTTCGGCCATCCCCCAGCGGTCCACGGCCGAGGGGAGCAGAACATGGCGTCCGCGCCAGTCGATCTCGGCGTCCAGCGTCTCGACCGCCCGACGCTCCAAGGTGGTCTTGAGCCCCGCGCCGCACACGACCGGCGTGGCGCCGGCATGCCTGGCCAGGGAGGCGCTCTCGCGGATCCGGTAGGCGCGCCCCGCTACCCGCAGCTCGAGGTCCATGCCGCCCAGCCCGAAGGCGTCGACCTCGTCGCGCAGGCGCTGGTACACGCGCCCCGCCCGACCGACGTCTCCGTCCGTGCCGATCCGCTCCATCACGACCCGACGGCCCAGCAACGTCATCTCCATCCGGGCGTCGCGACGCGACGAGCCTCGTGACACGCTGACGACGCGCAGCGGCCGGTCCGGATCGCGGGCCGAGCGCGTCGTCACCTCACTCTTCCTTCGTCACGACGGCAAGAGGATCCACCGCGCGCTGCGAGACCTTGCCACGGACCTGCGTGCCGAACTGGCGCAGCATCCAGAGCTCGGGCACGATCTCCGTCACGAGCTCGCCCCGATCGAAGATGCGCACCATCGAGCTCTCCGACACGACGACCGCCACCGTGCGGGTGTGACCGCTGATCGAGGCGGCCGCCATGTGACGACTGCCCAAGCCCAACGGCAGCTCGACCCCCTCCGCGCTCGCGGAGAGGTAGCGGCAGGCAGCGACGGCGATCCCGTCGCCCGACACGACGAAGGCGCCGTCGAGCTGCGCGAGCTCCTTGAGCGTCTCGCGCACGTTCGGATCGACGATCTTCTTCGCCTCGTCGGGGTGACCCTTGAGCGGGTCCAGGATCAGCGGTCGCGAGCGCGCCAACACCGCAGCGTGGTCGTCGACCGTGAACAACGCGCCGATCTTGCGTCCCTCGCGCCCTTCGCGGGCCAGCTCCAGCGCGATCAGCGTCACCTGCACCAGCGCCTCGGGACGGCAGCTGCGCTTGGCGAGGTACGCCTCGTCGAACAGCTCGACGTCGCGGAACATTCAGGACGCCGCCTGGGGAGCGAGGCGCACGGGGACCCACATGCCTCCAGGGTAGCCCGCCGGCCCCGGGCGAGGCGACGCGACGTGGACGTGCCCCGGCCCGTTGCTACACTTCCCGGGTGAATCGCACCCCTCCCCGCATCACCGTGGTCGGCGCAGGCATGGCCGGGTCGGACGCCGCCCTGGCCGCCGCCCGCCTGGGCGTGCACGTCGACCTCTACGAGATGCGTCCCGTCCGGACCACCCCCGCCCACGTGACCGACCGCTTCGCCGAGATGGTGTGCAGCAACAGCCTCGGCGGCGAGTCAGAGACGAACGCGAAAGGCCTGCTGCAGGCCGAGATGCGGGCGGCCGGCGGCGCGGTTCTGACCGCCGCGGACGCCTCGCGGGTGCCTGCCGGCGGCGCGCTGGCCGTGGACCGCGGCGAGCTGGCCCGGCGGGTGACCGCTCGCATCGAGGCCGAGCCCCTCGTCACCGTCCACCGCGAAGAGCTGACCGCCGTCCCGGACGGCGTCTGCGTGCTGGCCACCGGCCCCCTCACGAGCGACGCGTTCGCCGAGGCGGTCGCGTCACGGCTGGGCGCGACGTTCCTGGGGTTCTACGACGCCGCAGCGCCGATCGTCGACGCGGACTCGATCGACATGGAGATCGCGTTCCGGAAGGGTCGCTACGACCAGGCGGCGGACTACATCAACCTTCCGCTCCGCAAGGACGACTACGACCGTTTCTACGCGGCCCTGGCCGAGGCGCGTAGCCATACGCCGCACGACTGGGAGAAGCTCGAGTTCTTCGAGGGCTGCATGCCGATCGAGGAGATCGCGCGACGGGGCTACGACACGCCCCGCTTCGGGCCGATGAAGCCCGTGGGGCTGGAGCATCCCGTATCGGGTGAGCGCTTCTTCGCCGTCGTGCAGCTGCGCCAGGAGGACGCGGCCGGCCGGATGTGGTCGCTGGTGGGCTTCCAGACGGGTCTCAAGTGGGGCGACCAGGCCACCGTCGTCCGGACGATCCCGGGTCTGCAGGACGCCGAGATCGTTCGCTACGGCGTCATGCACCGCAACACCTACCTGAACGCGCCGCGGCTGCTGACGCCCGAGCTGGCGGTCCGCGACGAACCGGACCTGTTCGTCGCGGGCGTGCTGGCCGGCACCGAGGGCTACCTGGAGTCGTCCGCCACCGGCTGGCTGGCCGGAACGAACGCGGCGCGGCGGTCGCTGGGCCTGGCGTCGGTACTGCCCCCCGAGGCGTCGATGCTGGGCGGGCTGACGCGGTTCCTGTCGGGCGCGAACCCCGAGGGCTTCCAGCCGATGAACGCCAACTGGGGCCTCGTTCCGAACGCTCCCAAGAAGGACGCGGACGGACGCAGGATGGGCAAGAAGGACCGCCGCGCGCACATGTACCGCGCCGGCCTGGACGCGTTCGAGGCGTGGCGCGTCGACGTTCTCGGGGCGCCCTCCACGGAGGCCGAGCCGGTCGCCGACGCCGCGCCGGCTTCGGAGCCGGCTGCGGAGCCGGCGCGTTGACGCAGTCCGGGTACGATGCCGCCATGCGCGTCATCGACTTGCGAAGCGACACCGTCACCGTCCCCGACGCCGCGATGCGGCGGGCCATGGCCGAGGCCGAGGTCGGGGACGACGTCTACGGCGAGGATCCGACCGTACGACGCCTGCAGGACGAGCTGGCCGAGATGGCCGGGTTCGAGGCGGGGCTGTTCTTCCCGACCGGCACGATGAGCAACCAGGCGGCGCTGGCGGCGCATACCGGACGCGGCGTCGAGGTGATCGTCCCCGAGGGCGCGCACGTGTACGAGTACGAGCTCGGCGCGATGTCGCTGCTGTCCGGCCTCACGCCACGGCCGATCCCGGCGCCCGGCGGGATCCCTCGCCCAGGCGACCTGCGCGCCGCCGTCCACCGCAGCGTGCACCAGGCGCCGACCGGCCTGGTGGTGCTCGAGAACACGCATATGAAGGCGGGGGGTGCGGTGCTGCCTCTGGACGCTCAGGCCGAGCTCCTGGCCGCGGCGCGGGCCGAGCGGCTGCCCGTGCATCTCGACGGGGCCCGCGCCTTCAACGCCGCCGTCGCCCAGGGTGTCGGCATCGACGCCGTCACGCACGGCTTCGACAGCGTCTCGATCTGCCTCAGCAAAGGGCTCGGCGCGCCCGCCGGAACGGTGCTCCTGGGAAGCAGGGAGCTGCTCGGGGTCGCGCACCGCTACCGCAAGGCGTTCGGCGGCGGCATGCGTCAGGTGGGCGTGCTGGCCGCGGCGGGGCTGGACGCGATCCGCCGCGGACCGGCGTGGCTCGGGCACGACCACGCTCGGGCGCGACGGCTGGCGGAGGCGCTGGCGTCGGCTCCGGGGGTCGAGATCGACCTCGATCGCGTGCAGACGAACATCGTCTACCTCGACGTCGACGATAACGACGCCGTCGTCGCCGATTGGGCACGGCACGGCGTGCTCGCCAACGCGCTCGGACCCCGCTCGATCCGGCTGGTCACGCACCACCAGGTCGACGACGACGACGTGGGCGCCGCGGCGAGGACGATGATCGACCGGCTCGCGCGGCGTCACGCCGCCTGAAGGGCGGGCTCCTGAATGACGAGCCGTGCCGTCCTGCTGGCGCACCCGGCAGGACACAGCCTCAGTCCGGCGATGCACGACGCGGCGTTCGACGCGCTGGGCATCGATGCGCGCTACGAAGCGTGGGACGTACCTCCGGACCGGCTCGCGACCGCCGTCGATCGGCTCCGGAGCCAGGACGTCCTGGGCGCGAACGTGACCGTGCCGCACAAGGCGGCGGTCATGGCGCACCTGGACGCCGTGGCGCCGGGGGCGCACGCGATCGGGGCGGTGAACGTGATCCGCCGCGACGGGGCCCGGATCGTGGGCGAGAACAGCGACGCCGAGGGGTTCCTGCGCTCGCTGCAGGAGGCGGGCGTCGACCTGGAGGACCGGCGCGTCGCGCTCCTGGGATCCGGGGGCGCAGCGCATGCGGTCGCATGGGCGGTGGTGAACGCCGGTGCGGCACGGTTGTGGATCGTGAACCGCACGCCGGCGCGCGCCCGGCGACTGGCCGCGCGACTGGCCGAGCGGCTCGCGGACGCCATGGAGCGATGCGACGTGCGCGTGTCGGACGACGCCGAGGAGGCGGTCGCCGCCGACGTGTGGGTCAACGCGACGTCGCTCGGAATGCGCCGGGAGGGCGTGGATCCCGACGAGCGGCCGGTATCGGGCAGCGTGCTGCACACGGTGGGCGCGCGCGGCGGGGACGCCGTCGCCGTCGACCTGGTCTACCGTCCGCGCGTCACGCCGTTCCTCGAGGACGCGGCGTCGGCCGGCCTGCGCACGGTGGACGGGACCGGCATGCTGCTGCACCAGGGCGCGGTGGCGTTCGAGGCCTGGACCGGCCGGCCCGCCCCGCTGAGCGCGATGCGGAGCGCGCTCGACGCGGCGCTGGCTGCGGAGGCGCGGTCGGCCCCGGAGCAGAGGCGATGAGCGTGCCGGAACGTCGCCCGCTGGACGTGCGCAGCGTCGCCGTGCTCGCCGACGTTCACGGCAACCTGCCCGCGCTGGAGGCCGTGATCGAGGATCTGGAGCCGGTCGAGCCGGAGCTCGTGATCGTCAACGGCGACATGGTCAACCGCGGTCCGCAAGGCGCCGAGGTGCTCGAGCGGATCGACGCCCTGGGCTGGACGATGGTGCTCGGGAACCACGACGACCTTCTGCGGATGTGGGTCCGGCGCGATGCGTCGCTACCCGCGAGCTGGTTCACCGACCCGTTCTGGCGCTCGACGGCCTGGTGCGCGGAACGTCTCGAGCGGTCGGGCTGGCTCCCGCGGATCGCGGCGCTGCCGCTGACGGTCGCGATCGAGCCTCCCGGCGCACCGCGCGTGCTCGTGTCGCACGGCAGCCCGCGCCACTACCGGGAGGGGTACGGCGAGCACCTCGCCGACGAGGCGATCAGCGAGATCGTCGAGATGCACCCGTACGACGTGCTCGTCGGCTCGCACACGCACCGACCGCTGGAGCGTCGCTGGGGCCGGCACCTGGTGCTCAACAGCGGCGCGGTGGGAACGCCGTTCAACGGCGATCCGCGCGCGCAGTACCTGGTGCTGGGGCGGGACGCGGGCGACTGGACGCCGGAGTTCCGGCAGGTTCCGTACGATCGTGCGGCGGCGCTCCGGGCGTTCGAGGAGAGCGGCTACCTGCGCGACGGCGGGCTCAGCGCGCGGCTCTACTGGCTGGAGGTCGCCACGGCCCGCAGCTGGCTGGTGCCGTTCCTGATGTGGAGCGAGAAGAACGGCATCGCCCGCGACGTGGACGCGTGGCGGCGGTTCCTGCTGGAGCGCGGCGCTCGCCTCGAGGCGCCGGACGAGATCGGCGCCGAGGTCGTCGCCCGCAGCGGATTGGCGGGGTGAGGGCCTCGGCGGGCACCGGGCGTGCCCGCCGGCTAGGCGCTGCGGCGCTCGATGCGCCAGGCGCCCTGGCGGACCACCGTCAAGCGAAGACCGTCGGGAGGATCGTCGGCGATGTCCTCGAGCATTTCCTGCGCCGTCGCGGGCTCCAGGTCGAATCGCTTCGCGATCAGATCGGTCTTCGCGATCAGCGGCATCTCGGGACTCGTCAGGAACCGGAGCAGGCGCGTGCGCAGGTCGCCCCCCAGGAACCGCTCGGCGCGGATCGGGACGCCGGACGGGAGCGTCGCCCCGCGCTCCGGCGGCGCGTCGACGGGCGGCGCGTCCGCCGAGCCCGCTTGGGGACCTGCGGTCTCGGCCGGCGCGGAATCGCTGTCGGCGTGCGTCGCTGACGCGGCGCCCGGGGCCTGTCCATCCTCGTCCGCGGCAGCATGGAACGGCGGGTCAGGGAAGAGCGGCGTTCTCGCGGCGGACCCATGCGGTACGGGGGTGGCAGGCTCGTCCGCCGCCTCGTCGACCGGCTCGTCCGTGGCTTCGTCCGTCGTTGCGTGCGTCGCTTCGTGCGCCGTTTCGTCCGGCGGCTCGGGAGGCTCTTCGGCCAGGATGTCGGGGCGCTCGACGGGGACGGCGGGCCCGGCAGCCTTCACGCGCGCCGCGCGCGCGTCCCGTTCGTCGTCCCCGACGCCGCCGACCGTCGCCTCGGCGGAACCCCGCGCCGGCGCGTCCGGCGCACGATCGGCTGGGGCGTCACGGCGACGCCGCGCGGCCCCCTGTGGCGCCTCGGCGAGGGGCTGCTCGAGAGGCTTCTGGGTGGGCTTCTGGGTGGGCTTCTGGGCGGGCTCCTCGGTGCGCTCCGGCGTGCCGGGAGACCGTTCGTGGGGCGCGTCTGGCGCCTCGCGCCGCAGCCGGCCGGCCGCACGGGCTGGAGGCGCGGCCGTGCCGAGCGCGGGCGTCGTATCGAACGCGTCGGGGTCCGCGTCGGACGCGTCGTCGTCGACGTCCCAGCCTTGGAGCCAGTCTCGGGCCTCCGGCTCGGTGTCGTCGTCCGACGGGCCACGGTCGTCGTCGCGCGGTCCGGCGTCGCCACCGAACCATCCCCGCGCCCGACGTACGAGGCCGGCGAACGGGCCCCCGCCCGATCGCCGTGTCGGACCGCGGTCGGAGGCGCGGGCGTCCCCCGCGGCGGCAGGCGACCCTGCGCCGTCGCGGGACGCCGCACGCGCGTCCGACGCCGGCCTGACGGTCACCCGGGGCGCCCGCGGGACGTCGTCGTCGTCGAGCTCGTCGTGCGACACGCCATCGATCGGCCGGGCCCAGGCGGCGCGCCTGCCCGGCGTCGCCGTCGCCTCGTCGGGAGGCCGGACCTGCGCCGGGCCCGTGCGACGCGCGGTCCGCGCCGCGTCGTGCCCATCGCTCGCGGACAGCTCGCTACGCCCCGACGGCTCGTGGCGCTCGTCGCGGTCGGACTCCACGCGATACGCCGCCACGTCCGCGTCCGCGTGCCCGTCCGCCGTCGCGTCCTCCCAAGGCGTCGAGCGCCCGCCGTCCTGCGCGGGCGTGCTCGGGCCGTCCGCGTCGTCGCCCGGCTGCGGCGCCGCGTCGGGGCGAGGCTCGTCTCGGTGGCTGGCCCACGTGCTGGGGGTGACCTTCGGGCGCGATCGCCGGGGGCGCTTGGCGACGGCGATGCGCACGTCGTCGCCGCGCACCTCGAGCACCAGCTGATCGTTGACCTGGACCTCGTGACGTTCGAACAGGGGAGCGAGGCCCGCGAGCCGCCGGGGCGGCTCGGACCAGAGCACGATCGGCTCGTCGGCCTCCGCGTCGTGTACGAGCAGCTCGCCCTCGGGAAGCGACCCGGACAGGGCGAACGGCAACTGCACGCTGCCGCTGCGGAGGCACATGCGCGTGATGCCGATCGCGTGACGCTCGCTCGGAACGCCGCGCCCCGTCGCGCGCTTCGCATCTTGATTCACGTGCGCTCCTCTCCCGGTACGGACCTCGAGTCTAGCAGGCGATCCGGGGTCGGGCCGTGCGTTCAGCGGCGCGCGCGAGCCACCACGACCAGCGCCGCGCTGACGAGAAGGAACGCCGTGAGCGACAGGACCGGAATCGTGACGAATCCGAACCAGTCGATGTACGCGACGTCGCACGGAACCCCGCTACGGCAGGCGCCGGGCACGCCGAAGCCGGGAACCTTCTGGTCCAGCACGTGGTAGCTCGCGACGAGCGCACCGAGGATCGTCAGGGGAAGCGTGTACCTCACGATGTTCGCGTCGCGGTTCCAGGCGGCCACCCCCAGCAGGAGGACCAGCGGGTACATCAGGATGCGTTGATACCAGCAGAGCGTGCACGGGACGAACGAGCGCACCTCGCTGAACCAGAGGCTGCCGAGCGTCGCGACCAGCGCCACGACCCACGCGAGGTACAGCCCCGCCTCGACCGTGCTCGAGCCGGTCTCCTCGCTCACTCGGCGTTGGCGACGGCGGCCTCGATCGCCGCGGCGATGTCGTCGTAGCCGACCCTGACCTGCTCACCGTTCACGAACACGGTGGGCGTGCCCTGGAGGCCCAGCGCCTGCGCGTCGGCCATGTCGGCGCGAACCGCCTCGAGACCGCGACCCGCCTCGATGCAGTCCCGCAGCGCCGCGGCGTCCAGATCCGCGACGTACTCTTCGGCCAGCGCGATCGCGCGAGCCTCGGTCAGCCCGCTCTGGCTCCTGAACGCGACCTCCTCGAACGTCCAGAACGCGTCGTTCCCCTGCTCGAACACGCACTCGCCCACCTGCGCGATCCGCTCCGACTCGGGGCCGATCACGACGAAGTTCTTCGAGTAGTACGCCGCGGAGCCGTCGTCGACGTACGCGCGCTCGAGGCGCGGCGTGATGTCCTCGGCGAACGAGCCGCAATGGGGACAGAGGAAGTCCTCGAACACGACCACCTGCGCCGGAGCGTCGGCCGGGCCTTTCCGCGGCTGCTGGTCGAGCGCGAGATCGGTCCCTTGCGCGCTGGCACCGGTGGTCCCCAGTCTGGGAACGATGGCGATCGCCGCCACGACGGCGACCGCGGCGACGAGCGTGACGATCATGATCAGGCGTCGGTTCATGCGCGCATGCTACCGGAGCGGTCGTCGTAGCGACGGTCGCCCGGCGCGCAGACGGGGCCCGGGGGATGCGCCGCCCGCCGACTCACCGGACGTGGTTGTCGATGCCTTCGAACGCCGCCAAGAAGGCGGTCATGCCCTCCTCGTCGATCGTCTCGAAGCGCTGGAGCCGCTGCCACGCCGTCATCGCGTAGTCGGTCGGCATGTCGGGCCGGGGCGCGATCACCACGCGGCGATAGCTGGCGGCGATCCGCTCGAGGTCGTCGAGTCGGTCGAGGGTCGCGTCGTCATCGTCGGCCGGTCGGTACCAGAGGATCACGCCCCCGTCCTCCATGTTGTGGAGGAGGCGCTGGTCCTCGACGACGTCGTCCGGACCGTACGTGCCCCACGCGGCCAGCTCGGCCGTGTGCGGCCCAGAGGTCGGAGGATCGCTGTTGTACGCCGGCACGTTCGCGCCAAGCGGGACGTGACGGTTGCCCTGACTGGCGAACCGTTCGCCCGGAAGGTTCGCGGCGCGGACGGACTCGACGATGATCGGGACGGCGATGAGCACCGCGATGCCGATGGCCCCGAGGATCCAGGGGACGCGACTCGCGGTAGCGCGGCTGCGGCGTCGTTTGCTTCGCTGCTTCTTGGGCATGGAAGGACAAGGTAGCAGGCCCGCGGCCTTCGAACCGTCGCATTTCCGACGGGGCGGGCGGTGACGACCCGGAGGCGTGTAACCGGGGGGGCACGGGACCTTCGTCCCGCTTTGCTATGTTCGGGGCGAGAGCCCGCGAGCCGGGCTCACGGATGCTCATCCGTACGCCACGCACGCCCGAAGCGCCAGAGCTCGTCCCACATAGAGGGGGTACTCCGCATGGCTTACCAACTTCCCGATCTTCCCTACGCGTTCGACGCGCTCGAACCCCACATCGACGCCCGCACCATGGAGATTCACCACGACAAGCACCACGCCGGCTACGCCAGCAAGCTCGCTGCCGCGGTCGAGGGCACCGACCTCGACGGCAAGCCGATCGAGGAGATCCTCCGCATGGGGGTCGACCGGCTTCCCACGGCGGTGCGCAACAACGGCGGAGGCTACGCGAACCACAACCTGTTCTGGGAGATCCTGTCGCCCCAGGGCGGCGGTCGGCCCAGCGGCGAGCTCGGCTCCGCCATCGACGCGGCGTTCGGCTCGTTCGACGAGTTCAGGTCCACGTTCAGCGACACCGCCGCGGGCCGCTTCGGCAGCGGCTGGGCGTGGCTCGTGGTCAAGCCGGGCGGCGAGCTCGCCGTCTACAGCACGCCGAACCAGGACAGCCCGTACATGGACGGCGACGTGCCGATCCTGGGCCTCGACGTCTGGGAGCACGCCTACTACCTGAAGTACCAGAACCGGCGTCCGGACTACATCGAGGCGTTCTGGGACCTGATCGACTGGGACGCGGTCACGAAGAAGTACGACGACGCGCGCTGAGCGAGGACGCGTTCGCGCCGCCGTGACGGCGGCATGATCGCAGGCGGGCACGGGGAAGCTCCCCGTGCCCGCCTGCTCGTGTCTGGGTAGGCGAGCCGGGGGTCGCGCACGGCGCCTAGCCTGCCTACGTGCACGAGCGGCGCGAGACGATTCTCACGGCGGTGTTCCTCACGGCGTGCCTGGCGCTCGTCGTGGCGGGGCTGTGGCCGCGGCTTCACGCGCGCCGGGCGGTTCCGGTCCCCGAGGTCCCCGACCTGGTGGTGGCGGTGCACGGCGCGGTCCGAACGGCGGGAAGCTATCGCCTCCCGTGGGGCGCCCGCGTGGCCGATCTCGTCGAGGCGGCCGGAGGCCTCGGCCCCGACGCGGCCACCGAGCTGGTGGACCTCGCCGCCCCCCTGACGCACGGTACGACCGTGCACGTTCCGCGGATCGCCGGTCCGGAGGGCGAGGCCCGCGTCTCGATCAACGCCGCCTCCGTACGCGAGCTCCAGACGCTGCCGGGGATCGGACCGGCCCTGGCGGGACGTATCGTCGACGCCAGGCCGTTCGCCAGCATCGACGATCTGGAGCGCGTTCGGGGAATCGGACCCGCCACGCTCGCGCGCCTCCGAAGCCGCGTCACGCCGTGACCGGATTCGTGCCGTGGAGCGTGCCCGCGGGGCTGGGCGTCGCCCTGGGCGCGGGCGCGGCCGCGGCCGGGTTTCCGGTCGCGCTGAGCTTCTGCGCCTGGCTGCTGGCGCCGCTGCTGGCACGCGGCCGGCTCCGGATCTGGCTGGCGCTTCCCCTGCTGCTGCCGCTCGGGCACCTGAGGCACGATCAACGCGAAGCGCGGCCCGACGTCCTGGCGCCGCTGGCCGGGCACGAGGTCGAGCTCGCAGGCTGGTCGGACGCCCGCTCGCTACGGCTGGACGGAACGACGGTCGTCGTCGCGTTGCGCCCGGTGGGCGCCGTGCCGCGCGGGCGGGTCCGAGTGCGCGGCCGGCTGGAGGCGGCGACCGGCGCCCGAAACCCGGGCGGCTTCGACGAGCGCGCGTGGCTTCGCCGGCGTGGCGGCGCGCACCTGCTGCGGGTCGACACGGTCACCTTCGCGCAGCCCGGGGCGGGCTTCCGTGCACGCGTGCGGAACGGCGTGACGGCCGGCCTCGCGCCCGGGCCGGCCCTGCTGATGCGCGCCCTGGTGCTGGGGGAGCGGGAGGACGCGGGCGACCTGCGTTCGCTGTTCGCCCGGGCAGGGCTCGCGCACCTGCTGGCGCTCTCGGGCCTGCACCTCGGCGTGCTGGCCGCGTTCGTGGCGACGCTGCTGGCGCCCATCGGCCCGGCACGCTGGGCGCTGGTCGCCGCGGCAGCGGCGACGTACACGGTGTGGATCGGACCGACGCCCAGCCTGATCCGCGCCGCGGTGATGACGGCGGCGGCCGGCGTATCGGTCGCGTCCGGCGCCGGTCGACCCGATCCGCCCGCGACGTTGGGGCTGGCCGCAGCGGCGACGCTCCTGGCACGTCCCGACTGGCTGTTCGACCTCGCGTTCCAGCTGTCGTACCTGTCCCTGATCGGGATCCTGGCGTTGGGCGTTCCCGTCGCCCGGCGCCTCGGGCGGGGAAGGTCCATCAGGGACCCGCGCGCCTGGTTGCCCGCATCGCTGGCGATCAGCGCGTCGGCCAGCCTCGCCGGGCTCCCGCTCGTCGTCGACGCGTTCGGGCAGGCCGCGCCGCTGGGACCGCTCGTCAACCTGGTCGCGGTCCCCCTCGCGACGGCGCTCCTCCCCCTGGGACTCGTCGCCGGCGTGGCGGGCGCCTTCGTCCCGTGGCTCGGCGCGGCCGTGGGACGGCTCACCGAGCCGCTGGCCTGGGCGCTGCTCGCCGTCGCCGAGTCGGGTGCCGCCCTACCCGGGCTCGCCTGGGGCGCCGTGGCGCCGCTGGGCGTCGCGCTGTGGGGCCTCGGGCTGGCGCCGTGGGCCTGGGCGGTCCGCGGTCGGCTGCGGCCGTGGCGGGCGCTGGCCGTGACCGCCTGCGCCCTCGCGGCGTCGCTCATCACGGCCTCCCCGATGCTGCGTCCCGAGCTGATCGTCCTCGACGTCGGTCAGGGCGACGCGATCCTTCTCCGGCTGCCGGGCCGGACGGAGGTGCTCGTCGACGGCGGCGGCACGCCGTTCTCCGATTACGACGTGGCCGCCGCGCAGGTGGTCCCCGCGCTCCGCGCCCTCGACGTCGACGAGCTCGAGCTGGTCGTGTCCACGCACGCCGACATGGACCACGCCGAGGGCCTCCAGACCGTGCTCCGGTCGCTTCCCGTGGCCGCGCTGGCGTACGGTCACCCCGCGCCGGGCCGTCCCGCCTGGGAGCGGCTGGCGGCGCTCGCTCGAGCGGAGGGCGTGCCCCTTCTGCCGTTGCGGCGCGGTCAGGTGCTGCGCTTCGGCGAGGTGGATCTGCACGTGCTCCACCCCGGCGAGCGACCCGTCGGCGAGCCCAACGAGGACTCCGTCGTGTTGCGGATCGACTGGCGGGGGCGGCCTTGGGCGCTGCTGGCGGGCGACGTCTCGTCGCGAGTCGAGCGCTCGCTGGCGCTGCCCCAGCTCGACGTGGTGCTCGCGCCGCATCACGGATCGCCGCACTCGTCGGGTGCCTCGTTGCTGCGCGCGACGCGGCCTCGGCAGGTCGCCGTGTCGGTCGGTGCGAACCGGTACGGACATCCTTCGGCCGAGGTCGTGCGCCGCGTACGCGAGTCCGGCGCCGAGGTTCTCCGTACGGACGAACTCGGGGCGATCCGCCTGTCGCCCTCGTGGTAGATTTCCCCATGCTCAAGACCGTGCGTGTGCTCGCCGAGAACGGACCGGTGCGCGTCGAGCTCGCACGGAGCGAGGATCGACTCGTCGTCGTCAAGCGCCTGTCCGGGTTCAATCCCGACCTCGAGCGCCGCCTGGCCCGCGAGGCGGAGGTCGTCCGCAAGCTGGATCACCCGAACATCCTGCCGCTGCTCGCCGCGCGCGACGGCGCGCTGATCTACCCGTACGTTCCCGGCGTCGCCCTGGCCGACGCGCTGGAGCTCGGTCCGCTCTCGGCGCAGCGCGCGCTGAGGATCGCGCGCGACCTGCTCGCGGCGCTGGCCTACGCGCACGATCGTGGCATCATCCACAACGACGTGAAGCCGGGGAACGTGATGATCCGTGGCGAGCGTGTGCTGCTCCTCGACTTCGGCTTCGCGAAGGACCTCGGCCTGGCCGCGATCACCTCGACCTCGACCGCGATGGGGACGCCGAACTACATGGCTCCCGAGCAGTTCGCGGGCGAGCGCAGCGATCCGCGCAGCGATCTGTACGCCGTGGGGGCGGTCGTCTACCATGCGATCACCGGCCAGCCGCCCTACGGACGCGACGTGATTCGCGTCCTGGTCGGTGATCGTAGCGTCCCCCTCGCGCCGCTCCCGCCAGCGGCGGAGGCGGCGTGGAGCTGGCTGCGTCAGGCCCTCGCGCCCGACCCGTGCGAGCGGTTCGCGAGCGCCCCGGCGATGCTGAACGATCTTCCCGTGCCTGCCGTCAACGTGCTCGTATGATCCTGGCGTTCACGGGCGACCCGTTCCTCGCCCGTCGCTCGGCCCGTCGCGCGCTGCACGACCGCGGCGTGGCGCCCAGCGAGGTGGTCGAGCTCGGCGAGGGGCTGCTGCCCGACCAGATCGAGGCGGCCGTCCACCAGACCGGCCTGTTCGGTGCGACGGTGCTGCTGCTGGACTTCGACACGGCGTTCGAGGGCCAAGCCGGCGTCGCGCCTCGTGCTGCGGCGATGAAGGCGCTGGCCTCGGTTCCGGAGGACGCGCTCGTGATCGTCGTCGACGCCAAGGCGACGGCCGCCCGCCAGAAGGCGTGGCGCACGCTGGGCACGCTGGAGCATCGGCCCACGCCCCGCTACGCCGCGTTGCGCGGCTGGATCGCGAAGGAGGCGGAGGCGCACGGCGTGCGCACGCGCGGTGCCGTCCCCGACGTCCTCGCCGACCTGTTCGGGGAGGACCTGCCGGCGTTGGCGGCCGAGATCGAGAAGCTCGCGGTGCTCGACGAGGTGCTGGACGAGACGCGGGTCCGCGAGCTCGTCAACAGACCCGCCTCGCGCGACGCGTTCGACCTGATCGACGCCGTCACCGCCGGCAACGAGGCGACCGCCGTACGGACGGCGCGCCTGCTGCTGGACGCGGGCGAGGCGGCGCCACGGATCCTGGGCGCGCTCGGCTGGCAGTTCTCCCTCGTGGCGCGCGCCGTCGCGCTGCGCGAGCGCGACGGCGACGTGGCCAAGGGGGTCGCGGCGAAGGCGCTGGGAGCCGCGCCGTACGCGGCAGGCAAGGCGATGGACATCGCTCGCCGACTCGACGAGCGCGCCTTGCGCGAGGTGTTCGACATCCTGCTCGAGGTCGAGCTGGCGGTCAAGACGGGCCGCCGCGAGCCGGGATGGGCGATCGAGGCGGGCGCGCTCGAGCTGGCCGGCGGGTTCGCGCGCCGCCAGCCCGCCTGAGCGCGGCGCGCTATCGTGCGGCGTGCCCGCCGGTGAGCAGAGTCCCACCCCCACGCCCACCTTCGCCGATCCGGGCGAGGTGGCCGCGCTCGTGCTGGCCGGGTCGCTTCGCGCGCTGGGGCGGGCCGTCAGCTGGCTCGAGGCGGACGACCCCCGTGCCCCTCGCGTCCTCGCCGCGCTTCGGCAGGCGACGGAGCGATCCGGTGGCGCAGCGCGCTCGCACGGGTCGCGCCTGATCGGACTCACCGGCTCTCCCGGCAGCGGCAAGAGCAGCCTCGCCGACCGGATGGTCGAGGCGTATCGCGGAAACGGACTGCGCGTGGCGGTGATCGCGGTCGATCCGACGAGTCCGTACAGCGGCGGAGCGATCCTCGGAGATCGCATCCGGATGACGCGCTGGCACGGCGACGCGGGCGTGTTCGTGCGGTCGATGGCGACGCGCGGACAGCTCGGCGGCTTGGCGGCCGCCACGCTCCGGATCGCGGCGCTCCTCGACGCTGCCGGCTACGATCGCGTGCTGATCGAGACGGTCGGGGTCGGCCAGAGCGAGGTGGACGTCGCCGCGGTCGCCGACACGACCGTGCTGGTGATGACGCCTGCGGGCGGCGACGGCGTGCAGGCGTTCAAGGCGGGCGTGATGGAGATCGCGGACCTGTTCGTGATCAACAAGGCGGACCTGCCGGGGGCCGATCGGCTCCGGCGCGACGTGCGGGCGGCGCAGGGGCTTTCCGAGCCCGAGCCGGACGGCTGGACCGCGCCCGTCGTGCAGACGCGGGCCAGCGACGGAACGGGCGTGTCCGCGTTGCTGAGCGCCCTCGACGAGCACGCCGACTGGCTCGCCGCCCACGGGGGCGACACGCGGAGGCGGCACGGCCGGGTGCGTGCCGAGCTGGCGGCCGCGCTGCGCCGGCAGGCCGCCATGGCGCTCGATGCGGGCGCGGACGATCGGCTACGGGACGTCGCGGAGGGACGGGCGACCGCGGAGGAGGTCGCGGTCGAGCTGCTCCGCGCCTGGTCCGCGCAGGCCGACACGGCCGACCCGGCCGGATGCGCCTCCGGCGACGCGGTACGATCCGAGCCATGATCCACGCCGTCTACCCGGGCAGCTTCGACCCCGTCCACAACGGGCATGCCGACATCATTCACCGTGCCGCCAGGGTCTACGACCGGCTGACGGTCGCGGTGCTCGACAATCCGCTCAAGAACGACTACGCCTTCACCACCGAGGAGCGCCTCGAGATCCTCGCCGAGGTGGTCGCGCCGCTGGACAACGTCGGCGTGGACCGATTCGAGGGCCTGCTGGCCGAGTACATGCGGACGGTGCAGGCGCAAGTGATCGTGAAGGGCTTGCGTGCGATCAGCGACTTCGAGTACGAGCTGCAGATGGCGCACCTGAACCGCCAGCTCAACCCCGACGTCGAGACGACGTTCATCATGACCGCGACGCGCTGGTCGTACGTCTCCTCGACGCGCGTCAAGGAGCTCGCCCGTTACGGCGCGGACGTCGGCAAGCTCGTGCCCGCGGTCACGCTGCGTCGCCTCGAGGCGAAGGCGGCCGGCGACGGCGTCGCGCGGCCGTCCAAGCGACACCGCTCCCGGCGATAGACTCTGGAACGCTGCTCGGAGGAGGGGTGCCGTACGCGGGCGCCCACCGAACCCCTGCACCCAAGGAGACTCGCATGTCGCACCTGCTTCGCGGCATGGCGGCCGACGGAGGCATCCGCGTGGTCGCCGCCGACACGACCGACCTCGTGGCCGACGCCGCCGTGCGCCACGGCACCAGCGCCACCGCCGGCGCCGCCCTGGGCCGCACCCTGACCGGCGCCCTGCTGCTGTCGCACGTTCTGCTGAAGGATCACCGCGACCGCGTGACGGTCCGTCTGGAGGGTGGCGGTCCCCTGGGAGGCGTCATCGCGGACGCCGGCCTGGACGGAAGCGTGCGCGGGTACGTGAAGAACCCGGAAACCGAGCTCGCGCCGCGCACGGACGGCAAGCTGGACGTCGGCGGCGCCGTCGGCCGCGCGGGGACGATCGAGGTGATCCGCTCGCACGCGCCGTACGGCGATCCGTTCTCGAGCACCGTCGAGCTGGTCTCGGGCGAGATCGCCGAGGACGTCGCCGCGTTCCTGGCCCGCAGCGAGCAGATCGCGTCCGCCGTGCTGCTCGGCGTGTACGTGCGTGGCGGCCGGGTCGAGACGGCGGGCGGGGTCCTGCTGCAGGCGCTGCCGGGAGCGGACCCCGCGGCGCTGGACCTGCTCGAGGCCAACGTCCGCGCGTTCGGCCAGCTGACCGACGGCCTTAGGCGGGGCGGCCTGCTCACCGCGATGCACGAGCTCACCTGGGGTCTCGACATGCGCCTGATGACCGAGGAGGCGCTGCCGCTCCGGTTCGGCTGCCGATGCAGCGACGAGAAGGCGCTGGAAGCGCTCGCGTACTTCACGCCGGAGGAGCGCGAGGCGATGATCGCGGAGGACGGCGGGGCCGAGGCCGTGTGCCACTGGTGCGGCGAGCGGCGCTTCCTGGAGCCGCAGGCGATCCGGTCGCTGGGCGCGGGCGCGGACGAGGTGCGCTGCCCGGCGTGCGAAACGCTCTGGTACCGCGACGGGCGCACCGTGATGGTGCGCGACGGCGAGCGGTGCGCCTGTGGGCGCGTGGTGACGCTGCCGAGCTGATCGCTCGGCCGCCGTCGCCCTGATCCGTACGCTCGCATGCCCCTCGCCGCCTTCCTGGCCCTTCTCGCCGTCGCCGTGTTGTGGGGATCGGCGTTCCCGTTGATCAAGGTCGGGTTGGCGGGGCTCTCGGTGCCGCACCTGACGGTGACGCGTCACCTCGTCGCGTCGGCGGCGTTCGTGCCGTTCCTGCTGCTCACCGGAGCACGGCTCAGGCCCCAGGCGCGCGACGTGCCGTGGTTCCTGCTGCTGGGCGGGACCGGCATCTTCGTCTATCACACGGCGCTGAACGCCGGCGAGCTGCGCGTCTCGGCGGGGGCCACGAGCCTGATCATCGCCTCCGCGCCCGCCATCACGGCGCTGCTGGCGCGCTGGATCACCGGGGAGCGCATGCCGGTGATCGGCTGGCTGGGCAGCCTCACGAGCTTCGCGGGCGTGGCGCTGATCGTGCTCGGCGACTCTGCGGGGCTCCGCTTCGATCCGTTCGCCGGCTTCGTCCTGCTCTCCGCGTTCGCGACGAGCCTCTACTTCGTGCTGCAGCAGCGCATGTTCGCCCGTTACAGGGCGGTCG
The DNA here is from genome assembly GCA_964561595.1 of uncultured bacterium. GTDB lineage: Bacteria > Deinococcota > Deinococci > Deinococcales > Trueperaceae > SLSQ01. Next base: position 5,944 of record CAZLQH010000015.1, on the reverse strand, counting down.
AGGTCACGGCGTTCGTGACGTGGGGAGGGACCGTGCCGATGCTGGCGTTCCTGCCCGGGCTGCAGGCCGACCTGATGGACGCCCCGGCGAGCTCGCTGCTCGCGACCGGCTACATCGGGCTGTTCCCTTCGGCGCTGGCGTACAGCCTGTTCGCGTTCGCGCTGTCGAGGGCGCCGATCACGCAGGTGACCGCGATGCTCTACAGCGTGCCGGTGTTCAGCCTGACGCTGTCGTGGTGGTTCCTGGGCGAGGTTCCGAGCCTGCTGACGGTCATCGGCGGCGCGATCGCGATCGCCGGCATCGTCGTCGTGCAGCGCGCGCGCCGGCGAGCGATCCGGGCTCCGCTGCCGCGCGGCTGAGGTCGCGTTCCGCACCGATCTGGTCCGAGGCGGGTCAGCGGGACGGTGCGGGCTGTCCCAGCCGTCGCTCGGTGCCCTTCGCGAGCCGCCGAAGGTTCTCGCGGTGCCGGTAGAGCGCGAGGAGCGCGAGGATCGTCGCCAGCGCGAGGTCCGGAAAGGGAAACACGCCCGACGCCAGCAGGAAGAGCGGCGCGGACACCATGCCCACCATCGACCCCAGCGAGACGTACCGGCCGATGGCGATGGTGAAGATCCCGAGCACCGCGGCGACGACCGTCACGACCGGGTTCACGACGAGGAACACGCCGAGGCTGGTCGCGATCCCCTTGCCGCCCCGCATGCCCAGGAACACGTTGAAGTTGTTGCCGAGAACGGTCGCCAGCCCCGTCGCCGCCACCGTCCACTGATCCATCCCCAGCAGCAGGGGAAGCGCCGCCGCGAGCGCGCCTTTGACCGGGTCCATCAGCACGACGAACAGCGCCGGACCGACGCCCATGGCGCGGAGCACGTTCGTGGCGCCGATGTTGCCGGACCCCACCTGCTGGATGTCGACGCCGCGCGCACGGGCGACGAGCCATCCGGTCGGGATCGTCCCGACGAGGTAGCCGACGACGAGAAACGGAATCGCGAGCAGCTGGTACACGGAGCCTCCGGGCGAGGACGGGACGGGGACGGTGCGGGGGCGTCCCGCCGGGGTGCGCCCCCGATCATACCGCCCTGGCGCGCCCGCCCCCGGTGCCCCGGCTTCGCGGTCCCCCGGCGGACGGTCGTGCCTCGGAGCGAAGCGGTACCCTCCGGGACATGAGTCAGCTGGCCCTGATCGCGCTCGTGGTCGCCGTCACCGGCATCTACGCCGTCCGTTGGACGCGTCGCCTCGCTCCAGGCTGGAGCGAGCTGCCCGCGAAGACGCTCGCCGCCACGCTGCTCGCCGGGCTGGTCGTCGTGGCCGACGTCGGCGGCGTATCCGGCGACCCGGTCGTTCCGGCCGCGGCGACGGCCGTGTCGCTGTTGTTCGTGTTCGCGCCGCTCCTCGTCACGACGCTGGCCCGGTCCGGGGCGTTCGGCGTGGCCGAGGGGCTCGTTCGCGCGCTCTACTGGACGCCGGAAGGTCGGGACGGACTGCGGCGGCTTCTCGCGCAGGTCGCGTTGCGCCGGGGCGACCTGGACGCCGCGGACCGGGCGATCCCGAGCGACGCGGAGCTGCTTCGGATGCAGTGGCTGGCCGCGTCGGGCCGCTGGCGAGAGGTGCTCGAGCGCCGGGTCGAGGGCGAGGGCGACAACGTCTGGCTGGCGGAGGAGGCGCGGATCCGTGCGCTGCTGGCGCTCGATCGGCTGGACGAGGCCGAAGGTCGGGTCGAGCGCCTCCGCGAGGCGGCTGCCGCTGTGGACGCGGGCCCGATCCTGACGCGCGTGGCGCAGATGGCGGAGGTACGGCTCGCCGCGGCTCGCGGGCGTCTCGACGAGACGCAGCGGCACCTGCAGCCGCCTCCGGCGGGCGTGCCGCCGCACGAGCTGTTCGCGCTGCTGGCGCAGGCCGCCGAGCGGGGAGGACACGCGGCGGCCGGCGAGCTGTGGGGCCGCGCGTACGCCTCGGCCCCGCCTCCCTTGCGGCCACGCTACGCCGACAAGGTGCAGGCCGCCGGCGGGGCGCTCCCGACGATTCGAGCACGCAACCCGCTCGGCACCTGGGCGCTCACGGCGGCGATCGTGGTCGCGTACCTGGGCCAGCTGAGCCTCGACCGGATCGCGTCGCCGGTGGCGACGGCGCTCGGTCGACTCGATCCGAGCCAGGCCGCGGCCGCGTTCCTGATGGGCGTTCCTGGCGTGAGCGGCGGCGACGCCTGGTGGCGCTTCCTCTCCTACGCGTTCGTCCACGGCAACCTCGTCCACATCGCGCTGAACGCCTGGGTGCTGATCGACATCGGACGGATGTACGAGGCGCGCCGCACGTGGGGCGACCTGCTGGCGGCGTTCGCGTTCGGCACGCTGATGGGCGGGTACCTCACCCAGGTCGCCCAGAGCGGTCAGGTCGTCGTGCTCGTGGGCGCCTCGGGCGGCGTGCTGGGGGTCGCTGGGGCGCTGCTGGCCGACGTGCTACGCGGCCGAGGGGCGGCGGACCGCGCGCTCACGCGCAGCCTGGTGCAGTGGATGGCGCTGATCGCGCTGCTGTCGGTCGCGGTTCCCGGCGTCTCGTTGTGGGGCCACGTCGGCGGCGTGATCGGCGGGCTCCTGTGGGGCTTCGCGCGGCAAGGCCTCCCGGGCGATCGACGCCTGTCGGACGCCGCGGGCGTCCTGTCGGCGGGCGTGCTGGCCATCGCGTTCGCCGCCGCTGTCGGCGTCGCGGTGTCGTTGCTGGCGTGACGTCGGGCGCCCCTCGCCGTCCTCCCGGCGCTCGCTGGCCTCTACGGGCGTCCGCAGCGACGCTCCGAGCCCAGCGCGGCGTCGGCGCACGTCACGCCGAAGCCGACCTCGTAGCCGGCGTCCGGATCGGCGCGCAGCGCCGTGCCGAGGAGCCGCGCATAGGCGTCGCTGGCGCTCAGCGACGGATCGTGCGAGAGCAGTAGCGCCGCGACGCCGGCCACGTACGGTGTCGCCATCGAGGTGCCCACGAGGTAGCCGTACGGCTCGGTGGGGTAGACGTTGCTGGGAAGCGAGCTGAGGATCCCTTCGCCGATGGCGCTGACGCCGCCCGGTGCGGCGAGGTCGACGAGCCGGTCGACGCGATCGTAGTTCGAGAATGCGCTGCGGTCCATCCCTTGGTCGACGGAGCCCACGGCGATCGCGCACGGGCCGTTCGCGGGCGCGGAGATGCCCGCACCGGTCGCCCCGCCGGCCGTGTTGCCGGAGGCCGCGAAGGTCAGGCTGCCGGCCCCGCGGGCGGCTCGGATGGCGTCCTCGATCGCCGGTATCGGCTCCGTCGCCGGCCCGTTCGTTCCGAGGCTGATCGAGATCACGCGCGCCGGCACTTCGGGGGGCTCCGCGCCGACGTTCGGGTCGGCGATGCCGATCGCGAAGTAGATCGCGCTCACGACGCTGCTCGTGTCGATCGCGCCGATCTCGTCGGCGACCTTGAGCGGTAGCAGCCGCACGCCGGTCGGGGCGACGCCGACGATCTTGCCGCCGCCGGCGCGGCCGCCCGCGATGCCGGCGACGTGGGTTCCGTGCGGATCGTCGGTCACGAGGTCGTCGTCGCCGTCGGTGAAGTCCCAGCCGGGGACGAACGCGCTCTCCAGATCGGGGTGCGTCACGTCGAAGCCGGCGTCGATCACGGCGATCGTGACGTCCGCGGAGCCGGTCTCGATCCCCCAGGCCGTCGGCAGGCCGAAATCGGTGAGGTGCCACTGATCGCGAAGGTAGGGGTCGCTGGGCACGCCCTGTCGCACGAGCGGCAGGTCGGGATGGACGTAGCGGACGGCCGGATCGGCCAGCAGCGCCAGCGGATCGAAGCCGGCGCCGGCGGCCCGCACCAGCTCGCTCCGCGGTCCGAGCGCCGCCACGCGGTCGACGGCGTGGCGGGCGCGCACGCTGGCCATCGCGGCGTGGGGCAGGCGTGCCGCGCCGCTCGCGGCGTCGTGGGCGTCCATCGCGTCGATCCCGGTCGCCGGCGCGTAGCCCACGACCCACGGCGCGTCGCCGGAGGCGCGGGCGATCCAGTAGCGCGAGGCGGCCTCGTAGTCGGCGTCCGCGTCGCCGGGCCGGCAGCTCGCGAGCTCCTGCGCGACCGAGTCGATGGGCGGGGTGGCGCAGCCCGCGAGCAGGAGAGCGGTCGCCGCAGCGACGAGGAGCGGACCGGGACGGAGGGCGACCATGCGCCCAGTGTAGCTCCGCGGGGTACCGTGACTTCGTGACGTCGAACGACCTCGGCGCGGTCCGAAAGCGCCGGCACGTCGAAGCCTGCCTGGAGGGTCCGGTCGAGTATCGGACGCGCACGACCGGGTTCGAGTCGATCGACCTGCCGTACCGGGCGCTGCCCGAGACCGATCTCTCGGCGGTCGATACGTCCACCTCGTTCGTCGGCCGGCCGATGTCGGCGCCCCTGCTCGTGGGCGCGATGACCGGCGGGGCGGACCGTTCGGCGGCCTTGAACCGGAACCTCGCGATCGCGGCGCAGCGGGTCGGGATCGGGATGATGCTCGGCTCTCAGCGCGTGATGCTCGAGACCCCTTCGGCGGTGCCCACCTTCGCGGTTCGCCGGCATGCGCCCGACGTGCCGATCCTCGGGAACCTCGGTGCGGCTCAGCTGAACCTGGGCTACGGAGCGGACGAGATCGTCCGTGCCATCGACGCGGTCGAGGCCGACGGCTTGGCGTTGCACGTGAACCCCCTGCAGGAGGCGATGCAGGTGGGCGGCGACGGCGACTTCCGTGGACTGCTCGCCAAGCTCGGGCGGTTGCCCGCCGAGGTGGGTCGCCCGCTGGTGCTCAAGGAGGTGGGCCACGGCCTGGACGCAGGCACCGCCTCGCGCCTCTCCGGCGCGGGCTTCGCCGCGTTCGACGTGGCGGGGGCGGGAGGCACGTCGTGGGCCCGCGTCGAGGCGTGGGTGCGCTGGGGCGAGATCCGCGGCGAGGACCTCGCCGAGTGGGGCATCCCGACGCTGACGGCGTTGCGGTCGGCGCGCACCGTCGCCCCCGGCGTACCGCTGATCGCGTCGGGCGGCATCCGGTCCGGCCTGGACGTCGCCAAGGCGATCGCGTCGGGCGCGTCGTGGTGCGCCGTCGCCCTTCCGCTGCTCCGGCCCGCCACCGAATCGGCGGACGCCGTCGAGGCGGTGCTGCGTCGGTTCGTGCACGAGCTCCGGATCGCGATGCACGTGGCCGGCGCCGCGGATCTCGCCGCGCTGCGGGAGATCGAGCCGGTGCCGCGCCCAGGCTGACGCGACGCGCCCGGTCAGGCCTCGCGGCCGTCGCGCAGGTGCTCGATCACGAGGAGGGCGTCGGGCCACGGGTCGGTGTAGAACCGGCCGTGCTGGTACGAGACGACGTCCACGCCCGACACCTCGAGCTCGCCGTAGAGACGCTCGAGGACCGGCAGGTGCGCTGCGAGCTCGCCCCTGAAGTCGTCGCTCTCCATCAGGCGCGACGCCACGAGCTTCCGCCTGCCGCGGAAGCGGAACACCAGCAGCAGCATCGACGCCTGCTGGAAGTAGAGGGGGTCGGGGAGTCGAACGTCGCTGGGCATGGTCGGGTGGGCAGCCGGGCTCGCGACGGTCGGGCGGCGGGCCGCCCGGGTCGCATCGACTGCGCCGCAGGCGAGCCTACCCGATCCTCGCTGGGGCCGTGGGAAGCCACGCGTCGGGCGTCTACCGGGGCCTGGACGGCGATCGCCGTGGGATCGGCGGCCGGCGCTCTTGCGCGAGCGCGCTGGACACCTTAGTATTTGAGGCATCGCCGCTTCGCGCCGTCCCGGTCGCGTCGGTCCGTACCCCGAGGCGCCTCGCGCGCCCGCTCAGGAGGACGTCATGAACGACAAGGACAGAGAATCCACCGACCTCGCGGGCAAGCGTCGCTCGCTCGACGCCACCCTCGCCGCCATCGAGCGTCAGTTCGGGAAGGGTGCGGTGATGCGGCTTGGGGACGAGTCGCAGC
>CAZLQH010000014.1:0-44450 GCA_964561595.1 uncultured bacterium | reverse complement strand
GATCCGAGCGGACGGTCGAGCGGCGCGCGAAGCGGCGACGGACGTCATCGACACGACCCCTCAATCGTCCGCATCGTCGTCATCGTCGTCGTCATCATCGTCGTCATCGTCGGCGTCATCGGCGTCGTCTTCGTCATCGGCGTCCGCGTCGTCCGACTCATCGCCGTCGGCGTCATCGTCGTCGTCGCGATCGTCATCGTCGCGATCGTCATCGTCGTCGTCATCGCCGTCGTCGTCATGGTCGTCGTCCACGTCGTCGTCGCGGGACGGCTCGTCGTCACGGCGGTCGTCGTCCGGGTCGGATCGCGGGCGGGGGTCGTCCACCCGCTCGAGCACGAGCGTGACGCCTCGCAGCACGAGCCAGTCCTCCAGGGAGCGTTCCGAAAGCCCGTCGCTCACCGTGATCCCGCGCTCGGTCAGCCGACCCTCCAAGCGGGCGAACGTGCCGTTCGGCGTGATCAACACGAGCAGGAGGTCGTCGACCTCGTCGCGATCGACGACGGACAACCGCAAGGCGTTCTCCTCGACGCGCCCATAACCGACGAGTCGCCGCCCGAGCCGATCGGTCACGACGGCCTCTGCGCCGTCGGGAATCGGTCCGAGGCTCGCCGCGCCGGGAACGTCCTGTCCCCACGCGCTCGCCTGCACCAGCGCCAGCACGAGACCCACCACGAGCAGCACGGCTCGGGATGGGATGCGGTTTTCAAGCTGGATCGTTCGTGGGCGGGTCACGATGCCGTCATCCTACGATCGTGGAGCGGCGTTCGCCGCCCCACGATGCGCCCCTCTACCTAGGTTCGTGGCGTCGAAGCGACGACTTCAGTCGTCGTCGTCATCGTCGTCGTCGTCGTCATCGTCGTCGTCGTCATCGTCGTCGTCATCGTCGTCGTCGTCGTCATCATCGTCGTCGTCATCGTCGTCGTCGTAGCGATCGTCGTCGTCGCGGTCGTCATCGCGGTCGTCGTCGTCCCGGTCGTCGTCCCGGTCGTCGTCGTCCCGGTCGTCGTCCCGGTCGTCGTCGTCCCGATCGTCGTCGTCCCGATCATCGTCGTCCCGATCGTCGTCCCGGTCGTCGTCCCGGTCGTCGTCGTCGCGATCGTCGCGATCGTCATCGAAATCGTCGGGGCCGACCGAATCGTCGACCTCCACCTCGACGTCCACGCCGAGCGCGTCTCGGAGGGGAACGGTGACGTCCAGAACGCCGTCGTTCAGCGAGCCTCGCTGCGTGAAGGTCTGGCCGTCGCCGAAGTCGATGGTCACCGTCACGTCGCCGTGCGCCCCGGGAAGGAGCTCGAGCTCGAGCTGGCCGTCGTCGAGGTCGCCGTAGCCGACGAGGACGGTCGCGTCGCCCTCTCCGGTGGTCACGGTCACCGACACGCCGCGGGAGCCGGATGCGAACGCGAGGGCCGGGGCGAGGGCGACGAGCAGGGCCAGAAGGCCGAGGAGCGGACGGAAGACTGGGTGTGCGGTTCGTTGCATGGTTCGTACCTCCGACCCCCACGATGCCCGCGGTTCCTTAGCGCTTCCTTAAGCGCGCCGGCGCCCTTGTCATCGCTGCACCTGGGCGGTACGCTCCCCCAAGCCTTTAATCCGGTCCCGTGAGGCCGGAAAGGAGCGATCGTGAATCTCGCGCGACCGTGCCGCCCCTCGGCACCTCCACGAACGAACACCGTGCGCCGTCCGACGCCCTCGCGTCCGGACGGCGTTTTCGTGCGAGCTCGCGAGACCACGTCCTCCACGGCACGAAGGAGGATGTCATGACCCGACCCGATCGGCGCGACGACGTTCGCGCCATCCTCGCCCGCACCTCGTGGAGCTTCGACCTCCGCGCGATTCCGATCGGCGTGCAGATGCTGTTCGTGGCGTTCGGCGCGCTGGTGCTGGTGCCCATCCTGACCGGCCTCGACCCGAACGTCGCGCTGTTCACGGCGGGGGCGGGGACGCTCGTGTTCCAGCTCGTGACCCGCGGCAAGGTGCCGGTGTTCCTGGCCTCGTCGTTCGCGTTCATCGCGCCGATCCAGGTCGGCGTGCAGCGCTGGGGCGTGTCGGCGACGCTGTCGGGCCTCGTCGCGGCCGGGCTGCTCTACGTCGCGCTCGCCGCGCTCATCCGCGCCCGTGGGATCGCGGCGTTCGAGCGGCTGCTTCCGCCCGTCGTGACCGGACCGGTGATCATGGTGATCGGGCTGTCGCTGGCACCGGTCGCGATCGACATGGCCACCAGCACGGGCGACGGCTACGCCTGGTCGGCGGTGACGGTCGCGATGATCGCGCTCGCGGCGACGGTCGCGACGGCGCTCGCGGGACGCGGCCTGCTGCGGCTCACCCCGATCCTGATGGGGATCGCCGTCGGCTACCTCGTGGCGATCCCGTTCGGCTTCGTGGATTTCACCCCGGTTCGCGAGGCCGCCTGGCTGGCCGTGCCGTCGTTCACGGCCCCGACGTTCCACCTGCCCGCCATCCTGTTCATCCTGCCGGTGGCGCTTGCGCCGGCGATCGAGCACTTCGGCGACGTGCTGGCCATCCGGGGCGTGACCGGAAAGGACTATCTCGCCGATCCGGGCGTCGACCGCACGATGCTCGGCGACGGTCTGGCCACCGGCCTGGCCGGGATGTTGGGCGGACCGCCCAACACCACCTACTCCGAGGTCACGGGCGCCGTGGCGCTCACCCGCGCCTTCAACCCGGCCGTCATGACGATCGCCGCGGTGACCGCGATCGTCCTGGCGTTCGTCGGGAAGCTGGGCGCGTTCCTGCAGACGATTCCCGGTCCGGTGATGGGCGGCATCCTCGTGCTCCTCTTCGGCGGGATCGTCGTCGTCGGCATCAACGCGCTCGTTCGCGCTGGCACCGACCTGACCGCGCCGCGCAACCTCGTCATCGCCTCGGTGATCCTGGTCTTCGGCGTGGGCGGCATGCTGGTCGCGGTCGGCGACTTCCGGCTCGAGGGCATCGGCCTCGCGGGCATCGTCGGCGTGCTGCTGAACGCCGTGCTCCCGCGCGAGCAGGCCTCGGCCGATCCCGCGTGACGGAAGCGGACACGGCCGCGTGCGCGCCACGCGGCGGAAGGAGATTCGCATGACGGTGAAGGCCATCCTGCTGGACGCCAACGAGCTGGACAGGGCGCTGACGCGCATCGCGCACGAGATCGTGGAGAGCGCCAAGGGAGCCGAGAACCTGGCCCTGGTCGGCATCCACACGCGTGGCGTCCCGATCGCCGAGCGGCTGGCCGATCGGATCGCCTCGTTCGAGGCGGTGCGACCACCGGTCGGCAAGCTCGACATCACGCTCTACCGTGACGACCTGACCGAGATCGCGCTTCAGCCGGTCGTCAAGAGGACCGAGGTGGACTTCGACATCGGTGGCATGCGGCTGGTGCTGTGCGACGACGTCCTGTACACCGGCCGCACCGCCCGGGCCGCGCTGGACGCCCTGGTCGACATGGGTCGCCCGGCGGTGATCCAGTACGCGGTGCTGGTGGACCGGGGGCACCGGGAGCTGCCGATCCGCGCGGACTACGTCGGCAAGAACGTGCCCACCCGCCGTGACGAGGTCGTCAAGGTACGGCTCGAGGAGGTCGACGGCGAGGACGGGGTCGTTCTGGGCGTGCGGGGCGAGGATCCGACGTGAGCGAGCGGTTCCGGCGTCTGCTGGACTTCGGAGGCGTCGACGTCGATCGGATCCTCGCGATCCTGGAGACCACCGACGTGATGGCCCAGGTGCTCCAGCGGCCCGTCAAGCGCGTTCCGGCGCTCCAGGGCTTCACCGTGGCGACGCTGTTCTTCGAGGATTCCACCCGGACCCGGCTCAGCTTCGAGCGTGCGGCGCGCGCCCAATCGGCGGACGTCATGGCGTTCGCGCGGGGCGGCACCTCGCTCTCGAAGGGCGAGTCGCTCCGTGACACGGTCGCCACGCTCGACGCTCTGCAGGTGGACGCCTACGTGGTCCGGCATCCCGCTGCCGGCGCCGCACACCAGGTGGCGTCGTGGACCGACGCCGCCGTGATCAACGCCGGCGACGGCCGCCGGGCGCACCCGACGCAGGCGCTGCTCGACGCGTACGCCTACCGCGAGGCCACCGGTCGCCCGTTCGAGGAGACGCGCCTGACGATCGTCGGCGACGTGGCGCACTCGCGCGTGGCACGCAGCGACGCCGAGCTGTGGCAGCGGCTCGGCGCCGAGGTGGTGCTGTGCGGGCCGCCGACCCTGCTTCCGCACGAGCTGGCCGCCCTGCCCGGCGTCCGGCTCGAGACGCGCCTCGAGCCGGCGCTCGACGGCGCGCACGCCGTCATGGCGCTTCGGCTCCAGCACGAACGGATGGACGCCGGACGGATCCATTCGACCTCCGCCTACGCCGAGCGCTACCAGCTGACCGAGGAGCGCCTCGCGAACGCCCATCCGGACGCGGTCGTCCTGCATCCGGGACCGATGAACCGCGACGTCGAGATCGACGGCGCGCTGGCCGACGGCCCCCGCTCGCTGATCACGCGCCAGGTCGCCGCCGGCGTGCCGGTGCGGATGGCCGTGCTCTACCACCTGCTGGTCGGGAAAGGATCACGATGAACGAGCTCCAGGAAGCGTCTCGGACCTGGATCCGGGGGGCGAGGATCGTCACCGCGAGCGGCGAGGTCGGCGTGCGCGACGTGGTCCTCGCGAACGGCCGGATCGAGGGGGCCGAGCCACAGGGCCCGGTCGACCACGAGGTGGACGCGTCGGGCCTGGTCCTGACGGCGGCGTTCATCGATCCGCACGTGCACCTCCGCGACCCCGGCTTCGAGGTGAAGGAGGATCTCGCCTCGGGGCTGGCCGCGGCCGCCGCCGGGGGGTACGGAACGGTCGTCTCGATGGCCAACACCGATCCGGTCGTGGACGAGCCCGGGCTGGTCCGCGGCCTGATCGAGAAGGCGGAACGACTCCCGGGCGCCCGGCTTCGGCCGGCGGCGGCGCTGTCGATGGGGCTCCGGGGCGAACGGCTGACCGACGCCGCGGCGCTGGCGGATGCGGGCGCCGTGATGCTCACCGACGACGGCATCCCGGTCGTGGACGGCGAGCTCATGCGGCGCGCGTGCGAGTGGGCGCGCGACCTGGGGCTGGTGGTCCAGACGCACTCCGAGGATCCGACGCTGCGCGGAGACGGGGTGATGAACGAAGGCGAGGTCAGCGAGCGCCTGGGCCTGCCCGGCAACCCGCGCGCCGCGGAGGCCGCGATGACGTACCGCGACGCCGAGATCGCCAGGCTCACAGGGGCACGCGTTCACATCGCGCACGTCAGCTGCCGCGCCGCGCTCGACGTCGTCGCGTTCTTCAAGGAGCGCGGCGTCGCGGTGACCTGCGAGGTCACGCCGCACCATCTGACGTTGACCGACGAGGCGCTGTCCTCGTTCGATCCGGTCTTCAAGGTCGCGCCACCGCTGCGCACGGCGGACGACGTGGAAGCGCTGCGCGAGGGAATTCGCTCGGGCCTGGTGGACTGCCTGGGCACCGATCACGCCCCGCACACGCGCGAGGAGAAGCACCGCGACATGCTCGCCGCACCGTTCGGCATCGCCCACATCGAGGTCGCCTTCGCCGTGCTGTACGAGGCGCTGGTGCTGGGCGGGGTCGTCGCGCTCCCCGAGCTGCTCCGCCTGCTTCAGGACGGCCCTGCGGGCGTGATGGGCTGGCCACGCCCGTCGCTGGACGAGGGCGCTCCCGCCGACGTCGTGCTTCTCGACCTGGATACCGCCCGCGCGGTGGATCCGACCCGGTTCCGCTCCAAGGCGAAGTTCGGTCCGTGGGACGGGCAGACCTTCCGGGGCTGGCCGATGCGGACCTGGGTCGCTGGACGCGAGGTGTTCCGTCGCGACGAAACGCCGTAGGACGCCCGCGCGGCGACCTGCAGGACGCGCGGGCGAAAGCGGCGGCGGGCTCGGCGCTCGCTGCGATCGCACGGAGTACGCCTCGACGCGGCACCTCGCCTTCGGTTCGAGGGGTCAGGTGGGCCTTACGCATTCGGTTCGAGCGTGTCGCGATCGTACGACCTGAGATCGGTCGGTTCGCGCGGCGTCCGATGTGTTCCCGGAACACATGTCCCCCACCCGCCGGTCTAGGCTGCCCTCGGGACGTCCCAGGGCGCTTCGCGCGGCCTGGAATCCAGCGTCTCGAGGTGACCGCAATGACGATCCGAATCGGCGACCTCGCCACCGAGATCGACGCCCGCGACGCGCAGACGCTCCGCACCATGGCGGACCGCGTCGTGCACGACCGCCCCAGCTTCAGGTCCGTGCTGGGCCGTGTCGGCGACGAGACCGTCGCGATCTACACCGTCCGTCCACGCGGCGGCAGCGAGCGTCTGGCCGTCACCGGTCCGATCACTCGGCTCGAGATCGACGCGAAGGACCGGCGCGCGCTGTACCAGCTTCTCGCCGACATGGCCTGAACAAGGCCGAGCACCGGCTCCACCCGAACGATCTGCTCCGGATCCGGCGAGCGCCGAGCTACAGGCGCTCGCCGGCCAGCAGGTCCACCAGATCGTTCCCGATCGCTCCGACCTTCCCCTGTCCGTAGACCGCGCGCAGGCGGCCCGAAGCGTCCACCAGGCCGACCGCCTCGGTATGGATCACGTCCGTCCCCGTGCCCGAATACCCGATGAAGAACCGCTTCGCGGCCGCGGCGATGTCCTCCGAGCTGCCGCCCAGTCCGACGAACGCGGGGTGGAACGCGCTCACGTAGCGGTGCAGCCGCTCGGCGTCGTCCTGCTCGGGATCGACGGTGACCATCACCACCTGGAGCGCCTCCGGCTCGCCCAGGTCCCGGTACGTCTCGGCGAGGCCCGCCATCGTCAACGGGCAGACGTCGGGACAGTCCACGAAGCCGAAGAACACCAGCGTCCAGGTCGACCGCGCGGCCAGGTCGCCGAACACGATCCGGCTCCCGTCGGCAGCCAGGGTGAGCTCGAGGTCCGAAGCGTCCTGCGGGTTCTCCAGCACCGTGCCCACCCGCTCGGGCGGCGGGGCGAGCCCACGCCCTGCCAGGTAGGCGGCGGCGCCGGCGGCCACGAGCGTGAGGACCACGGCGACGATTCGCAGCGGGGAGAGCATGTCGCCGAGCATAGCCGCACGGCGAGCGGCGCCGCGTCGCCCGCGACGAGCGCGTCAGGCGGGTCGGGCGGGTCAGGCCAAGAGTCGCTCGTTCAGCGCGGACAGCCGACGCTCGTACAGCTGAGCGACGTCCACGACCTCGGGCGCGCCGGCCTCGCCCGCGACGCCGGACGAGCCCAGCATCGACGCGCAGAACGGACAGGCGGCGGCGACCGTGGTGGCCCCCGTCGCGGCCGCCTCGCGCATCCGCACGTCGGCGACCTTCTCCTCGCCCGGTGCCTCCTCCTTCCAGAACTGCGCTCCGCCAGCGCCGCAGCAGAAGCTCTTCTCTCGGCTGCGCGGCATCTCCTCGAGCGTGCCGCCCCCGCTTCGCAGGACGCGCCGGGGCGCGTCGTACACGCCGTTGTGGCGACCCAGGTAGCACGGGTCGTGGTACGTCGTCCCCTGCCCCAGCTCCAGCGGCGGAAGCCGGCCGGCGGCGACGAGCTCGTCGAGCAGCTCCGTGTGGTGCACCACGTCGTAACGGCCACCCAGCTGGGGATAGTCGTTCAGCAACGCGTTGTAGCAGTGCGGGCAGGCCGTGACGATCCGCTTGGGCGCGTCCGGATCCAGCAGGCTCGCCGCCATCGCCTCGTCCAGGACCGCCACGTTCTCGCTGGCCAACTGGTAGTACAGGTACTCGTTCCCCGCCCGGCGAGCGGGATCGCCGGTGCATCGCTCGTTCTTTCCCAGCACCGCGTACCGGACTCCGGCATGGTCCAGGATCGCCGCCATCGACCGGGTCGTCGCCTGGGCGGCGGGATCGTACGCCCCCGCGCAGCCGACCCAGAACAGCACCTCGAAGTCGGGGCGATCGTCGACGGTGGGGACCTCCAGGCCGTCGGCCCACGCCAGCCGGTCGTCCTGACTGAGGCCCCACGGGTTGCCGGTCCGCTCCATGCCACGGAACGCCTGCTGCAGCTCGGCGGGAAACGCTCCCGCCATCAGGACCCGCTCGCGCCGCATGTCGACGATGTCCAGCATCGGCTCGTTCCCGACCGGGCAGGCGTCGATGCACGCGCCGCACGTCGTGCACGCCCAGATCTGCTCGTCGTCCAGCGCGAACTCGCGGAGCGGCCGGTGGCTGCTCTCACCCGCCGCGAGGTCGCCCGCAATGAGCGTCAGCTCGTAGCGCTTGTTGATCTCCAGCGCGGAGGGCGAGAGCTTCTTGCCCGTCACGTGCGCCGGGCAGGCGTCGGTGCAGCGGTGGCACTGGATGCAGGCGTAGGCGTCCAGGATCTGCGCGTAGGGGAGCTCCTCGAGCCGCTCGGCACCGAAGCTCTCGAGCGTGTCGTCGGCGAAGTCGATCGGCTCCAGCGTGCCGCTGGACGCGGCCGATCCGTCCGGACGGCGGCGCTCCAGCGCGAAGTTGACCGGGCCCGCGATCAGGTGCAGATGCTTGCTGCGAGGGAAGTACGGCAAGAACGCCAGGATCAGGCCCAGCGCACCCCACCAGCCGACGTGCCAGCCGACGATGCGCGAGGGACCCGACCCGACGGCGGCGGCGAGCAAGCTGGCGAACGGCTGCCAGGCGTCCGCATGCCCCTCCGCCGCGAGCAGGAATCCCTCGCCCGTCAAGCGGAACCCCACGTGCAGCAGAATGAACACCCCGACGATGGCCGAGTCGCGGCGGACGCCGCCCGACGCCGCGTCCTCGTGCAGGGGAACGTCGGGTCGGAGCGCTGGATCGCGAGCCACGAAGCGCCGCCACAGCAGCATCCCGACGCCGGCCAGGACCGCCACGCTCAGCAGGTCCGCGGCGAGGCGGTACGGCCCCGCCCACACGCTCTCGAGCCAACCCGTCCACGACGGTGGCGCCAGCCCCTTCGAGGCGTCGAACAGGTTCACGAGGAGGTAGAACACGAAGCCGTAGAACACCGCCGCGTGGACCGCCGCCACGCCGGGACGGTCGCGGAACACGGTGCGCTGCCCCAGCGTCCGCACGATCGCGTCGCCCGCCCGTCGCGGCAGATCGTGCAGTCGGTCGGTGCCGCCGCGCGCGCCGCGGGCCACCACGCGAACGACGCGCTCGAAACCGCCGTAGGCGAAGGCGAGGGAAAAGAGGGCGAGCACGACGAAGATCAGCTTCTCAGCGACGCTCAGCACGGTCTAGAGCATAGCCGCCCGGTGCGCCGACCGCGCAGGTGTGTCGCGCGAGGGTGCGCGACACCACATCCCACCCCGTGCCCGCGCGGGTACACTCTTCGCACCACGGGAAGGAGGTGGTCTTGATACACGACAAACGTCGAACGACCAGTGGAGGTGCCCGCCGAGGGTAGCCCAAGGGTCCGCCTTCCGGACGCCGGTGGCCTTCCCAAGGCTCCTCAGTCCACGGCGGTGCACCGCGCCCCCGAGCCTACGAGGCTCGGGGGCGTTTCCGTGCGGTTCCGGTCGGCCGTGGCGACGGCGGACCGGAACGCCGCTACGCACCCTCAGGCAGGCTGCCGATACGCGGCCAGCGCCGCCGCCAAGCGCGTCGCGGCGGTCGCCAGGGTGGCGGGCGAGGGCAGCGAGTAGCTGAGGCGCAGCGTGTTCGTGGGTCCGCCGTTCGCGAAGAACGGCTCGCCCGGGACGAATGCGACGCCGTGGTCGACCGCGACGGCGAGGAGCTCGCCGGCGTCGACGCCGAGGGGAAGCTCGGCCCAGAGGAACATGCCGCCGGGCGGGAGGGCGAACCGCAGGTCGCCGTCCAGGCTTCGCGCCAGCGCGTCCGCCAGGGCGTCGCGCTGACCCCGGTAGTGCGCGCGCAGGCGCGGGAGGCGCGCCTCCAGAGCGTCGGTCGCGAGCAGCTCCAACGCGACGGACTGCGCGAAGGTGCCGGTGTGCAGGTCCGCCGCCTGCTTGGCGCGCTCCACGACCTGCGCCAGCGGACCGGGCATGACCAGCCAGGCCAGCCGCAGCCCGGGCGCCAGCGTCTTGGACAGCGTTCCGGCGTGCACGACGCGCTCGGGAGCGAGCTCGAACAGCGTCGGCAGCACCGTCTCGTCGAAGCGGAGCTCCCGGTAGGGCGCATCCTCGATCACCAGCACGCCGTGACGATCGGCGATCTCGAGAAGGGCGTGGCGCCGGGGCAGCGACATGCGCCGGCCGGCCGGGTTGTCGAAGTCCGGAATGACGTAGAGGAACTTGGGGCCGCCGGCGAGCACCTCGTCCAGAGACGCGGGAACCATTCCCTCCTCGTCCAGCTCGACCGTCAGGTAGGTGGGCTCGTACGGATCGAACGCCCGCAACGCCCCCATGTACGTCGGGGCGCCCACCGCGATCCGGTCGCCCGGATCGATCAGGACCTTGGCGAGGAGATCGAGTCCCTGCTGCGAGCCGGAGGTGATCACGACGCGGTCCGCGTCGGCACCCGGAAGCGACCCCGCCACCCACGCGCGCAGCTCGGGAAGCCCGTCCGTCGGACCGTACTGCAGCGCACGCACGCCGTTCGTCGCCATGGCCCTGGCGGCCGCCTCGGCCACCTCCCCGACGGGGAACATCTCGCTTGCGGGCAGCCCACCCGCCAGCGAGATCACGTCGCTACGCTGCGTCAGCTTCAGGATCTCGCGGATCGCGGATGGCCGCATCCGCACCGTGCGGCGGGCGAACCGCCGCTCCCAGCTCACCGGTGCGCCCCCGGGCCCGACCGACTCACCGACGCCGGTCGTCGCGCCGGCCCAGCAGCCGCCACGCCAGCGGCAGCAGGCCTGCCGCGACCACGATCTTGACCACGTCGCCCGGAACGAACGGCCACAGGCCCCAGGCGAGCGTCGTCGTCACGTCAGGCGCGAAGCGGGCCAGCCACGCCAGCCCGAACGCGTAGATCACGACGTTCCCCGCGACCATCGCCGCCGCCGCGCTCCACGGACGCCGGTCCCAGCCGCGGCGCGCCAGCGCGCCCACCGCGGCCGCCGCGAGCGGGAAGCCCAGCAGGTAGCCAGCGGTCGGTCCGCTCAGGACCTCCCAGCCGGCACCCCCGCCGGTGAACACCGCGAGCCCCAGGCCGCCGGCCAGCAGGTACGCGCCGACCGTCGCGACGCCCAGCGTGGCGCCGTAGCTGGCGCCGATGAGCAGGACGCCCAGCGTCTGACCGGTGATCGGGACCGGGCCGACCACGACGCGGACCTGGGCCAGCGCGGCGAGGAAGGCCACGCCGAGGATCAGCTGAAGCGCGGTGCGCAGCGCCGTGCTGCGGACGGGAACGAGATGCGCGGCCAGCGGTGCGGCGGCGGCAGCTTGGGATCGATACGCCATGCGAGAACCTCCGTGGATCGTGCGCTCCGGCGAGCATAGCAGCCGACCGGGCTATTCTCTCGGCATGCCCATCGACCCCGGCGAGACCCGTGCGAGCGAGTGGGTGACCACCGTCGACGCCGTCTTCCCGCACCACGCCAACCCGCTCGGCACGCTGTTCGGCGGACACGTGCTCGAGCTGATGGACGTCAACGCGTCGATCGCATGCAACCGCTTCTGCCGGCGGATCGCCGTGACGGCGTCGACCGAGCCGGTGGACTTCCGCAACCCGGTCCACGTCGGCGACATCCTCGAGGTCCGCAGCCGCGTGGCCTGGGTCGGCGACACCAGCATGATCGTCCGTAGCGAGGTCCACAGCGAGCACCCGACCAGCGGTCGACGCTCGCTCACGACGGTGGGCCACCTGAATTTCGTGGCGATCGGCGACGATCGTCGGCCGGCGTCGGTGCCGCGGCTGCGGGTCGAGTCGGAGATGGAGCGGCGCCACTTCGAGATCGGGCGAAGGGTCCGCGAGGCGATCCTGCAGCGACGCGCCGAAGGCTGAGCGCCGCGCGGAGCGGGGCTCGCCCCTGCTATGGTGAACCCCGTCATGGACGATCTGGACCGCATCTCAGCGACGCGGATCCTCGAGCCACGAATTCCGACGGAGGCCCCTCGATGAACCGATCCCCCGACGAGCGCGAACGCGACCTGCGTGCCGCCAACGCCATCCGCGCCCTCACGATCGACGCGACGCAGGAAGCCGGCGACGGCCACCCCGGCATGCCGATGGGCGCGGCCCCGATGGGCTGGGCGCTCTACCGGCACGCCATGCGCCACGATCCTTCGGACCCGGGCTGGTGGAACCGCGACCGCTACGTGCAGTCCGCCGGCCACGGCTCGATGCTGCAGTACTCGCTGCTCCACCTGACCGGCTACGGCGTGACGATGGACGATCTGCGCGGCTACCGGCAGTGGGAGAGCCGCACGCCGGGCCACCCCGAGGTCGGGCTCACGCCCGGCGTCGAGACGACCACCGGACCGCTGGGCCAAGGCCTCTCGACCGCCGTCGGCATGGCGCTGGCCGAGGCGCACCTCGCGGCGCGCTTCAACCGCCCCGGCTTCGACGTCGTGGACCACCGCACCTGGGTGATCGCGTCGGACGGCGACATCATGGAGGGCGTGTCTTCGGAGGCGTCCTCGCTGGCGGGCCACCTGGGGCTGGGCAAGCTCACGGTGCTGTACGACGACAACCACATCAGCATCGACGGTCCGACCGACATCGCCTTCAGCGAGGACGTCCTGCAGCGCTACGAGGCGTACGGCTGGCACGTCCAACGTGTCGAGGACGGCTCCGATCCGGACGCGGTGCTGAAAGCGGTCCTGACGGCTCGGGCGGAGGCCGAGCGGCCCAGCCTGATCGCGGTCCGCACCACGATCGGCTACGGCAGCCCTCACCTGGCAGGAACCTCCAAGGTCCACGGCTCGATCCTGGGCGAGGAGGAGGCCGCAGCGACGAAGCGGGCGCTGGACATCGACTGGCCCGCCTTCACGGTTCCCGACGACGTGCTCGAGGACGCCTCCACGGTCCGGGCCGAGGGGGCCGAGGCGCGGGCCGCATGGAACGAGCTGTGGGCGCGCTACCGCGACGCGCACGCCGATGCCGCCGCCGAACTGGCGCGGCGGATGGAGGGCGCGCTGCCCGAGGGGTTCGACGATCCGCTGCCCACCTTCGGCGGCGACGAGAAGCTGGCCACCCGCAAGGCGTCGCAGAAGATCCTGAACCACTTCGCGAAGCGCATGCCGGAGCTGGTCGGCGGCTCGGCCGACCTGGCCGGCTCGAACTACACCGACATCGAGGACGAGCGCTCGATGCGGGCCGGCGACCACGCTGGACGGATGATCCACTTCGGCATCCGCGAGCACGCCATGGCGGCCGCCGCCAACGGCCTCGCGCTGCACGGCGGCGTGCGACCGTTCGTCGCGACCTTCCTGGTGTTCTCCGACTACATGCGGCCCGCCCTGCGGCTCTCGGCCCTGATGCGTCAGCCCGTCGTGTTCGTGTTCACGCACGACTCGATCGGCCTGGGCGGCGACGGACCGACCCATCAGCCCGAAGCCCATCTGCCGGCGTTGCGCGCGATCCCGAACCTGCAGGTCGTCCGTCCGGCCGACGCGAACGAGACGGCGCAGGGCTGGCGCGAGGCGCTGGCGCGACGCGACGGACCGACCGCGCTGATCCTCACCCGTCAGGGCGTTCCCCACCTCGACGTTCCGCCGGACGCCGTCGCCCGCGGCGCCTACGTCCACGCCGAGGCGTCCGGCGGCACGCCGCGGCTGCTGCTCCTCGCGTCCGGCTCCGAGGTGTCGCTCTGCGTGGAGGCGCAGGGCGTGCTCGAGGCGGACGGCGTGCCGACGCGCGTCGTCTCGATGCCCAGCTGGGACCGTTTCCGCGAGCAGGGCGAGGCGTACCGGCGCGAGGTGATTCCGCCCGGAGTCCCGGCGCGCCTGGCCGTCGAGGCGGCCGCGTCGCTGGGCTGGCACGAGTGGATCGGCGACGGTGGCGACGTGATCGGTGTCGACCGCTACGGCGAGTCCGCACCGGGAGGCCGCGTCCTCGACGAATACGGCTTCAACGTCGACAACGTCGTGACCCGGGCGCGTGCGCTACTGATCGACTGAGGCGCGCACCGCGGGTCGCGCAGCGCGCGCTCGCCGTCCGAGCCGACGTGGCGACGTCGCCCTCGCCTTCGCGAGGGTGACGTTGCTCATGGGACGTCGCCCGCCTGGCGGGTACGCTCCTCTCATGACGCAACCAAGGACCGTCTCCCACGCCCGGCGTCGCGCCGTTCGGCATCGCGCCGCCCAGCGACCCACCCTGGCACGTCCGATCCTGCTGCGCGCCGCGCTCGTTCTGGCCGCGTCGTGGCTGCTGGCCGCACCCGTGGCCGCGCAGTCGCTGCCCGAGCTGCTGCCGGCCGACGTCGCCCTCGCCGTCGGCCTCGTCGACATCGGCAGTCAGACCGATCGCCTTCAGCCGTTCCTGGACGAAGCCGATCGCCTGGGGCTGGTCGCCGCCGTGGGCGCCGCCCTGCCCGAGGGCGCGGACGCGGCCCTGGACGACACCGGCATGCCCGACCTGCCCAGCGCGCTCGACGGGCTCGGGGTGCTCGACCTGCTGGGCCGCGAGGCGTGGCTGGCGGTGTCGGCCTCCCCGTTCAGCCCGCTGCCCGCGCTCACCCTGATCGCCAGGCCCAGCGACGCGGGCCGCGACGCGTTCGCCCGCGCCATCGCCGACGCGGCGGACCGCGCCGGGGTCGAGCAGCGAAGCGAGTCGGGCACGACCTTCCATACCTACGTTCCGACCGCCCCCGACGACGACCTGCTCGGGGTTCCGGTCGCGTACGCGCGATCCGGTGACC
Organism: uncultured bacterium; assembly: GCA_964561595.1. Taxonomy (GTDB): domain Bacteria; phylum Deinococcota; class Deinococci; order Deinococcales; family Trueperaceae; genus SLSQ01. Next base: position 29,699 of record CAZLQH010000014.1, on the reverse strand, counting down.
TGCTGGTCCTCTCGACCGATCCCGAGATCGTCCGGTTCGTGCTCCGCGCCGACGCGGGTGGCGACGATCCGACGCTGGCCGACACCGCCACGTACGCCGCGCTCCGGGAGCTCGGACCGGGACAGGTGATGGGGATGCTGGACGCCGAGCCTCTGGTGCGCGGCCTGGCGCCGCTGGCCGGCACGTACGGCGCCGGCGCCGTTCTGGAGCGCGTCCGGGATGCGCTCCGGACCGCCGGCCCCACCGTCGGCGTGCTCCGCGCGGACGACGACGGCCTGGCCGGCGCGGGCCTCCGCCTGCCCGACGCGGCCGGTCCCGACGGCGCGCTGTACGACCTGCTGACGAGCGGCGCCGCTCCAGGCCTCGAGGTGCTGGCGTACGCGCCCGAAACGGCCCTCTCCGTCTCGGCCGGCGGCGCCGACCTGCGCGGCTGGTGGGCGTGGCTGGACGACGTCCTGGCCTCCGCCGCCGAGCTCGGCCTCCCCACCGCCAGCGAGGCGCTGCGCCTCGTCGGCCTGGACGCCGGGACGCTCCTGCTGGATTGGGCGGGCGACAGCTGGGCCCAGATCCAGACCGCCGCGCCTGCCGCTCCCGTCGCGGGCCAGACCGACGTGCCGATCTTCGACGCGCAGGTGCTCCTGGTCGCCTCGCGCGACGACGTGGCCGCACGGCAAGGGATCACGACCACGCTCACCACCCTGGGCGCCACGCTGGCGGGGTTCCTGGCCCCCAGCGGCCAGGGCTTCGTCGCCCCGACGACGGTCGAGATCGCCGGCGTGCCGGTCACGCGCCTGGAGCTGAGCGAGACGCTGGTGTTCGACGCGGCCGTCATCGACGGCTGGGCGCTGCTGTCCGGCTCGCCGGACGCGACGGAGGCCGTGCTGACCGCGCGCGCGTCCGGCTCGGCCGGACCGGCCGCGCTGATCGACGCCGCCGCCGAGCTTCCGGTCGGCCCTCTGTCGTGGAGCGTGTCGGACGATGCGATGGCGACCGGGGGATCGACCGACGCGCTGGTGGGTCAGCTCCAGATGCTCGCCGGTCTGGGCGGCGCCGCGACGCTGGATTTCGAGGCCGTCGACGCCGCCAGCGAGGCGGTCACCGCCTGGTCGGCGTTCCTGGCCGAGCGGCTCGGCGGCAGCTGGAGCGCGACGGTGGTCGACGACGGGACCGTTCGTTCGGAGAGCCGCACCTACCTGGCTTGGTGAGCGGCGGCCAGCAGCCGCGGCCACGCCTCGGCGACCCGCGCCTCGAGTCGGCGCGGGTCGCCGTCGTTCTCGATCACCACGTCGGCCAGGTCGCGCTTCCGCTCGGGGGACCACTGCGCCGCGTCCCGCCGGCGGACCTCCTCGGCGTCGAGGCCCCGCCCGGAGACGACGCGTTCGATCCGCGTCTCGAGCGGAGCGTCCACGACCACGACGGCGTCCATCGCCTCCGCCAGACCCGCCTCGAACAGCAGCGGGACGTCGTGCACGATCATGGGCGGCGCCGGCCGCCGCTCACGCAGCGCCTTCGCGCGTACCGCTTGGAGCGCCGCCACGCGCGGATGGACGATCGCCTCGAGTCGCCGCCGAGCCGCCGCGTCCCGGAACACGTGTCGCGCCAGCGCGGCGCGGTCCACCCGTCCGTCGTCGACGACGCCGGCGCCGAACGCCTCGCGGATCGCGCGGACGGTGTCCGGCAGCGTCAGGACCTCCGACGCCAGCTCGTCGGCGTCGATGACCGCCGCTCCGTGCTGCGCCAGCAGCCGCGCCACCGTGGACTTCCCCGCCCCGATGTTCCCGGTGAGCCCGACCTCGACCGTCATGGATCCATTCCACCACGCTGGGCTAGCCTGGGCGCGATGAGCGACGATCAGCGACGAGGCGGACCGTTGGCGCGGCTCCGGAAGGCGCTGCGCCCCCGCCGGCAGGAGCTCGGACCGTGGCCGGATCTGACGGCGTTCGGGCCGCGTCCCGCGGGCGGGGTGCTGGTCGGCGGAGCGCTCCGCGACGCGCTGTTGGGTCGCCCGTGGTCGGACGTCGACTGGCTGGTGGACGATCCTGAGCGCGCGGCGCGCCAGCTGGCCGCGCGCTCCGGCGCCCACGCCTTCGCGCTGGATCCCGTCCGGGGGCATTGGCGGGTCGTCGAGGAGGAGCGCACCGTCGACCTCACGCCGCTTCGTGGGCCGATCGAACGCGACCTGGCGCGACGCGACTTCACCGTGAACGCTCTGGCGCTGGGCCCGGACGGTCCGATCGACCCGCTGGGTGGGCGCGCCGACCTGGCCGACCGCCGCCTCGTGGCTGCGGGTCCGGACGCCCTCGCCGACGACCCCCTGCGCGGGCTCAGGGGCGTCCGGCTGGCGGCTTCGCACGACCTGACGTGGGATCCCGCCACCCGCGCCCGGGCCGCTGCGGCCGCGCACGCGATCCACGAAGGCGAGCTGGCCGCCCCGGCCGCCGAACGCATGCGCGACGAGCTCACGGCCCTGCTCCACGTGGCGCGACCGGGCGACGCGTTGGCGGAGGCGCACGACCTCGGCTGGCTACGCCTGCTGCTGCCGGAGCTGATCGCCGGCGAAGGCCTCGAGCACGGCGGGTTCCATCATCTGGACGTCCTGCGTCACCAGCTCGAGGCGCTGCAGCGCCTCGCGACCGGGTTTCCGGACGCCGACGTGGCGCTGCGCCTCGCGACGCTGCTCCACGACGTCGGCAAGCCGGCCTGCCGTGAGCGCGACGAGCTCGGTCGGCTGCGCTTCCACGGGCACGCCGACGCGGGCGCCGAGATCGCGGGCCGCGCCTTGCGCAGGCTCCGCTACGACCGTGCCACCGTCGCGCGCGCCGCGGAGCTCGTCCGTCGCCACATGCTGCCGCTGCCGAAGAACGAGCGCGAGGCACGACGCTTCGTGCACCGACGCCGGGCGCTGCTTCCCGACCTGCTCCAGCTGATGATCGCCGACCGCGAGTCGGCGCGCGGGCGGCTGTCCAGCGCCGCGACCCGCCGCGCCTACCGTGCGGCGTTGGCGCGCGTCGTCGCGCTGCTCGAGGAGCGTCCGCCCGAGCCGCCGCTGCTGGACGGCGACGAGGTGATGCGGCTCCTGGACCTCGACCCCGGTCCCCGCGTCGGCGAGGCGATCGCCTTCCTGGCCGAAGCGCGCGCCGTGGGCGACGTGCGCGACCGCGAGGAGGCGACACGGGCGCTGCACCGGTTCGCACGGGCGCGGGGCTGGCAGCCGGAGAGCGACGGCACGTGAACCGGCGGATCGCGACGTGGATCGCGTTCGGCCCCAGCCTGGCGGCCGGCCTGGCCGGCGCGATCTGGTGGGCGCTCGATCCGCCGTCGCTGGAGCCGGCCCTGGCGCTCGGGCCGTCGCTTGCGCTGGGAGCCGCGACCGGCGGGCTGCTGCTCGGCGCCGCCTGGTGGCTCGAGCGGAACGTCCCCTCGTTCGCCTGGGTAGCGCGCGCCACCGAGCGGGCCCTGGCCCGGCTGGCGCCCTCCCGAGCGGTCGCGCTGCTGCTGGCGCTGGGCACCTCGCTGGGCGAGGAGCTGCTGTTCCGCGGGATGCTGCTCGACGCGGTCGGCCTCGTCCCCCAGGCGCTGCTGTTCGGGGCGCTGCACCCCGCCGGACGCCGCGGCTGGAGCTACCCGCTGTTCGTCGCCGCGTCGGGGCTCGCCTTGGGCGGCGTGGTGGTGGTCACCGGCCGGCTGGCGCCTGCGGTGCTGGCGCACCTGATCGTCAACGGCGTCGGGCTGCTGTCGACGCCCCGATCCGAGCCGCCGCCTCGCTGAGCACGTCGGGCTCACGGACCAGCGCCAGGCGCATCCAGCCCTCGCCCGCGGGCCCGAATCCGACCCCCGGCGACACCGCCACTCCCGTCTCGGCCACCAGACGCTCCGCGAACGCGGCGGAATCGCCGGCTCCGCCCGGCAGGCGCGTCCAGACGTACATGCTGGCCTCGGGCACCGCCGTGGGCACGCCCGCTTCGTTCAGCGCGCGAACCAGGGCGTCACGCCGGACGCGGTAGCGCTCGGCGTCCGCGCGGACCCGCTCACGGGGCGCCTCGAGCGCCGCCACCGCTCCCCGCTGGATGCCGGCCCAGGCGTTGAAGTCGACCGCCCCCTTGACCCGCGCCAGCGCGTCGATCGCGTCCGCCGCGCCCAGCGCGAAGCCGATGCGGAAGCCGGCCATGTGGAAGCTCTTGCTGAGCGAGAACAGCTCCACCACCCGCTCCCGGCCGCCGGGCGCCGCGAGGGCCGAGGGCGCGTCGGCCCCGCCGAACACCAGGTCGACGTACGGGAAGTCGTGGAGCAGCAGCAGGTCGTGGCGCTCGCACCAGGCGACCGCCGATGCGAAGAACGCGGCGGTCGCCGTCGCGGCGGTGGGGTTGTTCGGGTAGCTGAGCACCAGCACCTTCGCTCGCCGGGCCGCGTCGTCGGGCACCGACGCGAGGTCGGGCAGGAAGCGGTTCGCCTCGCTCAGGGGAAGCGGCACGCGCTCGAGCCCCGCCAACGCCACCGCTCCGAACCAGCTCGGGTACCCCGGCTCGGGCAGCAGGATCGCGTCGCCGGGGTCCGTCACCGCGAGGAGCAGCGACGCGAACCCTTCCTGCGCTCCGATCAGCGCCAGCGCCTCCCGGTCCGGATCGAGCTCCAGACCGTAGCGGCGTCGGTACCAGGCGACGGCCGCCTCGCGCAGCGGCCGCGTCCCGGCGTGCAGGCAGTAGCCGTGCGTGGCGGGGTCGTGCGCGGCGTCGCGGATCGCCGCGAGCGCGGCCGGCGGAGGCGCCAGGTCGGACGAGCCGATCGACAGGTCGATCACGTCCAGCCCACGGCGCCGGGCCTCGCTCTTGGCGCGGTCCATCGTCGCGAACACGCTGGCCGGCATGGCGCGCACGCGCCGCGACGCGAAGCGGGGACGGGTCATGCCGGCACGCTACCCAGCGTCCGGGCCGTGTGGCGCCGCGATCACGCGCCCGAGCGCAGCAGCGACTCGATCCCGTCGTCGTCCAGGCGCCGTGCCTCGCAGGCGCGCCGGTCTCGGCAGGCGGTGAGGTAGCGGTAGCGGCGTCCGCTCGACGCGGGCACCTCGGCCCGGTAGAGCCCCAGCCAGCGACGGGTGCCGGTCCGCTGGCACAGGTCGCAGCAGAGCTCGCCGGTCGGGTTGCCGGCCGGCGACACCGCGGTCATCCTGACGGCGACCTCGTCGTCGCCATTTCGGACCACCACGTGGCCGTCGACCTCGTCCTCGACGCGGAACCGCAGCGGGCGGGGGACCAGCCGCTCGTTCGTGGCCGGGAAGTACTCCAGCACGATCTCGCGGTCGGTCCAGGTCGTCTTCGGCTCGTCGCTCATCTCCCGCCCCCGCCGCCGCGGACCAGACGGCCGACCGCGCCGCCCAGCACCAGCGCGGCGAACAGCAGCGCCCCGCCCGCCAGCACGCTCGGGAATCCGGCCTGCACCGCGATGCCGACGAACGCCCACACCAGGACCAGGGCGAACGCGACGTCGCCCCGGGCCTGCAGCATGCGGAGTCCGATCAGGCTGGCGACGAAGATCATGACGAGCGCCCACGCCTCGGCGCCGAACGGCGCGCCACGCCAGCCCAGCGCCCAGCCTGCGACGGAGACGTTCGCGACCGTCGCGACGGTGAGCCAGCCGAGGTAGACGCTGAACGGGAGCCGTGCGGCGAACCGCATGCCGATGCCGGCAGGGCCGCGGCGAAGCGTCTCGTAGACGACCATCAGCGACCCCAGCAGGCCCACGATCGGCAGCGTCGCGAGCGCGACGCGGTCGGCGTGCCACGTCACCAGCCAGGCCACGTTGAACGCTCCGGAGAGCACGACCCACGGCGCAGCCGCGCGCAACCGCGCGTCGTGCGCCTGGCCGGGACGCGCCTGCCAGACGCCGAACACGATCAGGCCGAGGTAGATCACCCCCCAGATCGAGAACACGTAGCCGGCCGGCGTGAACGGCACGGGGTACGCGGCCGAGATGTCGGCAGTGTTGCGCCCCATCAGCGGCAGGATGTTCGCCAGCGCGTTCATCGCGATCGTCGCGAGGATCGTGACGAGGACCAGCGACTGGCGCCAGCGATCGCCGGCGCTGGGCGCGGGCGGAGACGGCTCGGTCATGGCGCGGTCGGCAGCTCGCGCATCAGGTTCGCCATCTCGATCGCGGTGTGCGCGGCGTCCGCGCCCTTGTTGCCGGCCTTGGTTCCCGCGCGCTCGAGCGCCTGCTCGATCGTGTCGGTGGTGAGCACCCCGAACACGACGGGCACGCCGGTCCGCTCCGCGGCGCCGGCCACGCCGGACGCGACGATCGAGCAGACGTGGTCGTAGTGACTCGTGGCGCCGCGGATCACCGCGCCCAGCGTGATCACCGCGTCGAAGCGTCCGCTCGAGGCCAGGCGCGCGGCCGCCAGCGGAATCTCGACCGCGCCCGGCACCCAGGCCAGGGCGACGTCGTCGTCGGCCACGCCGCTCCGCCGGAGCGCGTCCAGCGCGCCGTCCAAGAGCCGCCGCGTGATCAGGTCGTTGAATCGGCTCGCGACGACGGCGACGCGCACACCGTCGCCGACGAGGGAACCCTCCCAGATGTCCATGCGGCCGTTATATCAGCGCAGCGGGGCCGAGCGCGTCGATCGGGCGCCGGCGTAGCGGCCGCGCCGGCCGGGCGCGCCGCGCGCCGGGTGGCGCGCCCGGCCGCGGGTCGGGCCGCAGGCGGGGCCACGGATCGCGCCGCTCGTGCTCAGCGCGGTACGAGATCGAGCACTTCGAGCGCGATGTCGTCGACCGCTTCGCGCACCGCGTAGGCGGGACCGCTCTCCGGGAACCGTACGGTGTAGACGTTCCAACCCGGCTGGAGCTCGAGCTCGACGCCGCTCCCCGTCATCCGCGCGGCGCGGTCCACGTAGATCAGCGTGAAGAAGCCGATCGGCCGCTCGAGCTGCGAGAGCGCGAGGAAGAACGGGTCGCGGTCCGGATCGCGCGTCCACACGCCGTCACCGTCCGCATCGAGGTACATCGCCAGCGTGCCCTGCACGTAGCGGACCCCTTCGGTCTCGACGCGGTACTCGTTCTGCAGGCCCGGCAGCAGCACCGAGCCGCTGCGGAACGGTCGCAGCCGGTCCTCGGGGGCGGGCTCGATCTCCAGGCGGAAGCTGCCGGCGACGGGCACGACGCTGCCCACCTCGTAGCTCCAGGCGTCGTCCGCGTCCAGCAGCTGGACGCCCAGGCGTGTGCCCTCCGGGAGCGGCTCCTCGCTGTCGATCACGCCGGAAAGCGTGACGGACCGTTGCGCGAAGGCGCTGCCCAGCAGCAGCAGGAGGAGGAGGATCGTGACGCTTCGTCTCATGGTGGTCTCCAAACGCGGGTCGTTCGGGTCCGGCCGCGCCGCCTGCCGCCGGGGCGCGGCGGGGGTTCGGGCAGCGGACCTGGGGTCAGGTCGATGAGGGTATATCACGGGCTGGTGAGGCGCTCGTGTGGCACCCGACGACGCGCGACCGTCACCGGAGACCCCGCTGCGGGGCACGTCAGCGTCCGTAGCCGTGCGGGTGGGCCTGATGCCAGCGCCAGGCGGACGCGACGATGTCGCGGAGCTCCGTCGTGCGGGGCTCCCAGCCGAGGGCGTCGCGAATGCGCGACGGGTCGGCGACGAGGCGGGGCGGATCGCCGGAACGGCGGGGCGCCACCTCGGCGGGGATCGGATGTCCGGTGACCTCCCTGCACGCCCCTACGACCTCGGCGACGCTGAAGCCGCGGCCGGTGCCGACGTTGTAGGCGGCGCCCTGGCCGGGCACGGTCGCCTCGACCGCGGCGATGTGTGCGCGCGCGAGATCGGCGACGTGCACGTAGTCCCGGACGGCCGTCCCGTCCGGCGTCGGGTAGTCGTCTCCGAAGATGGCGACCTCGGCACGCTGCCCCAAGGCGGTCTGCAGCACGATCGGGATCAGGTGGGACTCCGGTCGGTGATCCTCGCCCCGCTCGGCGGTGGCGCCGGCGGCGTTGAAGTAGCGCAGAGCCGTCCAGCCCAGCCCCGCGGTCCGTCCGAGCCAACCCAGCATCCGCTCGATCAGGTACTTCGACTCGCCGTACACGCTTTCGGGGTGGAGGGGCGCGTCCTCTGGGATCGGGACCGTCTCGGGCGTGCCGTACAGTGCGGCGGTCGAGGAGAGCACGAACCGCTGCACGCCGTGCTGGAGCGCCGTGTCCAGCAGCGAGAGCGTCCCGCCGGTGTTGTTGCCGAAGTACAGCATCGGGCGCTCCATCGACTCGCCCACCAGCGAGCTGGCCGCGAAGTGCACGATCGCTTCCGAGCCGTGACGGCTCAGCGTGCCGGCCACGGTGGCGGCGTCCGCGACGTCGGCGTGCACGAACGCGGCGTCGCCCGGAACCGCCTCGCGGTGCCCGGTTCGGAGATCGTCGAGCACGACGACGTCGTGTCCGCGTTCGATGAGCGCGGCGGCGGTCACGCTGCCGATGTAGCCGGCGCCGCCGGTGACGAGGATGCGCATGGCCGCAGTGTACCGGGGCGCCGCCGCGCGGCACAACGCGCCCGGACGCGCCGCTGGCCTGTACGATGGGCCGACGCGCCAACTCTGGAGGGAGTTCCACTCATGACAGATTCGAACGGCCGCCCCGCTCCCGGCATCGACGCCGGACGGATCTGGTTCGACGGGCGCCTCGTCCCGCAGGAGGAAGCCACCGTCTCGGTCCTCAGCCATGCGCTGCACTACGGGACCAGCGTGTTCGAGGGCGCACGTGCGTACGCCACCGACCGCGGCGCGGCGATCTTCCGCCTTCGCGACCACAGCCGCCGGCTGCTCGACTCGGCGAAGATCCTCGGCATGCCGGACGTACCCAGCGTGGAGGAGATCGACGAGGCGGTGATCGAGACGGTCCGGGGCAACGGCCGCACGGCCTGCTACATCCGTCCCCTCCTCTGGTACGGCCCGGAGTCGCTGGGCATCAGCCCGGCTCGGAACCGGGTGCACTTCATGGTCGCGACCTGGTCGTGGGGCACCTACCTGGGCGACGACGCCGTGGCCCAGGGCGCACGCATGATCACCTCGAGCTGGAGGCGGAGTCCGCCCGACGTGATGCCCACGAAGGCGAAGGCGGGCGGGAACTACGTCAACAGCGTGCTCGCGAACCAGGAGGCGCGCGAGCTGGGCTACGACGAGGCGCTGCTGCTGGACGAGAACGGCTTCGTCGCGGAAGGCGCGGGCGAGAACCTGTTCCTGGTCCGCGACGGCGTGCTCTACCCCGTGGTGCACTCGGTGAACCTGCGCGGCATCACGCGCGACAGCGTCATCGCGATCGCGACGGCGGAGGGGGTCGAGGTCCGGGAGACCTGGGCGACGCGCGACGAGCTGTACACGGCCGACGAGGTGTTCATGGTCGGCACGGCGGCGGAGGTCACGCCGATCGCCGAGATCGATCGCCGTCCGATCGGCGAGGGCAAGGCCGGACCGTTCGCGATGCGGATGCGCGAGTGGTACCTGAACGCGGTCGAGGGTCGCGACGCGAGGTTCGCGGACTGGCTGACGTACGTGTCGTGAGGCGGCGTGCGCGAGGCTCGATCCGGAGCGTCGCGCGATCCCAGCAGGAGGATCGTGCGGGCGTCCCGTGGATCCCCTCGCCCTGACCCTCGTCCTGGCCTCGGCCGGGATCCACGCGGGCTGGAACCTTCTCGCCAAGCGCGTCCTGGGAGGCTTCGGCGTGGCGTGGGCGTACGCGGCGGTCGCCTCGATCGCGACGATGCCGCTGGGAATCGCCGTGGCCCGGACGCTGGACGAGCCTCCCTCGCTGCTGGCGTGGGGGTTCGTTGCGGGCTCGGCGCTTCTGCACGTCGGCTACTTCGCCTCGCTGCAGCGCGGCTACCGTCTGGGCGACCTTTCGTTGGTCTATCCGTTGGCGCGCGGGAGCGGACCGGCGCTGGCCACGATCGCCGCGGTGGCGTTCCTGAACGAGCGTCCCGGCCTTCAGGTCGTCGTGGGCACCGCATTGGTGGCGACGGCGGCGTTCGGCTTGGCGGGCGGTCGCACGGCCGGCTCGGGCCGCGCCGTGCGCGCCGGCCTCGCGACCGGCATGTTCATCGCGGCGTACTCGGTGTGGGACGCGACCGCGGTCGCCCGGATCGGGATCGCTCCCCTGCTCTACACCTGGCTCTCCGAGACGATGCGCGCGGTGATCCTGGCTCCGGCCGCCTGGCTGCGCCGGGACGAGGTCCGGCGCGCCTGGCGCGCGTCGCGGTGGGCCTTGGTGGGCGTCGGCGTGCTCAGCCCGATGGCGTACCTGCTGGTCCTGTACGCGTTCCGCCTGGCGCCGGTCAGCCAGGTGGCTCCGACCCGTGAGGTGAGCATCCTGATCGGCGTCGCGCTGGGGACCGGCCTTCTCCAGGAGGGCCACGTCGTACGGCGGCTGCTGGCCGCGGCGGCGATGGCGATCGGCGTCGCGATGCTGGCGTCGGGCCGCGCGGGCTGAGCTCCGTTCGTCCTCGGCGTCCGCCCCTGCCGCGGAGCGAAACGGCGTCCGCTCGACGGCGCGCCCCGGCCGGGCCGAGACGCGAAGCGAGACGACCCGCGAGCCCTGTCGTGCGGCTGGCGGGTCGTGGGTCGTGGGCGCTCGGGTCGTTCGGGCTCAGGTCGTTCGGGCTCAGGTCGTTCGGGCGCTGGTCGTGCGCGAGCGGGGGTCGAGCCGTTCGGCCAGCTCGCGAAGGATCCGTGCGGTGGCGGTCCGGAGGCCGGCGGGACGGGAGCCGCGTGCGGCGGCCAGCTGGCCAGCGCGTTCGGCGTCGCCTCTGAGCTGCTCCGCGCGGTCGGCCTGGATCCGGTAGATCGTTTCGAAGTGGTGCATGCGGCGTCCTCCTTGGGACGAATCTTACGACGCGGTTTATCATCTGTCAAGTGCCGCTTTATAGTTTGATGACTACGGCCTGCCATTCGCCGAGGATCGGATTCGATCGCCTCGCTCGCGACGGCTCCTCCACCGGATCTCGCCTGGGCGCCTCGGGCCAAGAAGAACCCCCTCGGCGCTTCTGTGCCGAGGGGGGAGCGGATCGCGAAGGCGTGGCGCGTCTGCTAGACGCCGCCTCTCGAACCGTCCCCGGCAGGCACGACGAAGCCGGGCAGCGCGCGGCCACGAACGGCCGTCGGACGCTGAAGAACGTAGCGGAACTCTCGAATCATCGTTTCACCTGCCTCTCGTGGGATGTCGCGGGCGTGCGCACCCGCAGAGAGCAACGTAGCAGGTTCGCTCGGCATATGCAAGAGGGTATTCGCAAGGTCGGGTCGCGCAGCCCGGAGCCGCCGGGTGGCGGCGTCAGTCGGTCGCCCGCGTCGGGTCGCCCTTGACCACGACGTAGAGCGCCAGCTCGTAGCGCGCGCCCCGGGGACCGGCGTGCGCGATCTGCAGCTCGACCGGCGCGTCGGGCTCCCAGTCGCCGACGATCGCCAGCACCGGCCGGCGCTCGCCGGAGAACCAGAGAAGCGCCACGTCCGAGCTGCGGCGCGACGCCTCGACCACCAGCTCCACGCCGGCCCGCTGGGCGCGCGCGTGAGCGTCGCGGACGATCGTCTCGCGGAGCTCGGCGATCCGTCCGGGTAGCGGCGCCGGCCTCGCGTCGTAGCCTGGGTCCAGTACGAACTCGTCCATCACGGGAACAGGGTACCGACTCGCGGTAACGGATCTCTTACGTCGGCGAATCGAGCCGCGCTCCGGCCGGTCCTGAGGCGACGCTCAGTAGGCGCGGGCGAACAAGACCTTGCGCGGATAGCCGCTGGGAGCGCCGGTATGGACGCAGACCGTGCCCTCGGCCGACGGCCCTTCGAGCGGAATGCAGCGGACGGTGGCCTTCGTCTCCTGCTGGATCCGCGCCTCGCTCTCCGGATCGCCGCAGTGGGTCGCGTACACCCAGCCGTGCTCGAGCTTGGCCTTGAGGTCGTCGTAGTCGTGCGCCTCCAGGATGTGCTCGTCCCGGAACGCGGACGCCCGGTCGAACAGGCGCTGCTGGAACGTCTCGAGACGGCCGGGGATCCCCGTCGCGATCTCGGCCAGCCCGACGGACTCCTTCTCCTTCGACAGGCGGTCCACCAGCACCGCGGTGCCCGCGTCCAGGTCCTTCGGTCCCAGCTCGACGCGGAGCGGCACGCCCTTGCGTTCCCACTCGTTGAACTTCCACCCCGGGCTGATGCCCTCGCGGTCGTCGACGTGGACGCGCACGCCCGCCGCCGTCAGCGTTCGCGCCAAGCGTTGCGCCTCGCTGCCGACGCGGGCGGCGGTCTCGGCGTCCTTGGCCCGCGCGATCGGAACGATCACGACCTGATGCGGCGCCAGCTTGGGCGGGAGGACCAGGCCGGCGTCGTCGCCGTGGCTCATGATGATCGCCCCGATGAAGCGGGTCGAGAAGCCCCAGCTGGTCGTGTGCGCGTACGCCTGCTCGTTGTTCACGTCGTTGAACGAAATATCGAACGCGCGCGAGAAGTTCTCGCCCATGTAGTGGCTGGTGCCCGACTGGAGCGCCTTGCGGTCGCGCATCATCGCCTCGATCGTGAGGGTCTGCAGCGCGCCCGCGAACCGCTCCCCGGCGGTCTTCTCGCCCTCGACGACCGGGATCGCGGCGAACTCCCGCGCGAACGTCGCGTACACGTCCAGCATCCGCCGCGTCTCCTCCTTGGCCTCCTCCGCCGTGGCATGGGCGGTGTGCCCCTCCTGCCAGAGGAACTCGGTGGTCCGAAGGAACGGACGGGTGCGCAGCTCCCAACGAATCACGTTGGACCACTGGTTGTAGAGCAGCGGGAGATCGCGATAGCTCTGGATCCACTTCGAGTACAGCTCGCCGATGATCGTCTCCGAGGTCGGACGGATCGCGAGGGGCTCCTCGAGCTCCTTGCCGCCGGCGTGCGTCACGACCGCCAGCTCGGGGCTGAACCCCTCGACGTGCTGCGCCTCGCGCTCGAAGAACGACACGGGGATCAGCATCGGGAAGTACAGGTTCTGGTGGCCGGTCGCCTTGAACATCGCGTCGAGCTCGCGCTGGATGTTCTCCCACAACGCGTAGCCGTACGGACGGATCACGAAGGCGCCGCGCACCGGCGAGAGATCGACCAGGTCGGCCTGGTAGACGATCTCGTTGTACCAAGCGCTGAAGTCCTCGGACTGGGGCGTGAGGCCGCGTTTCGACATGCCGGGCATCGTACCGCAGGCGACGCGAGGCGCCCGCCGGGAGGCGCGAGCACGTGATCCACGAACGCGCCGAGGGGCCGCTCAGGTGATGAGCACGGGCCTGCCAGCGCGCCGCAGCACCTGCTCGAGCACCCCACCGAACACGTCTTCGAGCCAGCGGCTGTAGGTGTAGCTGCCCATCAGGATCACGTCCCGGTCGCGCTCCTCGGCGACGCGCACGATCGCGTCGGCGACCGGGCCGTCGGCGGAGACGTAGTCCGCGGACGCGCCGTAGCGCTCGAACATGGCGCGGGCGCGGTCCAGCGCCTCCGCGCTCTGGCTGCCGACCTCGGACACGCTCAGCACGACGGGGTGTTGGCCCCACTTGAGCGCCGCGTACACGGCGACGAACAGCGCGGTCTCGGAGCGGACGCCGGCGTCGTAGGCGAGAAGGGGCCGTTCGAGCGCGGTGACGGTCCCGGCCAGGGCCAGCAACGGACGCGGCGAGCGGCGCAAGAGCGGCCGCACGTTCTGCGCCAGCGTGGCGGGCTCGCCCGGCTGCTCGGGGTAGGCCAGGTTGCAGATCACCATGTCCGCCCAGCGCGCGCGCTCGACGATCCGCGCCACCGGCTCGCCCTCGGCGAACGCCAGCTGGCCTTGCACGCCCGCCTCGCGGCAGCGGGCCTCGAACGTCTCGCGCGTCCGCTCGCGCTCGTCCTCGTCGTGAGCCGCCGCCTCGGTGGACGTCATCACGCGGAGTCCGTACACCCGGGCGTTCTCGCGTCGGGCCAGCACCAGCGCCTGTTCCAGCGAGCGCATGCCGGGCACGCCCAGGTCGAACGCGACCAAGAGATCGTCGGTGAGATGGCCCTCCTGCCTGGCGGAGGCGTCCTCGGACAGGCGCTGCAGCAGCTCGCCACGCTCCTCCTCCCCCGCCAGATGGCCCCCGGCCACCCCCTGGACCACCTGCTGATCGGGAAGCTCCCAGCCGAGCTCGTCCTGGACGCGCGCGCGGTGATCGGCCAGCCACAGGTACAGATCGGCCTCGGTCCGTCCCGGGAAGCCGCGAAGGATGCCGCTGGTCCGGATCGACTCGAGCACGGGCGCGTAGACGTGGTCGTACCAGTGCTCGACCGCCTCTTCCCAGCCCACCTCGCGATCCTGGTCGATCCCCATGTAGTAGCGGTGGACCGAAACGTGCTCCAGCAGGCGCTCGTACGCGCCCGGCTCGGTCACGGTCAGGTCGGCGTCGGGGCGGAGCTCGTCGAGCCGCGTCTTGTCCAGGAACGTGACGTACTCGCTCTTCAGGATCAGGGTCTCCGGATCGTCCTCCGGCGAGTACGCCACCCGGGTTCGGACCGGCGTGACGTAGGCCTGGATGTACTTCGCGCCCAGCTGCCGCGCCACCGACACACGGTGGTTGCCGTCCCGCACGAAGTAGGCGTCCCCCACCCGGTACACCTCGATCGGCGGGACCCCCTCGAGCCCCGTCATCGCCAGCTTCACGCCCACCCAGCGCTCGCGATCGGAGTTGCGACGCGGCAGGAACTCGCTGGTGAAGTCGTTGTAGCGACCCACCGATCCGACGATCGCGTCCACCGGCACGTCCTCGAGGCGCTTCTCCGCGCTCTCGATCGCCTGCAGGCGCTTGCGCACCTCTTCGTACGGCACCAAGGCGTGGCGGCTGCCCGACATCTGCGTCAGGAACCGATTCAGCGTCGCTCGACGGCGCGCCCGGTAGAAATCCTCGACGGCTTGCGCCGCGCCCGCGGCTCCATCGGCCATGCGCGCATTCTCGCATGCGGCCCGGGCGTCGGCGAGCGCGCCGCCTGGACGGCGCGATCTGCTACGCTTCGCGTGCTCGGCCGCGCGCACCGACGCCGTCGCCGGACGGTGCCCCGCCGCCGGCCCGACGCCGGCCCGACGCGACCGGCCCGACGCGACGGCCCCCTCGCCGTACCGACGCCGCCGCACCTGGAGGACTCATGGCCGCACGACCGAACTCGGACACGCCCGGCGTGTACTACGCCACCACGCCGATCTTCTACGTGAACGCCGAGCCCCACATCGGGCACGCCTACACGACGATCCTCGTCGACGTCGCCGCGCGGTACCACCGTCTCGCAGGCGACGACGTGCGGTTCCTGACCGGCACCGACGAGCACGGCGAGAACATCCAGAAGGCGGCCGAGGCCCACGGGATGAGCCCGCAGGCGTACACCGACCGGATCTCGGGCCTGTTCCGCGATACCTGGGACCGGCTCGGCATCCGCTACGACGCCTTCATCCGCACCACCGAGGAACGTCACAAGAAGGTCGTCCGCGACGTGCTTCAACGGGTGTACGACCAGGGCGACATCATCTACGGCGAGTACGGCGGGCTGTACTGCGTGAAGTGCGAGCGCTACTACACCGAGAAGGAGCTCGACGGCGGCCTCTGCCCGCAGCACGAGATCGAGCCCGAGTACCGCAGCGAGGCGAACTACTTCTTCCGCATGGAGAAGTACCGCCCCTGGCTCAAGGAGCAGCTCGAGACGAATCCCGACCTGATCCGACCGGAGGGCTACCGCAAGGAGGTCCTCGCGATGCTGCGCGAGCCGATCGGCGACCTGTCGATCAGCCGCCCGCGCGAGCGCGTGCCGTGGGGCATCCCCCTGCCGTGGGACGAGGACCACGTCACCTACGTCTGGTTCGACGCGCTGATCAACTACTGGTCCGAGCTCGTCAGCGAGGGGCTCGAGGAGCGCTACTGGCCGGCCGCCGAGCATTTCATCGCCAAGGACATCGTGAAGCCGCACGGCGTGTTCTGGCCCACCATGCTCAAGGCCGCGGGCATTCCGCTGTTCCGGCACCTGAACGTGCACGGCTACTGGCTGATCGAGGACCGCAAGATGAGCAAGTCGCTGGGCAACGTGGTGCGTCCGCTGGACCTGCAGGAGCGCTACGGCAACGACGCGTTCCGCTACTTCCTGATGCGCGACATGAGCTTCGGCCTCGACGCCTCGTTCCACGAGCTGGGCCTGGCGGAGCGGATCAACTCCGATCTGGCGAACGACCTCGGCAACCTTCTGAACCGGACGCTGGGGATGCTGGGCAAGTACCGGGGCGGCGTCGTTCCCGCCTTCGGCCCGGCCGACGACGCCAGCGACGCGCTGAAGACCGCGTTCATGGCCCTTCCGGGTCGCGTCCGCGAGCAGGTGGACGAGCTGCAGTTCGACCGCGCGCTCGCCTCGATCCTCGAAGCGGTCGGCAAGGCCAACAAGTACGTCACCGACATGAAGCCGTGGGAGCTGGCCAAGGACCCGGCCGCATCGGGTCGGCTGGACACGGTGCTGCGGAGCTGCCTCGAGTCGCTCCGTTGCGCCTCGGTGCTGCTGGAGCCGGTGATGCCGGGCAAGATGGCGGAGCTCCGCGCGCAGCTGGGGGCGGCGGGCGAGGTCACGCTGGCCGACGCCGCGCGCTGGGACGGGCTGAGCGAGGGCACGCCGACCGCCCCGGGCGATCCGCTGTTCCCGCGCGTCGATCTGGACGCGTTGCGGGCGTCGCTCGACGCACCGCCCGAGAACGAGCCGGTCGGTCGCGAGACGGTTCCCCTGGTGCACAAGGACGAGATCGGGATCGACGACTTCGCCGCCTTGGAGCTCCGCGTGGGCGAGGTCGTCGCGGCGGAGCCCCACCCCAAAGCCGACCGTCTGCTGGTCCTGACGCTGGCGGTGGGCCCCGAGACGCGGACCGTGGTGTCGGGAATCCGTGAGCACTACGACGCCGCAGCGCTCGTCGGCACGAAGGTGATCGTGGTGTGCAACCTCGCGCCCGTGAAGCTTCGGGGCATCGAGTCGCAGGGCATGATCCTCGCGGCCGAGGATTCGGACGGCACGCTGTCGCTCGCCACGCTGGATCGCGATCTGCCGAGCGGAAGCGAGGTGCGCTGACGCCGCTCAGCGCGGCGGTCGTTCTCCTCGCCCGGTCGGCGCCGGCGGCGCGATGGCGTAGCGCGCGCCCTCCATCGCGACCACCTCCTTGGAGCGCACCGTCAGGTCGCTCAGGAACTGGAACTGGTCGCGCGCCTCGAGCGGATACGCCTTGACGTCGTAGCGCGTGCCCCACGGCTCCTCGCGCACGATCACCTCGACCGGGCGGGTCACGTCCAGCCATGGGCTGGTCCACGCCACCTCGCGCAGCCGGTCGCGCATGCGGGCGCCGTCGTGGTCCGCCTCGAGCCACAGTCTCGCCACGACCTGCAACGTACGTTCCCCGTCGTTGGCGTTGGCGACCCCGTCGGTCCACAGCACGGCGTGCGGGAACGTCACCACGTCGTCCTCCGGCGTGACCAGCTGCACCGCCCGCAACCCGACCGTGCGAACCTCGCCGTACCAGCCTTGGATCTGGATCCAGTCGCCCTGTCGGTAGGGCCGCTCGGACACCGCCACCACGCCGGCGACCAGGCTCGCGGCGTAATCCTTGAACGCGAAGCCTAGCGCGATGCCCAACGCGCCCAGCACCGCGACCAGGTTCTGAGGCGTGGGCGAGATCACCAGCGGGACGATCCAGAGCACCGCCACCAACGTGATCGCCAGCCGCAGGGCCGGCACCAGCGGCAACAGTCGAACGCGCACGCCGGCCGGCAGCGCCTCGGCGGCCCTCGGCAGCGCCCACGCCAGCGCGCGTACCAACAGCCAGGCGCCGACGAGGATCGCGGCGATGCGCAGCCAGGGAATCTGCGAGGCGTCGCGCAAGATGTCCACGAGAGCTTGCGAAGTCTCGTTCACGCCGCCTCCCCTGCGAACGCCTCGGACTCGAGCCGGGCGCGGATCGCCGGCAGCGCCAGCGGCGCGGGCCGGACCCTTCGGTCATCGTCCCACGCGAGCAGGCGCTGGTCGATCAGCGTCGACACCTCCACCTCGGTCTCGTGGATCTCGCGGTCCAGCGCGCGGGCCAGGGCCGGTACGGCCGGCCGCCCGTGCAACAGCACGGCGTGCAGCAGCAGCAGCTCGCGGCGCGTCACGGTTCTCGGAACGGGAAGCACCAGCTCGTTCGGGTGGCGCACCCACACCGTGCCCGGCTCGCGTGGCTCGTCGGCGTCCTCTTCTTCGCCGCTAGCCTCCGCCTCGTCCGGGGACGGTCGCTCGGCGCCGTCTCGCAGGCACGCCCGCCAGATGGCCGCCGCCACCCCGGCCTCGCCGCGCGCGCGCTCCGCGAGCGCGCGAAACGTGGCTTCGTCCGGAGCGCCGCCCCGTCCACGGAGGCGCAACGTGTCGCGATCGCCCAGCCACGCTTGCAGCGCCTCGCCGTTCAGGGGCGCCGGCGCGACAGGCGACGGCAAACCGCGTGCCTCGGGCAGGACGTGCCGCATCCACGCCCACGCCCAAGGCCCTGCGTCGGCGGTCCACGGACCGTCCCGGTCGGCCAGCAGCGCGAGCAGCTCCCGGAGCGCGGCCAAGCCGTCGTGGTGCCGAACGCCCCACCGCTCCAGCCGAAGCGCGTGCAGCGGCGTCGGGTCGGCCAGGCGCGCGCGCACCGCGTCCGGCAGCCCCGAGCCGGGCGGCAGCGCGTCCGGTGGCTTCAGCCGCTCCGCGGCGACTTCGGACGCTCCGTCCAGCACCGCATCCCATCCGCCATCGTCGGGACGGAGGACGATCGCCCTGCGTGTGCGTCCGCGCAGCGCATCGAACGCCGCGCGCTGCGGCGCCAGCGGCGGGTCCGGCACCAGGCGCGCCAGGCGGGCCTCGTCCAGCGGACCGAGGCGGTCCCGCGAGGGGGTCGGATCGACCGGCGACCGTGGCTCGCCGCGAAGTCGCGCGGCCAACTCGCGGAGCCAGCTCCGCGCGCGCGCCTCGGCGGCCGGCTGGACCGGCTCGATCTCGGCGACGGGGAGCAGGCGCCAGGGGGAGTCCATGCCCGAGGATACGTCGTCGGCCGAGCGGCTCGCACCGACCGCAGGTCACGTCGCGTGGGCGCTAGCGCTCGCGACCGGCCAGGACGCAGCGCAGCACGGCGTAGCCGTAGCGCTGCCCCAACACGTCGCGCAGAGGCCGCAGGCGCCCTCGGACCTCGTCGGGAAGGGCGTCGGCCGCCGCTTCGATCTCGGCGATGCGGTCCGCGTCGAGGCCCGTCGCCTCCTCCACGCTCAGGTCGCCGCGAGCCACCAGCTCCGCGAGATGCCCCTCGACGGTGCGCAGCTTCAGGCCCCGCTCGGACGCGACCGCCTCGGGCGCGTAGCCGTCCAGGATCAGCGCGCGGGTCCGGTCCACGGTGTCCACGTCCTGGGCGTCGGCATTCTCGGCGCCCGCCCCACGGTCCGCCGTGCCGACGCCCGGCCCTCCCGAGCCGTACGAAGACGACGCGTGCCGCACGTCGAACAGCCCGCCCGCCCCTCCGGCCGGCGCCGCGTCGGACCGGACGCCAGCGGGCGCGAGCTCACGCAGCAGCGTCAGGAATCGCGGTCCGTAGCGCTCCATCTTCGTCGCGCCGACCCCCTGGACCGTGCCCAGAGTCGGCGCGTCGGTAGGCGTCCGCTCGGCCATCTCGCGCAGCGTCGCGTCGTGGAAGACCACGTACGGCGGGACGCCGCCCTCCTTGGCGATCTCGCTGCGCAGGGCGCGCAACGCCTCGAACCGTTCGCGAGCGTCGTCTGCGAGGTCGTCCACGCTGCGGCGACGCTTGCCGGACGCCCGGGCGCCGGTCGCCGCGCCGGCGGGCGCCCGGTCCTCGCGAAGCTCGACGGTCGTCTCGCCCCGGAGCAGCGGAGCGGCCGTCGGCCCGACGCGCAGCGATCCGTGCCCCTCGGCGTCGGTGACCAGCTGGCCGCCGGCGACCAGCTGACGGGCGACCGAGCGCCAGCCCTTCTCGTCCAGCTCGCCGCCGATGCCGAAGGTGGTGAGCGTGCCGTGGCCCAGCTGCTCGACCCGCTTCGTGGCCTTGCCCAGCAGCACGTCGATCAGGTGGCCGGCGCCGAAGCGCTGTCCGGTCCGGACCACGGTCGAGAGCAGCTTCTGCGCGGCGACCGTGCCGTCGAACGTGCGCACCGGCGTCAGGCAGGTGTCGCAGTTGCCGCACGGCTGGGGCAGCTCCTCGCCGAAGTAGCGCAGCAACGCCTGCCGCCGGCAGCCCGCCGACTCGCAGAAGCCCAGCAGCGCCTCGAGCCGCTGCTGCGTGACGCGGGCGTGCTCCTCGCCGGCGCCGCTGGAAGCGAGCAGGCGCCGAACCTGCACGACGTCCTGAAGGCCGTAGGTGAGGAAGGCGTCGGCGGGGTCGCCGTCGCGGCCCGCCCGCCCCGTCTCCTGGTAGTACCCCTCGAGGCTCTTGGGCAGGTCGAGGTGCGCCACGAAGCGGACGTCCGGCTTGTCGATCCCCATGCCGAACGCGATGGTGGCCACGACGACCACGCCGTCCTCGCGGAGGAAGCGTTCCTGATGCGCGGCGCGCGTCTCCCGGTCCAGGCCGGCGTGGTAGGCGACCGCGTCCACCCCCTCGCGGCGAAGCCACTCGGCGGTCGAGTCGACCGACTTGCGCGACAGGCAGTACACGATGCCGGCCGCGCCCTGGTGCCGCTCGCGGTAGAAGCGCAGGAACTGCTGACGGGCGTTGCGTTTGTCGACGACGGTGTAGCGGATGTTCGGTCGGTCGAAGCTGCTGGTGTAGCGGCGCGCGTCCCGGAGCCGAAGCCGCTCGGCCATCTCGCGGCGGGTCACCGCGTCGGCCGTGGCGGTCAGCGCGATGCGCGGGACGTCGGGGAATCGCTCCGCCAGCACGTCCAAGGCGATGTACTCGGGCCGGAAGTCGTGCCCCCACTGCGACACGCAGTGGGCCTCGTCGATCGCGAACAGGGCCAGCGGAACCCGCTCGAGCCGCCGAAGGAAGTCCGGCGTCACCAGGCGCTCGGGAGCGACGTACAGCAGGTCCAGCCGACCCGCGTCGAGGTCCGCCTCGACCTCCCGCCGCGCAGCGGGATCCAGCGACGAGTTCAGGAACGCCGCGCGGACGCCCACGTTGCGGAGCGCGACGACCTGATCCTGCATCAGCGCGATGAGAGGCGACACCACGACGGCGACGCCGTCGCGCAGCAGGGCCGGGAGCTGGTAGCAGAGCGACTTGCCCCCGCCCGTCGGCATCAGCACCAGCGCGTCGCCACCCGACGCGACGTGCTCGATCACGTCCGCCTGGAGGCCGAGGAAGTCGTCGTAGCCCCAGACCTGCTTCAGAAGCGTGCGGGCGCGGGCCCGCACGTCGGGCTGGGTTTCGGTGGCGGCGCCGGCGACCGGTCGGCTCATGGCGCGACGATACCAGCGCGGTCGCTGGGCTCGATGATCCACGGCGCAGCGCCGCCCGGCTCGTGCACGAGGCCGCCGGGGGCGCCGAGAGGCAGCTACTCGCGCGCGTCCTCGTCTAGGACCAGGACGTACCAGCCGCTCACGCCCTCTCGTCCCGGGCAGGTCACCCCGCCGCCGAAGGTCGGTTCGCCTCCGTCCCCGCGACCCCGCCACGTGGTGGTGAAGGTGCAGACCGGGCCGCCGTCGAGAGGGGCCATCGCCCAGCCGTCGCCGTCGGTGAAGGCGACCGCCGACCAGTAGTAGCCGCTGCAGCACCAGAGCGCCCCGTCCAACGCCCGGCAGGGCATGGTCGATCCGTACGAGGTGTCCACGAACAGGAAGTCCGCCGGCTGATCGAGCGGACAGGTGGCGCCGCCCGGACCGTGATCGGGACCGAGTCCGGCCGCGCGTCGATCGTCGCGGTAGGCACCGATCTCCTCCGGGACGATCGCGACGGGCGCAGGCTCGCTTTCCGGATCGGGGCTGGGGCGCGCCGCCGGGTCGGCCGGCCCGGCGGGCGACGGCTCGGCAACGCCCACCGGGGCGAAGGGGGGATCGAACACCGTGGGAAGGACGGTACCTTCGCGGTAGCCGGTGAGCTCGGCGACACGCTCGTCGTAGAAGCCCATGGCCGCGGCGAAGATGGTGCGGAAGCCGCTGCGATCGCCCGGAGTTCCGAGCTCGCCCTGGATCAGCGTCGTCCAGTAGGTACGCTGCTCGAGCGCGACCAGCAGGCAATCGAACGCGTCTCGGCGCATCGGGTCGTCACCCACCGCCGGCGCCTGCCGCCCGAGCGCGTAGCCGATCAGCACCAGGCGATCGAAGCGCGCGAGCGACGGATCGTCGAGCGGCTCGAAGTGCGTCTGCAGGTAGGTCCGAAAACGATCGGCGACCGGCGACGCGATCGCGCCCTCTGGATTCGGGCACGACGCGCGGGCGACGCCAAGAGCGAGGCCGGCCAGCGCCAGCGCCAGGAGGCCCGAGGCTCGGAGCCGGCGTCCACGTGGCGTGAGACGACCCACCGAAAGAAGAGCGAGGATCATGGTCAACCTCCCGGTTCGGCACAATGTCCCCCGGCAGGCCTCCGAACACGAACGGCCGTTCACGGCGACGGTAGCACGATGAGCGACTTCCCTCGCTGCGCCGCACGATCCCGTCCTCGGCGACGGTGCGCGCCTAGACCACGAAACGTCCCGAGCGCATCAGCGGCTCCTCCCGCCCGTCCGCGTGCAGACCGTCGACGTCGGTCTCGGGCGAGCCGATCATGAAGTCGACGTGGACCAGGCTCTCGTTCAGGCCGGCGGCCCAGGCCGCCTCGTCGTCGGCGTCTGCGCCGCCCTCGACGCAGAAGCGGTACGCACGGCCCAGCGCGAGGTGGCTGGCGGCGTTCTCGTCGAACAGGGTGTTCAGGAACAGCAGGCCGCTGCGGTGGATGG
Organism: uncultured bacterium; assembly: GCA_964561595.1. Taxonomy (GTDB): domain Bacteria; phylum Deinococcota; class Deinococci; order Deinococcales; family Trueperaceae; genus SLSQ01. Next base: position 6,812 of record CAZLQH010000014.1, on the reverse strand, counting down.
GGCTGTCGATCGATACCAGGGCGACCTCGCCCAGGTGGCGTGCGCCCTCGTCGGTGTCGAGCAGCCTATCGAGCGCCTCCTGCCCGCGATCGGCGTGCGCCTCGACCACCCGGCCCCGCTCGAAGCGGAGCGACATTCCCTCGATCAGTCGCCCCCCGTACGCCAGCGGCAGGCTGGCGCGCACGGTTCCCTCGACCCGGTCACGGTGCGGCGCGGTGAACACCTCTTCGGTAGGCAGGTTGGGCACGAACGTCTGTCCCGCGGCGCTGACGGTGGCGCCCCCCTTCCAGACGTGCCCGTCCGCCAGCCCGACGACGAGGTCGGTCCCGGGCCCGCGGAATCGCAGGGCGCGGTAGGCGCGCTCGTCGAGTCGTGCGGCGCGCGCCTCGAGCGTGGCGACGTGCTCGCGCCAGGCCGCGACCGGATCCGCCAGGTCCATCCGGGTCGCCGCCAGGATGGCGTCCCAGAGCTTCGCGACCGCAGCTTCATCGTCGTCCTCGGCGAACACCCTGCCGGCCCAGGCCGGCGTCGGCACCGCCAGGATGGTCCAGGGAATCCGGTTGCCCATGACGTGACGCGTGAACGGCGCCATCGCCTGCTGCAGCGCGGAGCGGGCGGTCGCGACCCGCGCGGGGTCGGCCGCCGCGAACGCCTCGGGATCGGACGCGGAGATCGACACCACCGCGTCGCCGCGCTCGGCCATGCCCTCCATCGCCTCGGCCTGACCGAAGGGAACCTCGCCGAAGCTCCCGTCGGGAGCCAGCAGGTAGCGGGACTTGGCGACCTCCTCGTCGCTCCACATCACCTGCACGTAGGGAGCGCCGGCCCGGTACGCCGCGGCGACGATCCGACGCGCCAACGGCGCGGCGCTCACGGGGCTGCGGAGCAACAGCCGCTGGCCCGGGCGAAGACCGACGCCCACCTGGACGGCGAGCTCGGCATAGCGGTCCAGAACGCGTTCGAAGTCCATGCGCCCCATCATGCCAGCGGCGTGGCCGCGTCGGTCGAGGCACCGACGTGTCGCGTCGGACGCACGGCCTACCGTTCGCGTCCCCTCGCGGTTCTATACTTTGCGCCAGGCCCGGAGACAAGGGCCGCGGCACGAACGCATCCTTCAGGGCAGGGTGAAATCCCCGACCGGCGGTGAGCGCGTCAGCGCGAGTCCGCGAAGCCGAGAGGCCCGAGCCGGTGAGACTCCGGCACCGACGGTGACAGTCCGGATGAGAGAAGGAGGTGGAGCGGCGCGACGACCCTCGCGCACGCGACCGCATGGACTGGAACCGAGAGGACCCCGGGCGTCGGGGTCGAGCCGAATCCTCCGAACACGACGAGCGCTTCATGGCGCGCGCCTTGCGGCTCGCCGAGCAGGGCCGTGGGACGACGTCGCCCAACCCGTTGGTCGGCTGCGTGCTGGTCCGCGACGGCGCGGTCGTGGGCGAGGGATACCACCGCCGCGCAGGCGAGGATCACGCCGAGATCGTCGCCCTTCGCGACGCCGGCGATGCGGCGGCGGGCGCCACCGCCTACGTCACGCTGGAGCCGTGCGACCATCACGGACGGACGCCGCCGTGCAGCCAGGCGCTGATCCGCGCCGGCGTGCGACGCGTCGTGGTGGCGGCCCTCGATCCGAACCCGGTCGTCGACGGCTCCGGCGTGCGCAGGCTTCGGGACGCCGGCATCGAGGTCGACGTCGGCGTGCGCCGCGACGAGGCCGAGCGGCAGAACGAGGTGTTCCGCACCTCGCAGCTGCTGGGCAGGCCGTTCGTGCTCTACAAGACCGCGATGACGCTGGACGGCAAGATCGCCACGCGAGCCGGACACTCCCGCTGGATCACCTCCGAGACGTCGAGAGCACGCGTCCAGCGCTGGCGGCACGAGCTCGACGCCGTCGCCGTCGGCGTGTCCACCGTGCTTCTCGACGACCCCCGGCTGACGGCCCGCGTCGAGCACGGCCGCACCCCGATGAAGGTCGTGTTCGACGCCGTCGCCCGCACCCCGCCAGGCGCGGCGCTGCTTGCCCCGGACGACGCCGGCGTGCCCGCCCGGGTCACCGTCTTCGTCGGCCCGTCGGCGCCGGACGATCGCGTCGCGGCGTTGCGCGACGCGGGAGCGGCGGTGGTCACGCTGGACGGCCCGAAAGGACGACCGTCCGTCGCCGCCGCCCTCGGCGAGCTGCACCGTCGCGAGGTCCGCAGCGTGCTGCTCGAGGGCGGCGGCACGCTCGCGTGGTCGTTCCTCGAAGCCCGGGCCATCGACCGCGTGGCCTGGTTCATCGGGCCGAAGCTTCTGGGTGGCAACGGCGCCACCCCGCTCGGCGGGCTGGGCGTCAAGACGATGGACGAGGCGATCCGTCTGGTCGATCTTCGCAGCGAGATGTCCGGAGACGATCTGCTGCTCACGGCGCGCGTCCGGCACCCGGACGCGCCCAGGGAGGAAGCGGCCGCCACGGCCGACCTCCAGGAAGGACGAAGCTGATGTTCACAGGCATCGTGGAAGAGGTCGGACGCGTCGCGGCGGTCGGTCGGACGCACGGCGATCTGCGCCTCCGGATCGAGGCGGACGCCGTGCTTGCCGACCTGAAGGTCGGCGACTCGGTCGCCGTCTCGGGCTGCTGCCTGACCGCCGTCGCGGTCGACGCGTCGGCGTTCGAGGTCGAGCTGACCGCCGAGTCGGTGCGCGCGACCGCGCCACGCTGGCACGAGGGCGCCGGGGTGAACCTGGAGCGCGCCATGCCGGCGAACGGTCGCTTCGGCGGACACGTCGTCGCCGGCCACGTCGAGGGGGTGGGGGCCGTCACCGCTCGGGAGGACCACGAGGGGGCCACCGTGCTCGGCATCGACGCCCCGGACGAGCTGGCCCGCTGGCTCGTTCCCAAGGGGAGCATCACGGTCGACGGCGTGAGCCTCACGGTCGTCGACGTCGGCGGTCCGGGCGGAACCGACCCCGCGATGCCGGCCCGCGCCTTCACCCTCTGGCTCATCCCGCACACGCTCCAGGTCACCACGCTGGGCGAGCTCCATCCCGGCGACCGCGTGAACCTCGAAGCGGACATCATGGCGCGCTACGCCGCGAGGGCGGCCGCGCTGGCGGACGACGACACGGGAGGGGAAGCGTGAGCGCGTCACGCGACGCCAGGCTCGCGACGGTCGACACCCTCCTGGGCGAGCTCCGGGCCGGCAGGCCGGTGATCGTCGTGGACGACGAGGACCGCGAGAACGAGGGCGACATCGTCATCGCCGCCGAGTTCGCGACGGAGCAGAACCTGGCGTTCACGATCCGGAACACCGGGGGCGTGATCTGCCTGGCGATGCCCAACGATCTGGCCGATCACCTCGACCTTCCGATGATGGTGCAGCACAACACCGCCAGGCGCCAGACGGCGTACACGGTCTCGATCGAGGCGAAGGAGGGCGTGGAGACCGGCATCAGCGCCAAGGACCGCGCGACGACCATCCGGACCGCGGTGCGCGACGGCGTGGTCGCCGAAGATCTGGCCCGCCCCGGCCACGTGTTCCCGCTGCGCGCCCGCGACGGCGGGGTCCTGCGGCGTGCGGGGCACACCGAGGCAGCGGTGGACCTCTGCCGCCTGGCTGGCCTGGCGCCGGCCGGCGCGATCAGCGAGCTGATGCACGACGACGGCCGCATGATGCGGCTGCCCGCGATCCTGGAGTTCGCGCAGACGCACGGCATCACGGTCGGTACGATCGCCGACCTGATCCGCTACCGGCTCGAGCGGCACGACGGCTTCGTGCAGCGCGTGGCCGACGCCAAGCTGCCCACGCCGTGGGCCGAGTTCGAGGTCGTCGGCTACCGTGACGCCCTGAACGGCGCCGAGCACGTCGCGATGGTGCTGGGCGAGGTGGGCGCAGGCGAGCCCGTCCTGGTCCGGATGCACTCCGAGTGCCTCACCGGGGACGTGTTCCACAGCCTCCGCTGCGACTGCGGCTTCCAGCGCGATGCGGCGCTGAAGGCGATCGCCGAGGCCGGCCGCGGCGTGCTGGTCTACCTGCGCCAGGAGGGTCGCGGCATCGGCCTGCTCAACAAGATCCGCGCCTACCATCTGCAGGACGAGGGTGCCGACACGGTCGAGGCGAACGAGCGCCTGGGCTTCGCCGCCGACCTTCGCGACTACGGCATCGGCGCCCAGATCCTCTCCGACCTGGGGGTCACCCGCATCCGGCTGCTGACGAACAACCCCCGAAAGGTCGCGGGGCTCGAGGGCTTCGGGATGCGGATCGTCGAGCGCGTCCCGCTCCACGCCGGCGAGAACCCGCACAACGAGACGTACCTGCGGACGAAGGTCGACAAGCTGGGCCACCTCGCCGACTGAGAGCGCGACGCGGCGAAGCGCGCTCCGGCACCGAAGCTCAGGCGCCCCGAGGCCGCCCCAGCACCGCGGCGTCCCCCAGGATCGCCGCGGCCGCCTGCTCGCCGCCCTCCATGGCGCCCTGGATCGAGCAGCCGCGGGCCGCCTCGGACGCCAGCCAGACGCGCGGCAGAGGCGTCCGCACCGACGCCAGCAGGCCCCCGATGCCAGGAGGCTGCGCGAACTGGGCGTACGGGATCCGCGTCAGACGCAAGAGCTCCAGCTCCGACGCGCGCGCTCCGTACCAGCCTCGCAGCGTCGCCCGCACCCGCGCCGTCAGCGCCTCGTCGTCGCCGTCCCGATCCGCCGCCTCGAGCACCGTGACCGAGAGCAACGCGCGACCCGCCGGAGCGAGGGTGGGATCGCCGTTCGAGAGCCAGCAGGCGTCGTTCACCGGATCGCCGTCGCCCAGGATCAGCCGCGGCTCGTCGTCGATCCCTGCCGGTGCGGAGAAGGCCAGGTAGATCGCGCCGCGCGCGCCCGGAGGGACGCCGACCCGGGCCAGCCGAGCCGCCTCGGGCGGATCGGTCGCGACCGCCACGTCGCCGGCCTCCAGCCGCTCTCCCCCCTCCACGACGACGGTCACCCCCTCTCCCTTCGCCTCCAGCCGCGTGACGCGTCGCGATGTCCGGACGTCGGTCCCGCGCGCCAGCGCCTCGGGAATCCGTTCCATCCCGCCTACCGGCCGCGCCGCGCCGCCCGCGATCAGCATGCGCAGCACGTACCTGAGCAGACGGGCGCTGGTGCGCAGCTCCCGGTCCAGGAACACGCCACCGAAGAACGGAACGAAGAAGCGCGTGAGCGCAGACGCCGAGAAGCCCCGGCGCCGCAAGAACGCGTGGGCCGGCTCGTCCGGCCCGGCCAGCGACGCCTGCGGCGGGGCCGCCACGACCTCCGCGACCAACCGCCCCAGCCGGGCCAGATCCGCCGGTCCCAGCGACCGCAGCGAGGGAAGTGCCCGCCGCACCGCGGGATCGCGCAGAGGGTCGCCCACGACCTCGACCGGGCCACGCCCGTCGCGCAGCACGGCGCTGGGCGGGACCCGCGCCAGCGTCGGCCCGTCGCGCCTCAGCTGCCGCCGGTAGGCCGGGTAGGCGGGGAACAGGACCTGGAAGCCGCGATCGACGAGATGCCCGTCGACGCGGTCGGTCCGCACGCGCCCGCCCACCCCGTCCGACGCCTCGAGCACGACGACCGAGCGACCGGCGCGACGGAGCTCGCGGGCCGCCGTCAGGCCGGCGAGCCCGGCGCCGACGACGATCACGTCGAACCGCTCGACGGACGCGCCGGCCGACGCGCCCGACGGCGCGCCCGCGATCACGTCGCGTCCGCCGACGATCGCTCGGCGTCGTCGTGCGCCAACCGTTCACGGAGTCGTGCGTCCGGCTTGGGGCGAGCGCCGATGTGCTCGATCACCCAAGCGGAGACGCCGGTCGCGAAGCGGGTCGCGGCGACGGCGTCGCCGTCCCGAAGCCACCGCGACAGGAACGCGCCGGCGAAGGCGTCGCCCGCTCCCGTCGCGTCCAGCAGCTGGCTCTCGACGGGAGGAACGTGAACGCTCTCGTCGCCCGACGTCTGCACCCGGGCTCCCTTCGCGTCGAGCTTCAGCACCACCTTCGCGCCCGGGTAGCGCTCGGCCAGCACGGCGATCATCCGGGCAGGGTCGGTCTCCCCGGACAGCACGCGCCCCTCGTCGACGTTCGGGAACAGCAGGTCGATCCCCAGCCCCTCGGTGAACCGCAGGAAGCGCTCGACGCCGGTCTGCTCGATCAGCTGGAAGCTGGCGGGGTCGAACGACACCGTCGCGCCGCCCTCCTTCGCCAGCCTGGCGGCCTCGCGCACCGCGGTGCGGGGCGGGTTCGCGAAGAACGACCAGGCGGAGAGGTGCAGATGCTGCGCGCTGCGAAGCTGCTCTCGCGGCAGCTCGGAGGGGAGGAGGTAGTGGTCCGCACCCTTGCCCGACACCATCGAGCGCTGACCGTGATGATCGATCCAGACCGCCACCGAGCCGGTGGCCTGCGTCTCGCTCCGCACCAGCCACGCCTCGACCGCCTCCTCCTCGAGGTCCTCCTGGGCCAGGTCGCCCAGCCTGTCGCGCCCCACCTTGCCCACGAACGCGGCCTTCGCGCCGCAACGCCGGGCCCATACCGCTGCGTTGGCCGCGGAGCCGCCCGGGGCCAGGTTCACCTCGCCGTACGTGTCGCCTCCCGCCTGCAAGGCGGTGTTCGTGCGGATCAGCACGTCCCAGGCGAAGTCGCCGACGACCCATAGGGTGCTCGTCATGGGCTCACGCTAGCACCGGCCACGCCGGCTCACGGTGGCGACGAGGCCGATCCGACCGACGGCGGGACGCCGTCCGCGACCGTGGTCACGTCACCTCCTGCCGCCGGCATGATGCGGCCCCAACGGCACCCGCACGAGCTCGCGCTGCTCGCCCGTCGTGACC